>CAZYTR010000033.1:0-26291 GCA_964650365.1 uncultured Alcaligenaceae bacterium | reverse complement strand
CCAGATCGTCGGCCGTCCCGGTGCCGACGCCAGCGTATTGAGCACCGCGCGCTGGTGTGAACGTGTTCTGTCGCAGTAATTGTTCGGTAAAATTTTGATCGGCGTTTCCCTACGCAGCAGTCCCTAACGGAGCAGGGTAGCCATGAAACACGCATTCAAATTTTCGGTAAGCCATGCCGGGAGCAGCAAATTCGCGGACGACGGATTGCGGCCGTTCTTCCAGTACCGCGATCTCGGCATTCGTGATGCGACCAATGGCCTGGCGCTTGCGCACGTCATCCGTGCCAAGCCGGGGACACATGCGAAGCCGGAACGCCATCACCACGAAGTCCAGTTTCAGATGGTGTATGTGCTCAAGGGCTGGGTGAAGTTCCACTACCAAGGCGTCGGGGAAGTCACGCTCAAAGCCGGCTCTTGCGTGCACCAGCCGCCGGGGATCGAGCACACCGAATTGGGGCACAGTGATGACTTGGAGTTGATCGAGATCGTGATGCCGGCGGACTTCAAGACCGAGAATGCGTGACTAACGTGACTGTCGTGACTGTCGCAATAAGGCTGTAGCTTCGCTCTTCACGAGTCACGGTAGTCGCCGTAGATTTTGCTTTCGACAGTGAACTAAATGAGGAGAAAACCCAATGGCGCGACCACCATTCAATCCCAACAAAGTGGACTGGTCCGGGGAGAACCCCGGAATGTATCTCAAGGAGACGGCTGACGGACCTTTCGTCACGCTGATCAGCTTCTTCCGTGTGGTCACCTCGCCCCACGGCAAGGGCCACGCCGCTTTCATGCTGCTGGATCCGCACGGAGAAGGCAGGAATCCGGAGAAGCCCAACGTTTGCCTCACCGACAACGAGCCGCTCGCGGAATACCTGAAGAAGGGTTTCGTTTCTCACTTCGGCGCATTCAAGGGCGTGAAGGGTCTTGCCTACCTACAGATGAAACCGGCCTGGGATTTCATGGTGGGAGGCGATGGTCACAGTTCGCACACCGAGTGGTTCAGGAGCGCGATAGGGCAGGTGAGCCTGACCTGGGAGCAGCTCTCCACGCCCTTCATGGTGGAGTTCATGAAGGAACAGTCCGCCACCGGCGCGCACGAGATGTTCTCGCTTTTTCTCGAAACCTCCATAGTCAGAGCAACCATCAACGGCAAGAGTGTCGCCGGCAAGCCGTTCCCGCGCGACTGGGCCGGACGCAAGAGCACCACCGCGTTTCTCGCTTTCAGCGAGACGTGGATCAAGGCGCAATAAGGAATTTACACCCAACGCAGAGGCGCAGAGAACACAGAGGACGCAGAGAAGTGCAAATGAGGGGTAAGAACAGAAGCGGCCGTGATCAAGACTTTGGCCACTCCTGTAACTATTACGACTGTTTTCCGTCCTATCATTCTTTGTTTCGTTTTTCTCTGCGTCCTCTGTGTTCTCTGCGCCTCTGCGTTGGGTGTTGAATCAGCAGTGCAGTTTCATGCCACGGGATTGCGGGCGCTGATGAACCAGGTGCTCGACGGGGCCCAGACCCCATCGGCACGCGCATAGCGAGAGAGAGTATCGCGCAGCGCGGCCACCACCTGCGGCTTGCGCTTTTCACCTTCCGCGCCCGCAAGCCGGATGATCTCTCCTGCCGGCCCCAGCGCCATGGCAAATTCAACCGCATCTTCCAGATTGCGGCCGATGCAGATGTCGGTATCGAAGCGCTCGAAGGTGATGCCCTTGAAACCGGCGGATTTCAGCATCGCGCTGACCATATCGGGGCCGGACATGGAGAAGGGACCCGGGCCGCAATGCACTTCGTCGGTGTCTTCGTGCGACACCACCGGTACAATCTCGCGGACGCGAAGTTCCGCCTCATGCAGCCAGGGGTTGTCCTCGCGCTTTCGCCAGACGACTTGCGTGAACGTACCGCCGGGTTTCAGCGCCTTGCGGATGGTGCGCATGGCGGCTCCCGGCATCATGAAAAACATGGTCCCGAAGCGGGCGAAGGCATGGTCGTAGGGGCCGCGCAAATCGTCGGTCTGTACATCGGCCACGAAAAACGACGCATTGCGAACGCCGGCTGATTTCGCTTCCTGCTCCGCCGTGCGGATAAAATTCTCGGCGCAATCAACCCCTACGGCCTGACCCGACGGGCCTACAGCATTGGCGATCCGCAAGGTGCTGTCGCCGAAACCGCAGCCGACGTCGAGCACGCGCGCGCCTTTCGGGTGCAGGCCCCGCGAGAACAGCTCGTTGCTGTGGCCGGCGAGGCCTGAAATCAGCAGGTGCTTGAAGCGGACGAACTTGTCGAACAGAACCGTGTTCCAGGCTTCGATGACGACGTCGTTATCGTTCATTGGATCTCCACCGGAGGACCTTGACAGGTTAAAAAGGCGTGGCAACGTAATGATGACAGGAAATTCAATCCGCCAGCCGATGCGAAGCTGCAGTGATGCCCAACACAAAGTTGCAACACGTAGCTGGGCCAGGTTTGCAGAATTGTATTTTCCTTATGCATTTATGCAGGCCCCGTAATATTCGCTGGCGAAGAAGGATGACGCTGATCGGCGCGTCCGCTGCACGCCGAAGTTGCGCGGCCACCTGCAGAGAACCACATCTTCACGTCGCGCGCAACGCGTCGTCGAGCCGCCGCGCCGCCAGCTTGAGCCCCAGGCGGTTGGCCTCGGCAGACAGGTTGCGCAGCTTTGCACTGAAGGTATCGTCCCCCAGTCCTCGGCCGAAAGTTGCCAGGGCCCGCCCGCGCGCGATGAAGAAGTCGGACCAAGGTAACGGCTCCGGCCGGGTGTAGTCCTCCAACGCGGCTGCGTAGCGCTCCACGGCGGCCCAATCGCCCGTGTTCAGGCAAGTCTCCATGGCGTCGCGATGAAACCAAAAGTAGTTGTGGCTCACGCATCCCTTGCGAAGGATGCTTTCCCCTTCGTCCAGGGCGCGTCTACGCGTCTCCGGATCGCCGGCCATGCGGGCATGGCATCCCAGGACCGTGGGGCCGATGTAGTTCATCCCGGTTTCGCGGCAGATACTCAAAGCCTGCTCGACGAAATTCGACGCGTCGGCGTAGTTCCCCTCCGCTTCGGCAAGCTTTGCGAGATCGCAAAGGTAATGCGCCTCGAATCGTCCTGCCTTGAGCTTGCGCGACAGGGCCAGGGCCAGGTTCATCTGCTCCCTGGCATCGGCGAAAGCGCCCATCTCCATCTTGATGAATCCGGTCAGGCTTCGAGCCTGCGATTCGGCGCGATAATGGCTGCTCTTTCGCGCCGTGACGGCAGCCGCCGCGGCGGTCTCCAGCGCTCGGTCCAACGCATCGATGTAAATCCCGCTCCAACCGACCATGGGAAGGTTGGCGACCTCGACCTGGCTAAGTCCGTGTTGGCGGCACAGATCGACGCAGCGCCGGAAGCTGTCGTATGCGGTTCTCATCCGACCGCCAAGATAGTGCGCGTCGCCCAGCCCGCCCAGGGAGCGCGCCTCGGCCTCGGGGTTACCCGCCTCGCGTGCCCATATCAGCGCTGCGCCATGCTCTCGCAGGCAGCCGTCGAGATCGCCAAGCGGAAAGTAAAGGTTGCCACGCAGGTAGTGGAGTTGCGCCAGTTCCGCGGCCAAATGGTTCTCGGTGGCAGATTTCTCGGCCTTGTCCAACAGCGCCAGGGCGTCCTGATATTGGTCGATCAGCCGCATCCCCTCGCCCTGGCCGATCCAGGCCCGGCAGCGTTGGATGTCGTCGTCCGCCAGACGTTCGGCTTCGCGGTAGGCCTCGATGGACTCGGGATTGCGGCCCAGCTTGCGGCGCAGCTCTCCCGCATAACACGTGAGGTCGAACCGCACAGCGGGCTTGGCATCTAGCGCGAGTCCGCGCTCGACAAGCGCAAGTGCCCGCTCGTACCGGAACCCCGCCGCCTGATCCCGTGCCGCCTCCAGAAAGGCCTGAGGTGCCGCGTGGTCTTTGGCCCGGTCGAGATGTTCCGCGCGCAACGGGAGGTCGCTTCCGGCGAACCATTCGGCCGCTCGGCGATGCAATTCTGCGCGCCGTGCTAAGAGCAGGGAGCCGTAAACCCCTTCCTGGATCAGCGCATGTGCGAACAGGTAGCGTTCGCCCTCGGGCCGCACGAGCAAATGGGCGACCAACTTGTCGCACCTGTACTCGGGACTGCCGAGCAAGGCCCGCAGGGCAGCGAGGGAAAATTGCTGGCCGAAGATGGAAGCGGTCTGGATGGCCTGCCGGTCGTCGGCGGGAAGCCGGTCTACCCGCGCCAGCACCAGGCTTTGCACGGAGCCGGGCACGCTGTCCTCGGAGGATTCTTCGGCGGTGCGCAACAGCTGCACCAGGAACAGGGGGTTCCCCGCGGCCCGCTCGACGCAGCGTTGGGCAATTTGCGCGCTGACGTCCATGTACTGCCGCGCCAGATCGAGCGCCTCCTCGGTGCGCAACGGGGCCAGGTCGATGGTCGACAACGGGCTGCCGTGACTGGCGGCTCGCCACGCCTGGTCCAGAGGATCGCCCTCCAGGCGCGAGGTCATGATTAGCAGCGCTCGCACCTCGGCCACGGTCGCGACGAGCGCGGTCAGATGCGCCAGCGTGACGCCGTCGGCCCACTGGATATTCTCGATCCCGACCATGACCGGCCGAGTAGCGCTGGTGCGCCTGAGCAGCTCGCAAACCGTCTCGCGCTTACCCCGGTTGCGGGCCTCGTTGTCCATGGCGTCGTAGATCGGGCGCAGCTCCGCCGGTTGGGGAAGATCCAGCAGGTCGTTGAGGAACAGCACCTGTGGCTCGTCCACGCTCCCGTCAGCCAGCGCACGTGCGACCGCTTCCCGGCGAACGTCCTCGGAAGCTCCCGCGGGAAGATTCAACAGGCTGCCCACCACGCTGCGGATGGCATCGTAGCCCTTGGCCGCGCCGAAATCGAGCACCAGCCCCTTATGGCAGGCAAACCCGCGGGCTGAGGCGATGGTGTGGAACTCATCCACCAGCCTCGATTTGCCGACGCCCACGTCGGCGCGGACGTAGACGGCCTGGCCCCGGACCGATTCCAGGCATCCCTCGACAATGGCGGTGAACTGGCGGATTTCCGCCCGGCGTCCGATGAAGGATTGCGATGCCGTGGCGGGCGTGGCCCGTTCAGCAACCAGCCGGTACGGCGTGAGCTGTTCCGCCTTGCCCTTGAGCGCCACCGGCTCGAGGGGCTCGGTCTCGAACTCGTCTGCCACGAGTTTGCGCGTCTCCGGCCCGAGTAGGATCGTATCGTCCTCGGCGAGGGACTTGAGCCGCGCGCCGGTGTTGATGGTGTCGCCCGTGACGCCGATCCGGCCGTCCCGATCGTCTCGCAGGCTGGTCACGATCAGGCCGGTGTTGATGCCGGTATGCAGCCGCAACGCCCGGCCCAGACGGGGCTCCACCTCCGGGCTCATTCCACGCATCATCTCGTGCAACGCCAAAGCCGCCCGCGCTGCCCGCACGGGATCGTCCGTATGGGCGATGGGGATGCCGAACAGGGCCAGCACCTCGTCGCCGACGAATTGGTTGACGATGCCGCCATGTGCCTCGACGATCTTCACGGCCTCGGTTTTGATGCGTGCCATGATCCCGGCCACTTCTTCGGGGTCCAGTCGCTCGTTCATCGCCGTGTACCCGGACAGATCACTGAACAGCGCCGTGGCTTGGCGACGGTCACCCTCGGGGGATGGAGTGGGCGTGGAGGTGGAGGCGGCAGCGGGGGCGGGCGGGGGAGAGGGAGGCGGCTCGGGGGCGGCTACCGGCTTGGAGAGATCGTGGCCGCACTTGTTGCAGAATTTGAAGCGGGCCTCGAGCGGCTGCCCGCAACTCGGGCACTGCAGCGTCAGCCTGGAGCCGCATTCCACACAGAAGGCAGAATCCGCAGAACTATCTGCGTGGCATTTCAAGCATTTCATTGGGTTCCCCGCAAGGACGGCTGGGTGGGGTGCAGGTGCAGGGCTCGCTATCCGAGCCAAGAGGAAATGGCTGTAGTATGCGCAGGCTGAACGCGCGGGAAGAGAGGCCTCGCGGTGCTCCGGCCTCAATGCTAATCCCGCTGTCGTGCTTGAGAGCGGTGGAGCGCGCTCTCGAATGGACTGCGGTTCGCGCATTCGTGCGCCGATATGCCTCGTTGAAATCGGGAGGCCTAGATGAAGTTATATATCCACAAGGTCGCGGTCTTCTCACGCCCGATCACCCTGTTCGCTGCGGAAAACAAGCTCGATGCGGAGATCATTGACGTAGAGGTTTTTGCCGGCGAGTGCCAGCAGGAAGCGTTCGCCAAGCTCAATCGGAGCAAGCAGATCCCCGTGCTGGAAGACGACGGATTCTACCTCACGGAATGCTCAGCGATCCTGAAGTACCTCGCAGACAAGATCAACTCACCCGCTTATCCGAAGGACCTCAAGAAACGGGCCCGCGTGAACGAGGCGATGGATTGGCTCAACACCGGTTTCTATCGCGAGTATGGGTACCACCTGATCTACCCGCAGATCCTGCCGAATCACAAGCGCCAAACGGAAGAAGTCAATCGCGCGACGGTGGAATGGGGCCGCGACAAAGCGCCATTCTGGCTGGATGTCCTCAACAGCCACTGGTTGGGCGGCGGCAACCGGCACTTGTGCGGCAACGAAATCACCATCGCCGACTATTTCGGCGCCGGCCCGCTGACCGTTGGCGAATTGATCGGCATCAAGTTCGACAAATACCCGAATCTCGCCCGCTGGGTGGAAACGATGAAGTCGTTGCCCTCTTGGAATACGGTCCATGCGCCTTTCAATGAGTTCAAGAAGTCGCTGAGCGGAATGCAGTTCGTCACGCCTGACTAGACGACCGCAAGCGACTGTCTACAAACTGGCCGCCCAACGCCTACGTTGACCGGCGCGCGGCGCTCTTTGCACGTCCGGTCGAACGCCGGGTTGGGCGTCTCGACGTGCGAACAATGCGAACCAAAGAGAGGAGAGCATCGTTGACAGCCTCTTCGGTGGGAAACATTGCTGCCACCTCAGGCTTGAGAAGAACCAGATTGTGGCCTTTCTGATACTGATCGTAGAACTTTCCGCGTACGCCAGCGCCAAGCTCCGAGCGCTTGTACTCTGCGCGAATATCTTCGACACGTGACTTAGCCTTCTTCATAGATTTTCCGTTCCCGGCGCGTAGCCGAGCGAGCACTGATAATTCGAATGGACGCCCCACGGGCTGAGTGAATGACAGCCAGCAGACGCCCGCTGATTGACAGACCAAAGGTGAGGAACCGGTCCTCGCTGGTCGAATGATCGGGGTCTTGGAACGTCATGGCGAGCAGGTCCCCAAACACACTTGCCGCCTCGTGAAAGGTGACGCCGTGTTTGGCCACGTTGGTTCGGGCCTTCTTGTCGTCCCAGTCGAACTCCACAACTCATTATGGCACGCCGGCCGACTGAGACGCCCAACGTGATTTCGACGGCCTGAATGCCGTCTATTTGATCACCGACAGGTTAGCATCGCCGGCAGCGAATTGATTTTTCTTGAATCACCGGGAACGCAAGTCGGTATATCCGCTTCCAAGTCGCCCTCACCCTCGGCGAAAGGAGCGTGGGCACCGACGCGAGTCAGCCAAAAAAAAGCGCGGCGGGTGCCGCGATCTTTTTGTGATGCAGCCTACTTTGGCTGCGGCACGATACGCAGATAGGGTTTGAGCGTCTTCCAGCCACCGGGAAATTTCTTCTTCGCGTCTTCGTCAGACACCGACGGGGGAATGATCACGTCCTGGCCCGGCTTCCAGTTCACCGGCGTAGCGACCGTGTGCTTCGCGGTAAGCTGGATCGAATCCAGCACGCGCAGCACTTCGTCGAAATTGCGGCCGGTGCTCATCGGGTAGATCAGCATGAGCTTGATCTTCTTGTCCGGACCGACTACGAACACGGTGCGAACCGTCGCGTTGTTGGCGGCGGTCCGGCCTTCCGATGTGACGCCGGCATCGGCGGGAAGCATGTCGTACAGTTTGGCCACCTTCAGTTCCGGATCGCCGATCATCGGGTAGTTAACCTTGTGGCCCTGGGTTTCCTCAATGTCCGCCGCCCACTTGCCGTGGTTGGTGACCGGATCGACGCTCAGGCCGATAATCTTGCAGTTGCGTTTCGCGAACTCGGGCTGCAAGCCGGCCATGTATCCCAGCTCGGTGGTGCAGACCGGGGTGAAATCTTTCGGATGGGAGAACAGGATCGCCCAACCATTCCCGATCCATTGATGGAAGTTGATGCTGCCTTGCGTGGTTTCGGCGGTGAAATTCGGGGCTTCGTCGTTGATGCGTAGTGACATGATTGTCCTCCTCCAAAGTATGGATTTTCAGGCTTCTTGAGTTCTTGTTATGGCCAATTCTTATCGCACCAGGATTTTTCCTTGTCAAGCACCCGGGGCCGACTTACGGGGTAATCGAGACCTCGACGGCTCCAACACCCTCAATTGTGTAACGGTAACGCTCCCCGGCCTTGGGGAAGCGCGTTGTTACCCAACTTCCGGTCAGCACGATCTCGTCTTTCTTCAGCGTTTCACCCTTTGCGCCCAGGTTATTGGCCAGCCAACGCAGCGGCTCGAAGGGATGTCCGAGCACGTCGGAACCTTTGCCTTCGTCGATCACTTTGCCGTTGCATTCCAGCACGCTCTTCGCCGTGCCGAGGTCGGGCCAGGTGCGCTTGAATTCCCCGAGCACGTTGCCTTCGTTCCAGGAATTGTCGGCCACCAGCGAAAGCAGGTCGAGCGGATAGTCTGAATTGCGGTCGTCGATGACTTCGAAGGCCGGGCAGACCGCGTCCACCGCCGCAGCGACTTCGTTGATTTCGTAAGGCCTGGCGCGCGGCGGCAACGAAGTCCCGAGCCGGGCGCAGCATTCGAATTCGATTCCGAGGTGAACCAGCTTCGCCAACGACAGCGTGACGCCGCTTCGATGCAAGCGGCTCTCGAATATCACGCCCGAATTGGGATGATCGACGCCGCACATTTCCTGCATACGCTTCGACGTCAGCCCGATCTTGTAGCCGACCCGCCGGCCGTGGGTGGCATCGAGCCGCTTCACGTACGCCGCCTGAATCGCGTACGCGCTTTCCAGATCGGTCGCGTCGTAGTCGCGCGCGAAGGACACGATCTTGCGTTTGGCCGCGTGGTCGCGCACCAGCGCCGCCGCCGCTTCTTCCGTTCTGACGGTCATTTCTCCCCCTGTGGCGACATGATATCGGCTTCGCTGTATCCTTGCGAAGAACAATCTCTGAACGCAGAGGACGCGGAGGACGCGGAGGAACAGTAAAAGAGAGGACGAGCGGGTTGAGGTTGAAAGCGAAGTGACTGTCCACGAACCTGTACGGCCAATTCTTCCCGTGGGGGATCGTCAGCCAATGGAAGGACCTTAACCCAGCAATTTCTTTGCTCTTGTCTTTCCTCCGCGCACCCCTCAAGGGGGTATAGAAAAGAATCCTCTGCGTCCTCGGCGTTGAGAGTTGATCTGGACGTTTCGTGGCGAGAGTTGAACTGCACGTTTCATGGTGAGAATGGAGTTAGACGTTCACTGGATACACCGATGAAATTAGCCAAAGGCCGGATAGTGATTGCTGTTCTGGCGCTCGTGGGGGCGGCGTCCGCCGCCGGCGCCGCCGGGTATCCCGACCACCCGGTGCGAATGATCGTGCCGTTCACGCCCGCGGGCGCGACCGACCTGCTGGCGCGGCTGGTGGGTGAGCGGCTGGGCGCGAAGCTCGGACAATCGGTGGTCATCGACAACCGCGCTGGTGCCGGCGGCAATGTCGGCGCCGAAATCGCCGCGCGCGCGGCGCCCGACGGCTATACGCTGCTGATGGGACCGGCCTCGGTGTACGCGATTTCAGCCACGCTCTATCCCAGGCTCGGTTACGACCTGGTGAAGGATCTCACGCCGGTTTCTCTGGTCGCCAACGTGCCGCACGTGCTGCTCGTGAACAACGACGTGCCGGTGAAGTCGGTGCCAGAACTGGTTCAACTGGCGAAGAAGAACCCGGGGCAGCTTAATATCGCTTCACAGGGCAGCGGCACGGTTTCGCACCTGGAGGCCGAACTGCTCAAGCACATGGCCGGAATCGACATGCTGCACGTGCCGTACCGCGGCAGCGCGCCGGCGATTCTCGATCTGATTGGCGGCCGGGTGCAGGTGATGTTCGACAGCATCGCCTCCGCGCTCCCGCACATCCGCGCCGGCCAGCTGCGCGCGATCGCGGTGGCGTCGAACACGCGCTCTGCACTTCTGCCGAACGTGCCGACCGTGGCCGAATCGGGGCTACCCGGATACAGCGCGCACTCCTGGCTCGGCATTTTCGTGCCGGTGGGTACGCCGCGATCCGTCGTCGAGCGTCTGCAGCGCGATCTCGTGGCCGCCATCGACGATCCGAAAGCGCAGGCGCGCCTGATTGAGGTCGGATTCGAGCCGAAGAGCAGTACGCAGGAAGATTTTGCGAAGCTGGTTCGGGAAGAAATGGAAAAGTGGCGGCCGGTCGTAAAGATGTCCGGCGCAACACCGGATTAACGTTTCCTAAAAGCAGTTGAACTACGGAGGATTCTTTTCTGAACCTCCTTGAGGGGTACACGGAGGGCATAGCCTCCAAGTCCTCTCATGGACGACCGACAAGGCGGAATACTTTGCCGGTTGTGCCGTAGGGTCCGAAAGTCTCGTTGGTCAGGATGTAGAGTTCGCCGGCGCGGTCTTCAGCAAGTCCAATGATGCGGCTGTCGATCTGCAGCACGCGAGTGTACGGCCAGAGCGCGCCGCCCCGGGCTGAGGGCTGGGCGACGAAGATCTGCCCCGCCGGCTCCTTGAATGTGGCGCTCCAGTCGGTAACGACAAGGCGGCCCGCGAGTTCCGGAATCGCGCGGCCGCGATACATTCTGGCGCCAGTGATGGCCGTTCCCACTCCCGCAATGCCAAGTTTGGTTTCAGGATGCGAAGCCTGCATGTTCGGATACTCAAAGACCGGCAGCTCTATTCGTGTGCCGGACTCGTCGCGATCCGGGCAGCTTGCGGGCGGTTGACGCGGACGCAACCTGTCCACGCAGTGTGTCCCTTCCATCAGCGGCCAGCCGTAGTTGCCCGGACCTTGCACGCGATAGGCTGATTCCCACAATGTTTCGGCGACCGCAGTGACAAGGAAGCTGCCGTCGTCGCGATCAAACGCAATTCGAAAAGGATTTCGAAATCCCCAGGCCCAGATTTCCTGCCGTCCCGGACTGGCTGCAAACGGGTTGTCGTGCGGGATTGCGTAGCCGGGGAATCCGCGATCGACATCGATGCGCAGGATCTTTCCGAACAGCGATTCCCTGTCCTGGGCAAGGCCGTCCCAGATCAGCGCCTCCGCCGGCACGTTGAAGGCTTCCCAGACGACCTCTTTGCCTATCCCGTGCGATATACCGCCGTCGCCGAAGCCAATATAGAGATAGCCGTCAGGGCCGAAAGCGAGACCGCCGCCGTTGTGCTTGCGACTGGGCCAATCGGTTTCCAGCAGGACGCGCTCCGAGGCGGCATCGATTTGTGAAAGATCACCTGGCTTCGCGCTGAATTCGGAAACCCGGCGCGTATAGTTCCACTTCTCCGGCGCGCCGGCGCGCAGCGGCGCGGAGTAGGTCGCGAACACACGGCCGTTGTGGGCGAAATTCGGGTGCAGCGCAAATCCAAGCAGGCCGCGCTCGTCGAAATTCTGTTCGATCGGCAGCATGCGCGGCCGGAGATCGAGAAAGGGTTCAGGCGCGAGCCGATGGTCTGCCCCCAGCACCCGCACGACGCCGTCCTGCTGCACGATGAATTTTCGTCCGCTGCCGTCCCCGGGTTCTTCTACGTGAATCGGAGCGGTAAGGCCATCGGCAACGAGTTCCAGCGCAAGGTTCTGCGCTGCAGCGGGCAGGACGAGCGGCAGTAGCCATGACAGCGCCAGATGGGACAGTATTTTTCCAGAATCTGCGTGCATCATTAGGATTTCCTATTGGGGTACGGGCGGTCTTTCGTGGCATGGAAGTCTTCCCGCTACAGTTCCTCGAGGCGGACATACCGGAGCCATCGTAGATTACACACTATCTTACGTCTCACTCGAAAGGCAATCGGGACGCGGCCGCCCCTGCGTCTGTCGGCTTCCGGAGCAAATGTTGCCGGCAAGCCTTTCCCCCGGAGACTGCGCGGATTTCTCTCGCCAAGGCCACCGGCGTCCGCGTTATGCTGCGGGAAGCTTGAAAAGCTGGTTCCGCAGGGGATGCGACGGACAATCGGGAGCGGTGGCTTCAGCCGGTCGTCAACCAATGAAACGCATCGATCCGGTTGCCATCCATTTTCCTGCCTTTCTTCCGCGTACTCCTCAAGGGGGTACAGAAAGAAACCTCTGTGGTCCAAGTGATTTTCTGCGCTGCGTTTTGAACTCTTGGGGAAATAAATGAGCGGTCCGTTAAAGGGAACAAGAGTATTGGATCTGACCCGCATACTGGCGGGGCCGGTGGCGACCCAGACGCTCGCCGATCTCGGCGCGGAAGTGATCAAAATCGAGCGCCCCGGAGCGGGTGATGACACGCGCGGCTGGGGTCCGCCTTACGTCAAGGATGCGCAAGGCAGGGACACCATCGAGACCACTTATTTTGCCGGTGCCAACCGCGGCAAGAAATCGGTCACCGTGGACATCACCCGCAGCGAAGGACAGCAACTGGTGTGCAAGCTGGCGGAGACCTGCGACGTGTTCATCGAGAATTTCAAGACCGGCACGCTTTTCCGCTACGGGCTTGCCTACCAGCAACTCAAGGAAGCGCGCCCGGACATCGTGTATTGCTCGATCACCGGCTTTGGCCAGACCGGCCCTTACGCCGCGCGCCCCGGCTACGACCCGATCGCGCAGGCGTTGAGCGGGCTGATGAGCGTAACTGGCGAGCCCGAGGACATGCCAGGCACCGTCCCGCAACGAGTCGGCGTCGCGGTGATCGACCTGATGACCGCGCACTACGCGGTGATTGCGGTCGTTTCGGCGTTGTATCACCGGCAGGCAACGGGCCGCGGACAGTACATAGACATGTCATTGCTGGACGTAGGCGTTGCCTCCATGGCGAACATCGCGTCCGCTTATCTGGGCGCGGGCGTGATCGCCAAGCGCAACGGCGGCGTGCATCCGAGTGTGGTGCCTTCGCAGGTGTTCCTGTGCAAGGACGGTTATGTGATGGTCGCCGCGGGCAACGACGGCCAGTTCGCCAAGTTGTGCGAAGCGGGGGGCAGGGCCGACCTGGTCAGTGATCCGCGCTTTACCGTCAATTCGGCGCGAGTCAAGAACCGTGAAGCGCTGAGGCCGCTCCTCGATGAGATGTTTTTGCAGCACCCGGTGTCCTGGTGGAATCCAAGACTTGCGGAGGCCGGCGTGCCTTGCGCACCCATCAACGATATCGCGCAGGTGTTCGAGGATCCTCAGGTACAGCACCGCGGATTGCGGGTCGAAATGCCGGACCCGGCCGCCGGCAAGGCCGCTTTCGTCGCCAGCCCGCTGCGTTTTTCCGAATCGTCGGTCGAATATCAGCTGCCGCCGCCGCTGCTCGGGGAACACAATCAGGTGGTATTCAAAGATCTGCTGGGAATGACTCCGGAAGAAATCGCGCGACTGCATGCCTCCGGCGTCATCTAGCCTCGAATCCGGCCGAGCCTGGGAAATTTTATTCCGGAAAGAAGCATCGTTACCCGAACCCGAGCCGCCTGTATCATATTTCCATGACGACCGATCCCACCGAAATTCCTGTCGTGCACAACACGACAGCCAAGCGCTTCGAAATCACCCTGAACAGCAAGACTGCATACTCGAAGTACCAGCTTGGCGGCGGCAAGATCATCATCGGCCATACCGAGGTGCCCGAGGAGCTAGAAGGCCGAGGCCTCGCAAGCCGGATCGTCAGCACCGCGCTCGATTATGCCCGCGCGCAGAACCTGAAGGTACTGCCGATCTGTCCGTTCGCGAAAAGCTTCATCGGCCGGCACCTCGAGTACCAGGACTTGCTCGAATGAGGTTATCGCAACCCGAACCAACGAGCCGTGCTGATTCCTGGATATGACTGACGAAGATCTTTGCTTTACCCCCGCGACTGAACTGACGCGAATGATCCGCGAGAGACTGCTTTCGCCCGTCGAGGTAATGAAGGCCACGGTTGAGCGCGCCGGGAAACTGAACACCGGGCTCAACGCAATCTGCACGCCGACTTACGATCCCGCGATGGCGGCGGCACGGGAAGCGGAGGCCGCGGTGATGCGTGGCGCCACGCTCGGCCGCCTGCATGGCATCCCGACCACCATCAAGGATCTCGCCTTCACCAAGGGCGTGCGGACGATGGCGGGATCGCACATCTTCAGCGACCGCGTTCCGGACTTCGATCATGTCCACGTTGCGCGGCTGCGCGCAGCCGGCGCGATTTCAATCGGCAAGACCACGACATCGGAATTCGGCTGGACCGGCGTGAGCCGCAGTCCGCTTACCGGGATTACCCACAATCCGTGGAAGCATGGCATGAACGCAGGCGCATCGAGTGCCGGCGCGGGGGTGTGTGCAGCGGCGGGGATCGGCCCCATCCATCAGGGCTCGGACGGCGCAGGTTCGATCCGCATGCCGGCGTCGTTCTGCGGTGTGTACGGGCTCAAACCCTCCCATGGACGCGTTCCTTATCACCCATTGCCGGCCAACGGGCTGATCTCCCACGTCGGGCCAATCACGCGCACAGTCGCCGACGCGGCGCTGATGTTGCAGGCGATGGCGGGCCCCGACGATCGCGACATGACCAGCATCGCTGCCGAGCCCGAAAACTTCCTGGCGAATCTTGACCAGGGCATCGCCGGCATGAAGATCGCGTACAGCCCGGATCTCGGTTATCTCAGAGTCGATGCGGAAGTCGCCGAGCCGGTGAAAGTGGCGGTTCGTGCCTTCGAAGGACTTGGCTGCAAAGTCGAGGAAGTCAATCCCGGATGGGGTGATCCGATCGAAACGGAACACTGCCTGTTCGCATCGCACATCGCCGGCATGTATGGCGGCTTTCTCGAGCGCTGGGCCGACAAGATGGATCCCGGGCTGGTGGCGATCATCCGCCACGGCATGACCTACAGCGCGGTGGATTACTGCAAGGCGTACGCCCAGAGGCTCGCTTATTACGACAAGGTGCATGAGTTCTTCGGGCGCTACGATCTGCTGCTCACGCCGACGCTGTCGGTTGCCGCGTTTCCGGCGGAGCGCCTGATTCCCGCTCACTGGGAACAGCATGATTGGGACTGGTTGCGCTGGGCCGGCTTCAGCTATCCATTCAACCTGACATGGCTGCCGGCGGCCACCTGTCCCTGCGGCTTCACCCCCGCCGGACTGCCGGTCGGCCTGCAGATCGTCGCCGGACGCAACCGCGACATGCGCGTGCTGCAGGCTTCACGCGCGTTCGAACAGGCCCGCCCGTGGGCGCAACATCGGCCGCCGGTGCAGGGGCAACGGATGGCGAAAGCTAAACGGTGAGTGGCGAACAATGAACAGTGACGGGCGAAGGACATAAAGCAAGTGATTCCGCTCTGGATCAAACTCGCGTACACGTTGTTTGTCGCCGTTACCGTGGCCGTGTACGCGGTGAAGTGGGGCCCCGGCAATTTTCTTTGGTTTTCGGATATCGCCCTGATCGGAACGGTGCCGGCGCTGTGGCTGGAAAGCGGCCTGCTGGCGGGAATGATGACGCTTGCGATCCTCCTGCCGGAGATCCTCTGGAACCTGAGCTTCTTTGTGCAACTGGCAATCCGCAGGCGCGTAAGCGGCCTGACTGATTACATGTTCGACCGGAGCAAGCCGCTTTATCTGCGCGCGCTATCGCTGTTTCACGTATTTCTGCCGGTCCTGCTGGTCTGGATGATCAGCCGGCTCGGGTATGAAAGCCGCGCCCTGGCCGCGCAGACGATTCTTGCCTGGGTGGTGCTGCCGCTGAGCTACTGGCTCACCAAGCCGGAGGAAAACGTGAACTGGGTGCGTGGTTTCAACAACGGACTGCAGAGACGCGTGCACCCAATCGCCTACCTGGGCCTCTTGATGATCGGGTTTCCCGCGCTCATCTATCTGCCGACGCACTTTCTGCTCATGGCGATGTTCAAGTAGTGTCGCCGGACAAATCCGGGATATGCGCCTGCTTCAGGCTACATGCGCGTTCGAACAGGCCCCCGTGTGCGCAGCGGCGTCCGCCGCTTTGAATCAGTAATACCATTGTCTAACCGCTTTCCGAATTGATCTCCAGTTTCTCGATGAGTTGCTGGCGCTGCCGCTTGCGCAGCTCCGCAGCGCACTTCGTGGCTCCTTCGAATTCAGTTCGCAGGGCCTGAGCCTCAGCTTCGAATCCCGCTGCGATGGCGCTCTCCAGGCGTTGCTTCAGGCGCGGTTCGACGCCGCACTTGGCTGAGGAAAAATCCTCGAACCAGGCCTGCGTATCCCCCAGGCGATCGAGATCCGCCCGGGAAAGCCAGTAGGTTTCGTTCCACGGCGTACCCAGCATCTTCTCCGTCAGCTCGCGCGGCACCAGCAACTCGTCCAGCGATTCGCGCACCTCGCGCAACAGCGATTCGTAACGCAGCCGCACCGTCTCGGCGTCCGCGCCCGCCACGCGCTTGACGTCAAAATACGGCCTGTGGACACCGACCGAATCGGCGACGGCGATCCGGGAAACCGCATTGACGAACATGAAGAAACACGCGCTGACGCAGCGTGTACGCGAAGCGTCGGGAAGCCAGGCCTCGATCAGCGCATCCCTGAGGAATTGGCCGATTCGGGTCGCTTCGACGACGTCGCCTCCGTCGACGACGAAAACGACGCGCCCGCCATTTTCGACGAAGTCACGGGGATGTTCCCGGAGAAACCGCAGCAATCGGTCCAGGTCTCCCTCGGCGACTTGGCCCTTCATCCACAATGCCTTGAGGTTCGCGGCAGCATCGAAACGTGCGACCGAATCGAAGGAAAAATTCAGACCCTGCTGGGCATGCACGAACGGCGCGTCCCAGCAAAGCCAGGCCGCAGCGATGAGGAAATTTCGTAGAATCGTTTGCACCGGCGTGCTCCTCTCGACTGTGCCGCTATCAACGCCGCAGGTCCGGCTGCAGGAAGCCGGGCTGGGTGTTGTGACCACGTGCATACCGCAGCACTTCGGGAAGAAACGCACGGAAATCCGTTTCCAGTGGTGCGTAGTTCGCGACCAGCTCATCCGCAGAGTTCATCAGGCGGTTCTCGCGCTTCAGCCGTTGACCCATCCGGTTCAGGGCTGTGTAAATGGCGCCGATATCGGCGTACGAACCGAGCCAGTCCCATTGCATCATCATTGGCGCCATGTTTTGCAGCCGTTCCGGAAGAACCGCGTGATAGCGCGCCAGCACCCGGTAAACCCGGCCGCTGAAATCGGCCAGCGGCTCATCATGAAAATCCTGCCAGTGCTTGGCGAGGAAGTGGTCGTAGAACACGTCCACCATGATTCCCGCGTAACGCCTGCGTTCAGCGCTCATCCGTGATTTGCTTTGCAGCACCACCGGATGGGCGTCGGTGAACACGTCGATCTTGCGGTGCATGGCGATGGCGCGGGTGACCTCGCTTCCGTAGCGGCCATCGAGCGGCCCCTTGACGAAATCGCCCATCAGGCTGCCCAGCCATGCTTCTTCGTTAGGGTCGGAAAGATAGAGATGGGCGAGAAAATTCATTAGTGTGAGGCGTGAGGCCAAGAATCGGTGATTAGGTGATTCAGCAATTAGGTGATTGAAACCAGTCACTCAATCACTCAATCACTTAATCACTCTCACTCCTCGCCCTTCGCCAATTCAGCGAAAGCGATAGAGATAGCCGATGCGGTAAATGGCGCCATCGTACGTGCCGCCGCCCTGGTCTGCTTCGGAGTTGTACCAACTGGCGCCGAAATCGAGTGCCTGGTTGCTCCTGATCGGGATGTTGACGCCGGCTTCAAACAGCATCGTGGTGGCTTCCATGCGGTACGCCCAGACCGGCGCGCCGCCGAAAGCGTCAGCGAAGGCCGGGTCTGTCGTGGTCACGTCGGCGTAAGAACTGAGCTGGCCCCGCGTGGCAGGGTCATTGGCGGTAAAAACATGGTCGCCCTGGATCCAGGTTGTGCTGCCGTACACGATGATTCCCGGGGTGACGCGATAATCGAGCGTCAGCCAGGCCCTGTGGGTGGACAGGTCATACAGGCCGCCTTCCTTGCCCTCGCGTTCATCCAGCCCCAGTCCTGCACCGATGCGGATTCGGTCGGTGAGATATTTTCCGACGGAAACGGATCCGGTCAGCACGTAGCCGTCGCGCAGTTCGCTGTCGCTGTAGTGCAACGCCTCGGCGGTACCGGCCAACTCGATCCACGCGCCGGTGAAACTCGGAGAAGGCTGGAACCGGTAGGCCACGCGCCCCAGCGCGGCGACGTTGCTCAGGTCGTCGAACTCGCGATGCTCGCGCAGCCGCAGCCCGCCGCGCACGACGACCCCGCTTCGATTCGAAACCTTGAAGCTGCGTGCCGCATAACCTTCCACCGCGAGGATTTCATCGGTTTGCGCCTCGTTGGCGTAGGCGGCGCGGTTTACATTGGTGTCGTGCGCAAGCTCCGCGTCCACTCCGAAGCGGGTGTCGGCAGAATGTGCCGCCATGGCCGAGAGCATCAACAACGCCGAAATTGCGGCGAGGCGTTGTTGCAGGGATTGCAAAGTAGCGGGGCGCATCGGCTACACCTGTCTGCGGGTCAGCGTGCTAGAGTTTATCCATAGCGTATGCCAAACGGGTGCCGCAATGCAAAAGACGAAAATTCGAAAACTCGAGGCGAAGCGGCGGGCATTCCTGGTCCGCGCGCTTGCCGGTGGCCTGTTCGCGGCGGGAGGCCTGTTGTCCGGCAATCGTTTTGCCGGTGCGCAAGTGCTCGGGCGTGTGCCCAAGCCGCTGGCGAAAGGACAGTCGATCTACGATGTGACCGGTCCGGTGATGGTCAACGGCAAACTCATCACTCGTGACGCCCGCATCGGGCCGAACGACACGGTGGAAACCGGCAAGCGTGCGCGCGCGATATTCGTGGTGGGCTCGGATGCCTTTCTGCTGCATGCCGACAGCCGGCTGGAAATGAAGGGCAACGATACTTTCGTCAATCAGTTACGCTTGATCACGGGCGCGTTGCTCTCCGTATTCGGCAAGGGACCGCGTTACGTCGCCGCCCCGACTTCGACCATTGGCATCCGCGGCACCGGCCTGTACGTCGAGTCCGAACCCGACCTTACTTACGTTTGCACCTGTTACGGCGAGACTGACATCGCCGCGGCGGACGACCCGACGATTTCCGAGACGATAATTTCCGTCCACCACGACGCGCCGCGCTACGTGCTGGCGAAACCCGACAAGGGCAGGCGCATCGTCCCCGCGCCTTTTAAGAACCACGACGACCTCGAACTGATGCTGATCGAAAGCCTAGTGGGCCGCACGACGCCGTTCTCGTTGTTCGATGAGTCCTACGGCAGCCCGCGCAGGTATTGAGAACGCGATCAGCAGAGGGAGGAACTTTGATGACTACGGAATCACGCACGGCAATCGTGACAGGCGGCTCGCGCGGCATCGGACGGGCGATCGCCGAAGCGCTCGCGAAAGCGGGCTTCAGGTTGGCCATCGCATACCGGGAGCGCCGCGCCGAGGCGGATGCACTGGCCGCGCGCATTCACGCGGCGGGCGGCCACGCCATCGCGGTACGTGCCGATGTGACCCGCACCGAGGACGCCACTGCGCTGGTCAAGTCGACAGTTGATGCATTCGGTGGTGTGGACGTTCTGGTGAACAACGCCGGCATCGCGCTGCCTAACGTGAGCATTGCCGACACGGACGCGCAGCAGTGGGAGCGGATACTGGCGGTGAACCTGTCTGCCCCGTTTCATCTCATTCGCGCGGTATTGCCGCAAATGCGGGAAAAGCGCCACGGCCATATCATCAACATTTCCTCGAACGCGACCCAGCGCCTGCCTGCCGGTCTGGGCGCATACACCGTGTCGAAGGCAGGACTGGAGGCGCTCACCCGTGTCCTTGCCAAGGAGGAGGGACCGAACGGAATCCGCGTCAATGCGGTGGCGCCGGGGCCGATTCGCACCGAAATGCTCGAGGAGTACTTCACCAAGATGGGGCCGGAACGCACGCAGGCGTTTCTCAACTCGATTCCGTTGCGCCGCGCAGGCGAGCCGCAGGAAATCGCGGCCATGGTGGCCTTCCTTGCCACCGATGCCAGCTATGTCACCGGACAGGTGATTTTCGTGAACGGCGGGGGGCCGGGCGGATAGCGGCGCGGGGTCCTTGTAGCGGGTCTAGGCTACGTGCCCGCAGCCATCGGGTTTCAGTACTCGTTCGGTGGACGCGGGATTCCGCGCGAGCTTGGCGTGAGGGCGGATCGGGCGCCTGACCAGTTCACCGCCGCAGTTGGGGCACACTCCCTGGAGCACGCCGGTCGCGCAGCCGCGGCAAAAGGTGCACTCGAAAGAGCAGATCATGGCCTCGGCGGAGTCCGGCGGCAGGTCCTTGTCGCAGCACTCGCAATTCGGTCGAAGTTGAAGCATCGCGTTCCCCCGGTGAAGAAATCCAAAAGCGACTATTTTGCACACGCAACCCGTGCGCTGGCGCTCGGGTTCGGTACTAACGTTGACACAGCGCAGATTCCATAAAAATTTCTCTTTACAGTCTGCTCCGACAGGGAGAATATTTCCATCGGTGGCCAGGGCTGCGTTTCAATCGCTTGGTGTATGCGAAAAGGCGATTCTGATCGCCTTGTTGAGTACGGACCCATGATGAAAACAGGGGCCCCGTCTGCACAGTCATCCCACCTTGAGAGCTCCGTTCTGAGCTCAGCCGCCCTTATCGCGCGGCAACAAATTGGATGGCAGCCCTGGCGCCTCACCTTCTCTGCCCTGCAGGGTTGCCGGCCGGCAATCAGAGCGTTGACGCAGAGGCCGTAAAGGAAAAAAAGAAATCGCAAAGTAAAACTCGAGACGTGAGAAAACTGGCTAGACTTTCCTCTCGCCTCTCGCCTCTCGCCTCTCGCCCGTCACCCGTCACTTGTCACTCGTCACAGGTCCGCTGACCGCGTGGCGTTTCCATATCATGCGCAGGATCCAGAAGATCGCCAGTGCAGCCAACAGGTGTTTAAGCGTGTGCCCGCCGACAAGCTGGCCGGCAGAGAAAATCTCCCGGTCGTAGAACTCGGCGCCTTTGGCGAGCGCATAAACTGCGACGGCGACGAGGACGTCCGTCCCGCGGCTGTAACGCGGCGGGAAAAGAAAGATGATCAACAGGACGGCGACAATGGCAAAGAACTGAACGGCAACGTAAGGCCACAGGTTTCCCATTCCCGCCGCTTCGCCCCAATGCCAGTACCCCACACTAGCGACGCCCAGCAGAATCAGCGGCCCGAGCAGAACCATTCCTGCCGTGGGGTGAATTCTCTCCGAGATCATCGCGGCGACCAGCGCCATGAAACCCACGCTCATGGGCAGCCGGTCCCAGGTCAGCCGCAAGTTGTCGGGCGCCAGATGATAGTAAACCGAGCCGACGCAAGTCAGCGCCACCGCAGCGAACAAGACCAGGTACGGCCAGCGAACTGAGTGGTCCAGTAGCGGTTGAGGTGCATGCGGTGAACGGTTGCGAAGAAGCGAAACGACTCCGGCACCACCGACCAGGAGAAACGCGGCGTTGGAGGAAACATTGAAAAAGTTGGGGATGCCCAGCAGCGTGCGCTGGTCCGCGAATCGGTGGTATTCGGGCGGTTGCGGCAGGGGAGGCAGGGCCACGGCGGCGACCGTTACCGCCAATGCCAGCGTGGCGAGAAACCAGATCCCAGCATTCCTGGCCACGACTCAGGAACTTGCCACGATCACCGGTTCGCGGCTGAGCCTGATCGCTTTCTCCGGACAGGCGGCCACACATAAACCGCATGCATGGCAGGCGTCCGCGTTCAAGGCAAACGATTGCTGCCATTTGTGCGTGTAGCCCTTTAGTTTGCCCATCAGCGTGAGCCCGCGCCGCTGTTCCGGCGCAACAGTGCCGATGCTGAAAACCTGGTACGGGCACACGGCGACGCAGTCTTCCTTGCCTTCGCAGCGGTTGCGGTCGATCACCGGCCGGAAGATTCCGGGCTCCTGCGCGCACTGTGCTTCCGGGTCATTCATGGTTTCGTCGGGCTAATTTCGCTTCCTGTTCGGGAATTCTTTGCGCCTTTGCGACTTTGCGTCAAGGTTTTTCCGTTTTCAGGTTCCTTTCGGGAAGGCAGAACGCGGCAGCATCCCGCAAGGCAAACGGGCAAAAAAACGGGGAGCTTGCGCTCCCCGTCGGGTTTCGGCCGTGACGTTCTAAGCCGTTTTCTTTCCTATGAACCCATAGGCCACGTTGTTGCGCTCCACGCCCTCAGCTTCGTACTGCTGCTTCATGAGGGCCAGTTGATCGTGGCTGAGATCCGGGTACTCGGCCTGGATCCTGTACTTGTACAGCTTCGCCGAGTTCTCGCCGAAGATCATGCGCTTTACCTTGCTGTCCTGGCTGCCGAGCTTGGTCTTCCAGCCAAACCTCCTCATGATGTCGTCCGGCACTTCCAGACGGCGCATGGCCTCGATCTGCCATTGCGGGCTGCCGTACCACACCGAGTCCGTACCCCACACCACGTGATCCGCGCCCATGTGGTTGACCATCTGCCCGATCATCGCGGCAGCCAAACGCGGGCTGGCCACGGCAACGGTCGCGAACGTCGTGCCCAGCTCGGCGTAGACGTTCTTCAGGCCGTGCTTCGAGGCAAGTTCGCACACGTCGGTGGTCCATTCTATGCGCCCGGTCTTTTCGAACTTGTCGAGCGAATGTGCCGGATCCTCGAGGAAGTTACGCATCGCGCCGTGATAGATGACGAAATTGATCTGCGGCCAGTCTCTCGCGGCCTTGAGCACATCGTCCACGGTGGCGTATTTCCACACACCCGGCCAGGACGTTTCGTAGTCGACAGGCAGCAGTCCTTTGTGGATACAGACTGTCCTGATGCCTGACTTCATCGCCTTCTCGTACCACGGATAGACCAGGTCCTCGTCATCAAGGCGCCAGGCGGTGCCTTTGGTCGACGGCGACAGGGGATCCCCGATCGTGTAGCACTTCCATGAATCGGGCTGCAACTCGGCGATGCCGCGATCGACTTCATCCATCCACCCTGCCTGTCCGGGCGTGATCACAGTGTGCGCGAACATGCGGCGCGAACCTGCGACTTTGTTGATTGCTTCACGCGCGTGGACGATCTGGTCGTTGCTCAGCAGCCACCAGCTCGGATCGTCGAAGGGGGCACCCGAGAGCAACGCCACCTTGGTGTCGCTGTCCAGGTAGACTTCCTTCAGGTAGTTCTGGAGCTTGTAGCGCTGCAGGACCAACGGAATGTCATTCAACATGTCCGGGTTCCAGTGCTCCGCTGCATATTTGCCCAGACCCAGCAGGCCTTCCTTGTCGAAATCGTCGCGCACGAAGTGCGTCTGATCGTCAAAGATGAACTGCCCTTTGAGCGCCTTGGCACGGGCATCCGCCATGTCGATATCGGAGGCTTCCGCTTCGGACACGTCCCAGATCGGACCGAAGACCTGGTTCATGGCCAGGAATGCGGTCGCCATGCCCGAAGCCGTCTTGAGGAAGCGGCGCCGGTCCATGTTGAGCTTGGCTGCGTACTGATCGGCGAGTTCTTTGATGCGGCCCTCCACCTGACGCTGCTTCTCCGTCTGCGGCATCGGGTTGTATTCGCCGTTGGAAACTATCTGTGTCGGCACCGGCGAAGGAAATGCGGCTTCGTCGGCTTTCGAGGTGCGTTTACGTTCTTCGTCACTTAACCACATACGGGACTCCCCCTTCATAAGGCTGGATTTTCTGAACGTTCAGGAAGGCAACCATTCGGCGTGTTTCCACTTATTACACCTTTGGCCACCTCTTTCTTTTTAGTCTCAATTTGGACGGAGTCAAGGATGTTCGTCGCTGCGCCACGGCAAGGTTGCCCGCAGGCCGGTTGTTACAATGGTCGTCATCGAAGTTTCTACTGATGAAAACCCTTCCTGATCCACGGGCTTACACGCCGTTCTCATCGAATCCGCTGGTCGTGGCTGCCGAACGTGCGGCAAAAGCGGGTTCTGCGTTGCAGCAACAAGACGCCGGCGGGACGCTCCTGAGCCGCCTTCGAGAAGCGCTGGAAGCGGGCAACGACGCCCGGATCGAGCAGGCCCTCGCGGAAGCGACCTCCCAATCGGTGCGGGTGATGCTGACGCGTGCTCTCGTTACGGCACTGGAACCGGCCGACGCGGCCGCGTTGCTGATGCGGGTATTCGCCATTCCGCTGTTGATCGTCACCGGCGGGCGCGGCCTGGCGGTGGTGCCCGGGGTCGTGCCGGACGTCGGCGAATTGCAGAAACTGTTCGAAAAGCACGGCGCGCTCGGTCAGTCGAAGAACTTCGGACTGGGCAATGCGCTGACAACCGCCGAGAGACTGGCCGCGGTAAAACCCAGCATGCTCTACCGGCTCGCCCGCGGATTGGGAGAGGAAGGATTCCGGCCGCCGCACCTTGCCCCGCAGGACATCGAAGTGGACTCCGGCGAAGAGCGCGTACACCTGCGTTTTCTGATTGGGGCGGCAGTCGCGCCGGCGAACGCACCGGGCTTTACCGAAACAGCGGGCAACATCGGCGCGTGGGGGCTGCCGTTCACCCAGGCGTTGGCCGCGCAACTCGGTCAGAAAGGCCTGTCGCTGCTGCCTGTCCCGCGCCCGCCGATGAACCTGCAGCGGGCACTCGAGTCCGGCCGCTTCGCGCTAAGGGAAATGGAATTTCAATTGTTTCTCAGCAATGCGCTGCGCCGATTTCGCGCGCGCGTCGGCGACCCGGATGCGACCGTCGCCTCCTGTTCGGACGGCAGTGTCCGCATCAACCTCGGCTCGCCTTTCGATGCATCACTGGCCTGCGAATACCGCTGGCCGCTGAATCCGGAGGACGATCTCGGCGCGGTGGGGCGCAGCATCTTCGGTTTGCTGGCCGAATGCAGGCTGGAAACCGTTCAGGTCGCCGAAAGCATCCAGCCTGTTTCAGCTTCGCACTAAATCCAGCCCTTCACCGCAGAGGCGCGAAGGCGCAGAGGAAACGCAGAGAAAAACTAAGGAAATGTAGTGAGAGATACAAATAAGCGGGATGCGTACATGTGCTGGAACTACGGCAACCGACGGCAATATTCACTCCCGAGAAATCATTCTCTTAATTGCTTTCCTTTGCGTTTCCTCTGCGCCTTCGCGCCTTAAGGTGAAACACTTACGGCTGAAGCTGCTGCGGTTAGTCCTTGTTAGGTTCATCGAGGAACAACTGCACTTCGCGGAATAGTTGCAGACGGTTCTTTTCCATGATGACCGTGTGCGTGCCTTCGCCGATTTCCACGTAGCGCTTCACCGGCGCGTTCTTCAGCAGCGGGAACAGCGCCTGTGACATGTAGGCCGGCGTGTCCTGGTCCCACTCGGCGTGCACGATCAGCGTCGGCACGCGGATACTGGCGGGGTCGTAATAGGGCTTGCCGGAGGCCCAGTAATCCCGCACGTCCTGGATCACGCCATTGGGCGCGCGCAGTTGCCCCGACTCGTTGCTTTTCGGATCGGTGGCCCAGGTGGCATCAGCCCAGGCTTCGAACCAGCCTGACGGGATCAGGTCCGCCGCTTTGTCTTCTGGTACCCCGGCGAGCCAGCGCTTCTTCGCGTTTTCCTTCAACACGGTGCGGTAGGCGCCGAGCGGGCCGTCTCCTCCAAGCTGGCTCGGCGTGTTGCGCAGCCACAGCGGCGCGTACAGCACCAGCTTGTTGACTTTTTCGTTGTTGGCCGCGGCGTACGCGCCCATGATCGACGTGCCCCACGACCAACCCAGGACACTGATTTTCTCCACCCCGCGGCGCTTGCGGATGAACTCCGCCGCGGATGCCACGTCACGCACCGCCACGTCGGTGGTGACGAGCGGCGGATTTTCCTGCGGCGGCCGGTCCATCTCCGGCGGGCGCGTCGAACGTCCATAGCCGCGCAGATCCACGAGGTACACGTCCCAGCCGTGCGCGCCGATGTAATCCATCCACGACATGCCGTCGAGCTGCAGATCGAACGCGGTTTCGGAGGGATAGGTGGCCCCGTGCACGTACAGCAGGATCCGGTCCGGGGACACGGTGAATTCCTTCGGCCGCTTGTTGCGGATATAGAGCTGGATTCCCGGCGTGTCGGAAGGGATGGTGATGTGCACGTACAGCAGGATCCGGTCCGGGGAC
>CAZYTR010000032.1:0-1867 GCA_964650365.1 uncultured Alcaligenaceae bacterium | reverse complement strand
AGGCACCCAACCGCCCGGCGCTCACCACCCAGGTGTACTTTCCGGGTGAAGCGCAGAACGAAGGCGACTTTCTTTTCCGCACTGATCTGCTGATGAAGATTCGCAATACCAGCGGCGGCAGGGACGGGCGCTTCGATTTCGTGCTCAGGCTCGCCTGACTAGCAGGCCGCGGCAGGACCTCCACACGCGGCGCCCCATGACTACCTTCCTGAAATCGCGAACGTTGAGTGTTTCCATCGATTGCCGCTCAGACGAGGAGACAAGCCGTGTCGATCTGGCAGAATGCCCGGGGAGGGCCAGCCGATGATTATCGTTCACCATCTCAACAATTCGCGTTCGCAGCGCGTGCTTTGGTTGCTCGAGGAACTGGGCATCGAGTACGACATCAAACGTTATCAGCGCGATCCGAAGACCATGCTGGCGCCGCCGGAGCTGCGCCAGGTCCATCCGCTCGGCAAGTCGCCGGTGATCACCGACGGCGGTCTGACGCTCGCCGAGTCAGGCGCGATCATCGAATATCTCGTTGAGCGCTACGGCAACGGACGCCTGGTGCCGGCGGCCGGCACGCCGGAGAAACTGCGTTACACCTATTGGCTGCATTACGCCGAGGGTTCGATGCAGCCGGTGCTGCTGATGAAACTGATCTTCGACCGGATCGAGAAGGCGCCGATGCCGTTCTTCGCCCGCCCGATCGCCAGGGCAATCTCCAGGAACACCAAGAGTTCGTTCATCGAACCGAATATCAAGCGGCACCTGGACTACATGGAAGCCGAGCTCGGCAAGACGCCCTGGTTTGCCGGGAACGAGTTTTCCGCCGCCGATGTCCAGATGAGCTTTCCCCTGGAGGCGGCCACCGTGCGCGGCGGGCTGGATTCACGCTGGCCGAATCTGATGGCATTCCTCGGTCGCATCCACGCGCGCCCGGCCTACAAGCGGGCGATAGAAAGAGGTGGTGAGTATCAGTTGCTGCGTTGATCCCGCTGCGTGAGCGTGCAGCCGGGATGGTGCTGATTACCTGCGAGGTGTGAGGGCGCGGCGCGGGACACCGGGCGTTTCAGCGATCCTGTTTCTTGCGTTTGGTTATCGGGGCAAGGCATCGAACGCCGGGAACCGCCACACTCCCGCCCGGCCCTTTCAAACATCCCAGGGGTTGGGCCTGTCGGCGCCGATAGCATATTTTTCGATTGCCTTGCGGACAACCGTCGTAGCGATCGCGCCTTCGTCGGCAAGCGCCTTGAGCGCGGCGACCGCGACGTGGCGGCGGTCCACTTCGAAGAAATCGCGAAGCCGCTCGCGCGTGTCGCTTCTGCCGTAGCCGTCGGTGCCGAGCGCAACATATCTGCGCGGAACCCAGTTGCGGATCAGGTCGGCGACGGTGCGCATGTAATCGCTGGCGGCGATCACCGGGCCGGCAGTCTTCTCGAGGCACTGCTCGACCCAGGACTGCCTCTGCTTCGCGTCCGGGTGCAGGCGGTTATGGCGCTCGACGCCGATGCCGTCCCGGCGCAATTCGGTGAAACTGGTGACGCTCCAAACATCCGCGCGGACATTCCAGTCGCTTTCCAGCAGTTCCGCCGCTGCGAGCACCTCGCGCAGAATCGTCCCCGCGCCCAGCAACTGAACGGTATGTTGTTTTGTTTTCGCCTCACGCCTCACGCCTCTCGCCTCACGAATACGGTGCATGCCGCGCAAAATCCCTTCCTCCGCTCCTTGCGGCAGCGCTGGATGCGCGTAGTTCTCGTTCATAACCGTGACGTAATAGAACACGTCTTCCTGGTTTTCGAGCATGCGGCGCATGCCGTCGCGAATGATGACCGTGAGTTCGTAACCGAACGCCGGCTCGTAGGCCACGCAGTTTGGTACCGTT
>CAZYTR010000031.1:0-2832 GCA_964650365.1 uncultured Alcaligenaceae bacterium | reverse complement strand
AGGACCGGGAAGATATCGAACAGGAACTTCATGATCGTCAGGAAAAAATGATGGCCGGCATTATGTACGCGCAGGCGGGCGTTGTCCAACCGTTGCAGGCCGGAGGCGATGCTAAGATTGCGGCATTGATTCGAGTCCGATTGCAGGAGAGGAGTTCGCGATGGCCCAGGTCAAACTGGTGAATTACCAAGAAGCATCGCCGGAAGTGCGCGCGGTGTTCGACGACATCATGGCCACGCGCAAGACCGATTACATCAACAACATCTGGCGCGCACTGGCGGTGCATCCGCCGCTGCTGAAGCGTTTCTGGAGGCAGATGAAGGAAGTGATGGTCAAGCCTTCGCGCCTCGATCCGCTCACGAAGGAACTGCTCTATCTCGCGGTGAGCGTGACCAACAACTGCGAGTACTGCATCAACTCCCATACCTTCGCCGCACGCAAGCATGGGATGGACGATGCGATGCTCGCTGAATTCAATGAAATCGTCGCACTCGCCAATGCCGGAAACAGATTGACGAGCGGATTGCAGGTCGAGCTCGACGAGCGCTTCAAGCCCAATCAGCCGGCCGAGCCTTGGTCGGTCAGGAAAAGCTCGAATTCGAAGTCGCCCAAGGGGCGACGGAAGAAGCGTTGACGCAGAGGTCGCAGAGGAAAAACTGAGGGCGCGGAGAAGAACATAGGGAGCGAAAGGGAACAACGACATGGATTTCGAACAACTGGTTCGTAGTCGATATAGCTGCCGTAAATTCCTGCAGAAGCCAGTGCCGCTCGAAACCATCGAGAAGATTCTCGATCTGGCGCAGCAAACACCTTCCTGGTGCAACTGCCAGCCCTGGCAGGTCGTGCTGGTAAGCGGCGGGGCCGTCGCGAGCTTTCGTGACAGCCTGCTTGCGCGTGCCGCTGAAGGCCATCCGCCGAAGCCGGATTTCCCCTTCCCGTCGCGCTACGAAGGCATCTACCGGGAGCGGCGCAAGGTCTGCGGGGTGCAGCTCTATCAGGCGCTGGGCATCGGCCGTGAGAACCGGGAGGGCGCGGAGCGACAACGGCTGGAGAACTTCCGCTTTTTCGATGCGCCACACGTGGCGCTGATCACCACCGAAGAGGAACTCGGCGTTTACGGCGCGGTTGACTGCGGGCTGTATGTCGGCAACTTCATGCTCGCGGCAAAGAATTTCGGCGTGGACTCGATCGCCCAGGCCGCCTTGGCTTCGTATCCGGACTTGATCCGCAGCCGCTTCGGTTTGCCGTCGAACCGCAAGCTGGTCTGCGGCATTTCCTTCGGCTACGCCGATGACAAGCATCCGATCCATCAGTACCGCACCGAACGGGTACGCGTGGCCGAAGTGGTGACGCGGTTGGAATGACAAAGGAGACCAAGGGCATGCCGGAACAGATCAGTTTCGACCTGAAGGACAGGATTGTAATGATCACCGGGGCCGGCCGCGGCATCGGCAAGGCGATCGCGCTGGCCTGCGCGCACGCCGGCGCCGATCTCGCGCTCGGCAGCCGTCACGTAGAGGAATGCGAGCAGGTGGCCGCCGCCTGCCGCAAGCTGGGCGTGCGGGCGCGCGCGTGGACGCTGGATGTGGTGCAACTCCCAAGCATCCGCGGCTTCGTGGACGCTGCACTCGCCGAATTCGGCCGCATAGACGTACTGGTGAACAACGCGGGACTCACCATCGTCAAGCCGGCGGAAGAGCTCTCCGAAGAGGAATTCGACGCGGTGTGCGACATCAACTTCAAGGCGCCGTATTTCGCTTCCGCCATGGTGGCGAAAAGCATGATCGGGCTTGGCGTGAAGGGCTCGATCGTCAACATCAGTTCACAGGTCGGCCACGTCGGCGGACCGTTACGCTCGGCGTATGCGGGGGCTAAAGGAGGCCTCAATTCGCTGACGCGCTCGTTGGCGGCGGAATGGGCGAAGCACGGCATCCGGGTCACGGGTGTGTCTCCCACCTTTACCCGAACCGAGATGATGGAGCGCGCGGCGCAGAACCCCGAATTCAGGAAGAACTTCGAGAAGGTGCCGCTCGGCCGGCCGGCCGAGCCCGAGGAAATCGCGGCCGCGGTGATTTACCTTGCGAGCGATGCAGGACGTTTTGTCACCGGCCACACCTTGCTGGTGGACGGGGGCTTCACCGCGGTATGACGCTTTCGAACCATTGTTCTGGCGTGCCAATCTTGAACCACGCGCCATCGATTCGTTTCTTTGCGAGACTCAGCAGTGCCTTGTCTTTGGTGATCAGCCAGTCAGCCTGCGCGTCGCGAGCGAGTTCCAGAAACTTCTGATCGTCGGGATCGGGGCAGCGTGGAAGGCGTGAGAGCAGCGTGGCGTCCACCCGGTATGTGGCGTTTTGGACTTCAGTGATCAGAGCTTTACGGGTGGCCGCGTCAAGTTCGAACTCGGGATAGGCGAGCACCCGGCTGAGTTCTTCCAGGCAGGCCGAGTTCATTGCGATCCGGACCAGCCCTTCGCCGCAGGCGGACTTCAGCGGCATGACCGCGGGATCGTCGAAGACCAGCCAGTCCAGCCAGATGTTGGTGTCGAGAACGAGGCGCACGCGTAAGAGGGGGACAGAGAGCCATGGCACTACCTTAAGGAAAATTCGTAAGCATGCCCCCATCCCAACCTTCCCCCGCAAGCGAGGGAAGGAGCTTATGAGGGGATAAGCGGCTAAAGGTAGTGCCATTGGGGACAGAGAGCGAACTCGCTGCTAGGCCGCAGCGACAAGTTCGCGCAGCACAGCCTCTCCCCGGCCCTCTCCACGCGCAGCGTAGAGAGGGGGACACAGAGCGAAATCGCTGCTAGGCCGCAGCGACAAGTTCGCGCAA
>CAZYTR010000030.1:0-1843 GCA_964650365.1 uncultured Alcaligenaceae bacterium | reverse complement strand
CCAAGGAACTACAGAAAGGATGAGTAAAGCTATAAGAGTGCTCAGGACGGCGGTCGATTCCCGCCCCATTCCTGCAGCCACGCCGATTGCCGCTGTTACCCATATGCTTGCCGCCGTAGTCAGCCCCCGAGTCTCTACTTCTCTATTTCCCATAATTATGGCTCCGGCCCCAAGAAACCCCACACCTGCGATCAGGCCTTGCAATACCCGACTCAAATCTGCGCTTGATGCCCCGGCTTGTTGGGGAATGAGGACGAAGAGTGCTGCCCCTATGGCAACCAGCATGTGTGTTCGCACCCCCGCACTCTTGCCTTGCCGCTCCCGCTCGTATCCCAATAGGCCACCAAGGGCTGCAGCAACTAGAAGGCGCAGTACGATACGTGTAACTTGCGTCGCATCGGGGACATCGGAGAATTCCGACAGCACTGTATTCCATATCTCTTGCCACATGACCATAGTCCTCATTGTCACTTCTCGTTTTCCGGTACTTCATCTGGGCACTTCACGAGGCCGCCTAACGTTCAAGTTGAGCGGCCCGCCGCCACCGTTGCACGGAAGAAGAAGCTGCGAGCCGGCGGGTCCGCTCGAACGCGGGGTTGGGCGCCATGCCGCTAACTCTGACGCGCTCGGGCATGCGCGATAACGTTGGCTAGGTCAGGAGCAACAGGCAAGGACTTGAACGGGCTGATGTTGGAGCCGCCGGTGTTGCCCTCGGGCACAAGACCAATAGCAGTCTTCGTGCCTGCGCCGACAATGCGAAAGAGTTGGCCCAGACACTCCCGTACGCTGCGACGATGCCAGCCCCAGCGCAGCATGTGCCAGTGGACGCGCACGTGCTGAAATGTCGAAGCTTGGCCAAGGACGTGAGCACGTTCGAGATAAGAAAAGGCGAGGGCGGGGTTGCCTTGGTTTTCCGCCAAAGCGGCAGCCTGAAGCTCACCATCGACGTGCGGGCGGATAAGACTTGCGAACGAGGTCATACGCTGACTCCCTATGGCGCCTAACGAGAAGTAGGGAACCTAAAAGACACAATACAAAGCGTCAGATGCAAAAAAGTGTAGCCCTATCCACCGAAAAAAGCCTTTTTAATCATCGACTCGCCGCCGTATAGTAGGACCTAAGGTAGCGACCCTCAATCGGCCCGTGAGGGCGACAACGCATCGACCTACTTCAGCGCCGTCAATCTGCCGCGAGCCGGCACGTCCGGCCCCGCCCCCCCCTACCCGCTGCTCCGCGCACCCCTATTTCAACGGCACTGCCTTCTCGAGTTCGCGCTGCAACTCCGCCAGCACCTTCTCCGTCGGCTCCGCGGTCGAGATCATCTTCATTCCCGATTTGGTGACAGCCGTCGCAAAGTCGTTGTAGTTCGCGCGCACCGCCTGCACCGTGGGGAACAGGTTTTGCGCCTTCGCGGCTTCGTCGTTGATCACCTTGAGCTGCGGTTCCTTCGCGAGGTCAGCCGCTGTGAGCACGCCCTTGCGCGGCGCCGGTGAGCCGGTCATCGCGTAGCGGTTCTGCCACTCCGGACTCGCGGCCAATTCAATGAATTTCCATGCCGCGTCTTTTTTCTTCGCGTCGGTTTTCGCGGCGAGATGCAGGCCGTTGCTGGCGCCGCCGGGCGTCACGGAGAACGGCAGCGCGCCGACCTTCAGCGAGGGCTTCACGTCGGCCGGCGCCTTGACCACCGCACCCCAGACCCAGGGCCCGTCGCGCAGGAACGTCACCTTGCCGTCGATGAACAGCTGCCGCGCCTGCGCTGAGTTGGTGCCCTTCGGCGCATAACTCACCGCCTGCCGCCACCCGTCGACGGCCTTCACGACCGCCGGGTCGGTGAAGTTGTACT
>CAZYTR010000029.1:0-2976 GCA_964650365.1 uncultured Alcaligenaceae bacterium | reverse complement strand
TGGAGATCCTGGACGCCATCGACCGGCTGATCGGCACCTTCCGCCAGGCGGTGGGGCCCAAGGTCGGGCTGTGCCTCGACCTCAATTACAACTTCCGAACTGAGGGCGTCCTGCGCATCGCCAAGCTGCTCGAGAAGTACGACATGCAGTGGCTGGAGTACGACAACTGGGATCCCGACGCGCTGCTGCAGATCAAGCAGTCGACCTCCACCCGCCTGGCCTCCTGCGAGAGCCTGGTGTCGCTGCGGCAGTACCGGCCCTTCCTGGAAAAGCACGCGGTGGACGTCGCGATCATCGACGTGCCGTGGAACGGCTTCTCGCAGTCGGTGCAGATCGGCCGGCTGGCCGAGGCGTGCGAGATCAACATCGCGCCCCACAACTACTACAGCCACCTGGCCGACCTGCACTCGCTGCATCTCTGCGCCGTGCTGCCCAACGTGCGCATCATGGAGATCGACGTCGACGACGTGCCGTGGAAGGGCGCGCTGGTGACGAAGCCGCCGGAGATCCGCGATGGGCACATCTGGCTCACGGACGCTCCCGGCTGGGGCGCCGACGTCAACGAGAAAGTGCTGGCCGAGCACCCATGGCCGCCCCCCGGCGAGGACGCGCCCCGGCTGTTCTATGGCATGGACCCGACGCAGATGACCGCGCGCCCATAAGCAGAGACTCGACTCAGACTCGGTCAACCTCGGTCCGCGTAAACCAAGGCCCGATGTGTGTTGGGCAGAAATGCGTATACAGTGTTCCGGCTCGGATCGAATCCAAGCGTGTGGGCGCCGGCCTCCGTCCGAATCGCTTCCAATCGCCGCAACTGATCGGTTTCGAACACCTCGATGAGCCCAGGGTCGCCGATGGCCACGTAGAGATGCCGCCGTTCCCGGTTGAAGAAGATCACATCGGGAACACCGGCAAGCTCAACCTGCGCCAGCTCCGTGCCTGACCGGGAATCCAGGACGACAAGTGCCTTGCCGTCGCACGCGCAGAACAGCCGTTGGGTCGCTCCATCCAGGTCCAGCCCGTGCGGGCCGGCAGCCGGAATCGCAAAGGTGCGGGCCACGAACCGGGGGTTGGAAGATTCAATGACCGCAATCTGAGGCGGATCGGCGATGTTGACGTAGAAACAACCCATCCCCGCGTCAAAGACCACCCATCGGGTTCGGCCGGCCACGGGGACGTCGGCGATCATCACTCGCGCGGACGCGTCGACGACCGAGACAGTGCATGATCCTGGCCTCGCCGGATCCCCGACGTTCGCGGCCAGCAGGAGGCGGCGGCCGGCATCGTAAGCCAAACCGTTCGGCTTCAGGCCCACCTTCACCTTGACCAGCGTCGCCTCTTCATCCGGCGAGAAGATTCCCACGGTGTTCTCGCCGCGATTCGAGGTGAACACCAGATCGTGTTCCTCGGACACGAGCGCGCCCGCCACGCCGCCGAGACGCGGGATCGAACTGAGATATCTATGGGTCGCGCAATCGAGCACGTCCAGCCCGTCGTTTGCCGTGTGGGCAACGTAGAGCCTTCCTCGTGGCCCGTGCACCGCCGCGTGATCGAAGCCGCCCGGCTTTTCGTGGGCGGGAAGCAGCACGTCCCCAATCTGCTCGAGAATCATGAACCCGCGATCCCCCTACTTTGCCGCCATCAGCGGACGCGGCGGTAGTCATCCCCTTCAGCGCTGCTTCATCGCGTCTACGACCGGGGGCCACGTTGCATCCCTTGCGACCAGGACCTCGAATCCCTGTTCCAGCAGGTCGCGCAAGTGAGATTCTACGCACATGATCGCCGACATCAAGCCGAGGATCACTTCCCTGAGACCGCGCTTGCGCACTTGTAGTACGAGATCGTTGGTCTGCGGACCCCACACGCGTCAACGGTCCCCCCTGGCAATCTAGAAACCAAGATCGGTCAATCCGGGGTGGCCATCCGGAAGACGACCAAGCGCCTTAGGAAGATTATTGATGGATGCCAGCCGCAACTGCATGAGACCGTCCGCATTGAACTCCCGATCCTCGTTGCCGTACGATCGGTACCAATTTTCGGAATCGTCGTGCCACTCGTAGGTGATAGTCCAGTTCTTTCGCCCACTTGCGTGTAAGACACGTGATGATCCCTTGCCTTCCGTTCACAAATTCAGAGCGATTTCTCCAGCGGGAATCGACCGCATAGGCCAGAGCCACCTTCTCCGGATCGCGCGAATTCCAGCCATCCTCCGCCAGGCGGACCTTCCGAATGGGCGTATTTCTTGCTCGCTCGCCGGTCTGGCTTCAGTCATCCCGTCCCCTCGTGTTGGTCATTGGTTCCTCGGGACCTGCCGTGTCTCAGCGCTGCACCAACTCCACCATCACCCCCTCCGGCCCGCGCACGAACGCGCGATAGAGGCCCGGGCTGCGCAGCACCGGCCCGACGGCGATCTCCGCTCCCTGGGCGCGCAGCTCCGTCACCGCCGCGTCCAGGTTGTCCACGGTCAGTCCAAAGTGCTCCAGACCGTAGTGCGGAAACCCCGGGGCCGGACCGGTCTGCTCATGCGGATGCGGTGGCGCGATCAACACGGTCTGTCCCCCCACCTTCATGCGCACCCGCATCTGCCCTGGATAGAGCGTGCCCGGCGGATAGATATCCCGCGTCACCTCGGCCCCGAACATCGTCTCAAAGAAGCGCGCCGTCGCATTCGGGTCCGGGCTGCGCAGATGGATGTGGTCGTAACGGTACTCGGGCATCGGACGATCTCCTCTCGGGTCCACGGGCTATCGCTTAGTCGAACAGCGCCAGGTCGATCGCGTCGCCCATCGTGCAATAACCGCGATCGCTCGGGTGAAGCCCGTCGCCGCAATCATAGATCGGCAGCATCTGGGTCGGGCGCTCGGGGTCGCGCAACACCGTGTCGAAGTCGACGACGCCGTCCACTGCGCCGCTTTCGCGGATCCACTTGTTGACCGCGACGCGATGACCCTCGCGCACCGGGTTCCAGGCGCCGGG
>CAZYTR010000028.1:0-8674 GCA_964650365.1 uncultured Alcaligenaceae bacterium | reverse complement strand
GATCCTGGCGCACAAGAATGCCAGAGACAAGATCGCCGATATGGCCCGTGGCTTGGGCGCGGGGGATGTCGTCAAAGTGGGCAAGACCGTGGAGCTCGAGGTGCTGGACACGCCAGGCCACACCATGAGTCACGTGTGCTTGGTGTCGCACACTGACCAGCCGGCACTCTTTTGCGGGGATACGCTATTCAATGCCGGCGCCGGGAATTGCCACAATGGCGGTCATCCGGCAGAGCTTTACAAAACCTTTTCTGAGCAGCTCGCCGTGCTGCCCCCTTCGACATTGATTTATCCGGGTCATGATTACGTGGAAAACAATCTGCGTTTCACGTTGGATCGCGAGCCCGACAACAAGCGCGCCCGGGAGATGCTCGACAGGCTCACGGATCAAGACCCCGATAAGGCCTATATCTCGACGCTCGAAGTCGAGATGCAAATCAACACATTTTTTCGCCTGACCAGCCCCACGTTGATCGCGAAATTGCGCGAAGCTTTTCGCGATCTGCCGGAGAAGCCTGACCAACGCACAGTGTTCTTGAAGCTCCGCGAACTTCGCAACACGTGGTGAGCCCGGCGCATCAATCTCAGCCGATCGCGAATTTCGCAGATCGGTCGGAAGTTGCCGTTCAGCGACTGCACGTCTGATCGCGTCGAAACTACTACAGATGAAGCGAACGCGTTGTCGGATCACCGCCCAAGTACCAACAATCCATTCTTAGAATTGCTTTTCCTTCGCGTCCTTTCTTGCTCTTCTCTGCGCCCTAAAAGGGTACTCCGACGTGCTCCGCACGTAGGGTATCTGCGTCAACGCTCTTGTCGCCGGCCATCGGCCGGCTGGATCGCACTCAACACATAGAGGGCAACAACCGCCCCTTACGCCTTTAGTCCCTTGACCCACCGGTCGTAGAGCCGGCTTGCGACGCCGCGCAGGGCCGCTAGCTTCTCCTGCATCCCCTGCTGCATCCGTTGCGGTGACTGCACCGCCGGACCAGCGCTTTGCGCGATCTCGTCCGCCCCGGTCTCGCACCAGCTGTTCACCAGTTCCTCGGTCATTTCAACGTGGCACTGCATTCCCAGGCTGTTGCCGATCACGAAGCCCTGGTTCTCGCAGTAGCGATTGCCCATGATGCGCACCGCGCCTTGCGGAATGGTGAATGCTTCGCCGTGCCAGTGAAACGATTCGAAGCGCTCGAGGCCGGGTCCGAACCACCGCTTTGCAACCGGATTGTCGGCGATCAGGACTTCGCCCCAGCCGATCTCCTTGACCGGATTGCGTCCGACCGCGCCACCCAAAGCCTTGGACATCAACTGCCCACCGAGGCAATGACCGAGAACCGGAACATCGAGAGCAATCGCCTGGCGGATGAGCCGCAACAGCGGCGGGATCCAAGGTAAATCGTCGTTCGCGCTCATCGGCCCGCCCATGAGCGCCAGACCGCCGAATTGCTGCGGATCGGCCGGAACCGAATCGCCCTGGTCCACGGCTATCAGGCGCCAGGGGATGTCCCGCGAGTCCAGATAGGTGGCAAAATAACCGGGTCCTTCCGTAGGCGAGTGGCGCAAAATCGCAACTGGTTTCAACACTAAGAGGGTCCCCATGCGGTCCAAGGCCGCGAATGTTACTGCAATTATTGTTGCCCTCCTATCCTGCCCGGCAGCCGCGCAGGAAGTAAGCGTCCGGGCGCTGTTCGAGGGCAAGGCCCTGTTGGCGGTGGACGGCGGCAAGCCGCGCACCGTGCGTGCCGGGGAAACCTACGCCGGCGTCAAGCTCATCAGCGCCAACAGCGAAGAAGCCGTTGTTTCCGTAAACGGCAAGCGCCAACGGCTGAAACTCGGTGAAGGCATTTACAGCACTGTGTCGTTACCGGGCGAATACGCGACGGTCACTCTGACCCCGGACCAGAGGGGGCATTTTGTCAGCAGCGGCAGCATCAACGGCGCGGCAATGAAATTCCTGGTCGACACCGGCGCCACCATGGTGTCGATGGGACTCGACGATGCGCGCCGCGCCGGGGTCAACTACCTCGAGGGAACGCGCGGCCACTCGCAGACGGCCAATGGTGTCGCCCAGGTTTACAAAGTAAAGCTCCGTAACGTGAGACTGGGAGACATCACGCTCAACGACGTGGATGGTCTGGTTCATGAAAACAACGCGCTTCCGGTCGTGCTGCTCGGAATGAGTTTCCTCGGGCAAGTGGAAATGCGCCGCGAGGGCCAGAGTCTCACGCTGACCAAGCGTTACTGATTCTCCGGCGGTTCACGCGCGGCGGTCCCGCCCGTTCTCGAGCACGCGATTCCGGCATCTGCTAGTCTCTGCGCGCCTGAAGGATTCAGGCCATGAACAACCAATGATCGCGGAGGGATGATGATCTACGAACTGCGTATTTATCACGCCTGCCCGGGAAAACTGCCGGCCCTGAACGCGCGCTTTTCCAACCACACCTTGAAAATATGGGAGCGCTTCGGCATCCGCCCGGTCGGCTTCTGGACCATCGCCATCGGCGAAAGCAACAACGACCTGTACTACATCCTGGAATGGCAGAATCTGGCAGAGCGCGAACAGAAATGGAACGCCTTCGTCACCCATCCCGACTGGCTGGCGATCCGTGCCGAAACCGAAAAGGACGGCCAGCTGGTGAACCACATCACCAACATGATCCTGACACCGACTGCATACTCGAAAATGAGATAGATTCAGGTTCGAGGTTCGAGGTGTGAGGTGTGAGGTGCGAGGTTCGAGGTGTGAGGTATGAGGCAATTCACCCCTCCCCCGTTCACGGGCTTGCTTTTCCTCGAACCTCGCACCTCGCACCTCGCACCTTTCTTTTGAGAGGCTTCCGGCGGCACGGGCCTTTGCGTAGAATCGCCAGTCCCGACGAAATTTCAGCCCGAGGCAGGTCGAAAATGGACGAGAAGCTGGTATACAACGTCAATGTCACGGCCCAGGACGTCCTCCCCACCCCGGAGGAAATCAAGCGCCGCGTACCTTTGACCGACAAAGCGGAAACGACCGTCCTGGAAGGCCGGCACGCGGTGGAACGCATCCTCGACCGCAAAGATCACCGGTTGATGGTGGTGGTCGGCCCGTGCTCGACCCACGACCCGGTGGCGGCGATAGATTACGCGCAGCGGCTGAAGAGGCTCGCCGATGAACTCCGCGATACGCTGTTCATCGTGATGCGCGTTTATTTCGAAAAGCCGCGCACCACCACGGGCTGGAAAGGTCTGATCAACGACCCGCGCATGAACGACTCCTTCCATATCGAGGAAGGACTGCAGCTCGCTCGCAAGGTATTGCGCGACATCAACGAGCTGGGACTTCCTGCGGGCACCGAGGCGCTCGATCCGATCAGCCCGCAATATCTCGGCGATCTGGTGACCTGGAGCGCGATCGGTGCGCGCACCACCGAGTCACAGACGCACCGCGAGATGGCGAGCGGCCTGTCCACGCCGGTCGGATTCAAAAACGGCACCGACGGCGGGCTGCAGGTGGCTATCAATGCGCTGTTGTCGGTGTCGCGGCCGCACAGTTTCCTCGGCATCAACCAGGGCGGCCAGGTTTCGGTGATCCGCACCAAGGGTAACGGCTACGGCCACATCGTCCTGCGCGGCGGCGCCAAGGGTCCGAACTACGATTCGGTTACGATCGCGGTGGTGGAAAAGGAACTGGCGAAGAATAAGCTGCCCGCCAACATCATTGTCGACTGCAGCCACGCCAACTCCAACAAGGACCACAACCTCCAACCGCTGGTGGCCAGCGACTGCGCCCACCAGATCATGGAAGGCAACCGCTCCATCGTCGGGGTGATGCTGGAGAGCAATATCAACGCCGGCAACCAGTCGATCCCGGCCGACCTGAAGCAGCTCAAGTACGGCGTCTCCGTCACCGACGCCTGCATCGACTGGCAGGCCACCGAGAAGCTGCTGCGCGAAGTACGCCAGAAATTGAGGGACGCGCTGCCAAAACGGACCCCGAGAACCGCAGAAGTCAGAAAGATCAGCGGCTGACTAGCGCCGCTCGATCTCCGAAGTCGGACAGGAAATTTGCTCGCCTCTCGCCTTTCGCCTCACGCCTCTCGCCTTCCACCTACCTTATCGCAATCGGCGCCACCGTCGAACCGGTTCCACCCTTGATCTTGAGCGGCTGTACCATGAAGGCAAACTCGTAGGCCTTGTTCGCCGCCAGTTCGTCGAGCTTCATGTTCTCGAGTAAAAAGATCCCGTAGACGGCAAGGGCGAGCTGATGGATCGGCAGGTTGAGACTCTTGTCGGGATTCGGTGCGACCTCGACCGGCCAGTTATCCGCGCCGAACAGGATCGGATCCTGTTTTGCCAGCCAATCCGCTGCCGGCACGCCGATGCCCGGGGCGCCGCTGACGTACTTGGCATTGTCCACGCCCCATAGCTTGCCCCAGCCGGTGTGGATCAGCACCGCGTCGCCTTTCTGCAGCGTCACGCCCTGCTTCTTCAGCGCCGCCTGCAGGTCATCGACCGTGATCTCGTAGCTCAGCGGCAACATGTCCACGCCTTTGGATGCCGCCACGTCGATCAGGACGCCGCGCGTATAGATCGCGCCGATCTTGTCGACGCCGAGCTTGGTGAAACCATTGCGCGTAGTGATTTCGTCGGTCTTGAAACAGTTGTAGTGGCTGTTGTCGATGCTCTGGTGAGAGAACATGTCGAACTGGGTGCCGACCTGGCCGAGTTCGGTGACGATGAGCTCCTCGTTGGTGTAGCGTTTGTTGGTCCCCATCGGACCGCCAGTGCGCTTGCTATGGACGTCGAATCGGCGCGTGCCGAAGAAGGGCATGTCCATAGCCAGGACGCGGCCAAGTTCGACGACTTGACCCGTCTTGATGAGCCGCGACGCACGCAGCACAAGTTCCGGGGTCATGAGATTCGCGGCCCCGCGCTCGTCGTCCGCTCCCCACTTCGACGGACAGCGCGCCTCGGGTGCCGGCGGGGTCCAGGTCTGCGCGGTTACGGTAGCCGGGCAAAGCACCAGAAGCGCTGCCGTTGCAGCGACAAGTTTGGTTGTTTTCATTGCTCCTCCTTCAACGATTGTTCTGTGATCTAGCCCGTTTTTATGATGTTGCTAGCTTACCGCACCCGTGAGCTTTCCGTGGACGCGAGGTTCTCGCGCGCAGCGAGAGGCGGCGGCGAAAAATGCGCACCTCCGGAACTCATCCGACCCGCCGGATAGTGACCTTGTCGTACCCGATGAGCGAATTCAGGATGAAGCTGAACACCGAAACGAACAGCGCAACGAAGAACCCGGACCAGAACCCCGCGACGTAAAACCCGGGTACCAGCCAGGCCACCAACAGCAGCAGCAGGGCGTTGATCACCAGCACAAACAAGCCCAGCGTCAACACCGACAGCGGCAGCGTCAGGATCACCAGCAGTGGTTTCAGGAAGGTATTGACGATGCCGAGCAACAAGCCGGCAATGAACAGCGACTGCACAGTCTGCAACGACATGCCGTCGAACAGATCGTCGGCCACCCAAAGAGTCAACGTGTTCACGCCCCAGAAAATCAGAAAACGGATCACGGGATTGCTGAGTTTCATGGCGGCGATGTTAGCACGCAGCGTTGATACGCTGCGTGCAGGGCCGAGGTTTGAGGTTTGAGGTTCAAGGTTCGAGGTTCGAGGTTCGAGGTTCGAAAAAAATATCTACCACAATAGGCTTTGTTTTCGGCCCTCGTACCCCGGACCTCGTGACTTTCAACGATCCTGTAAACTCCGCCGCTGCTTTAACTTCACCCTTCACCCTTCACCCTTCACCCTTCACCCTTCACCCTTCACCCTTGTCTATGACCACCCTTCCCCGTTCGATGTGGATCCTGACCACGCTGCTTACACTGGGCTGGGGACTGAACTGGCCGATGATGAAATTGACGTTGGCCGATATGCCGGTCTGGACGTTTCGCGGCCTCTGCGTCGCGTCGGGCGCGATCGGACTTTTCATCATTGCGCGCGCGAGCCGTCAGCCAACCCGCGTACCAGCGGGCCAGTGGCCGCGCCTTGCGGTTACGGCGATCGCCAACGTGACGATGTGGAACGTGTTGATCGGCTACGGCCTGACGCTCTTGCCGTCTGGGCGCAGCGCGATCCTCGCTTACACCATGCCGCTGTGGACCGTACTGCTTTCGAGGTTCGTGCTTGACGAAAAGCTGACACCGCGCCGGGTTCTCGGCGTTTCTTTAGGCATGGCGGGCATGGCACTGCTGATCGGCGACGAATTCACCGCGATGGAAGCCTCGCCGGTCGGCGCGGTACTGGTTCTCGGCGCTGCTTTTTCCTGGGCGGTCGGCACGGTGCTGATGCGGCGCTATCCGACCGATCTGCCGACGACCTCCTTCACAGCATGGCAGTTGCTGATCGGCGGCGTGCCGATCATGGTCGGGGCGCTCGTACTAGATTGGGGTGAGTGGCGGCCGATGGGCGTCGGCGCAGCGATCGGGCTTGGCTACAACATGCTGTTCGTCTTCATTTTCTGCTACTGGGCCTGGTACAAGATCGCCACCAACGTGCCCCCCAACATTGCGGCACTCTCCACGCTGATGATTCCGATCGTCGGCCTGTTCAGCGGCATGCTGATCCTGGGAGAACGGCCGCAGTGGCAGGAATATGTGGCATTGGTGCTGGTGATCGCCGCGCTCGCGACCGTGCTCGTGCCGCCGAAACACGTAGCCAAGTAGAACCTCTTGCGGGGGCCGCCGCCAGCAGCCCACGGGCCCGACGCCGAGAATGCGCTAACCCATGGTTTCCTCGGGACAATTGGCCCGGAAGTTGCTGTATGTTTACTCACAATGGGAAGCCGATTCCTCCTCTTCTTGGTTTTGGCGGTTTCTGCCGGAATTGCGCAGGCCGACATCTACCGCTACGTGGATGCCGACGGTGTGGTGCAATTTACCAACGTGCCGCATGACAGCCGCTACAAGGTCTACCTGAAGGAAAAGAGGAAGAAGCCGGATCCCATCGCGCAAACGCTGGCGAGCGAACTTCGTTACTACAACGATGAGGCTCGCTCGCGCTACGCCCGCCACATCCACGAAGCAGCGGTGATTACCAAGCTCGAGCCGGCACTCATCCACGCGGTGATTTCGGCGGAGTCCGGCTACAACCCGCTGGCGCGGTCGCGAGCGGGTGCTGCCGGACTCATGCAGCTGATGCCCGACACCGCGAAGCGCTACGGTGTGACGAACCGGTTGGACCCGGCACAGAGCATCCACGGCGGCGCGCGCTATCTGCGCGATCTTGTGCGCCTGTTCAATAACGATCTCCAGCTTGCCGTAGCCGCTTATAACGCCGGAGAGAACGCGGTGGTAAGGCACGGCAACCGCATCCCGCCGTACAGCGAGACCATGACCTACGTGCCACGGGTGATGAACTACTACAAGAAGTACCGCACCACTTCCTAGTCGGTACCCGGCACGGCCCCCCGTTTGCATCCCGCGTGATGCGCGGGCGTGGCATCGAGAACGTACACAGAACGCCAGGGAAAGGCTATCGCAAAAAAACCTATAGTCCGGCCTTTCGACCCCTCAGGTCTTCCGTGTCTCGTGCAGCAGCTTCACGAATGGCTCGAGGCGCTCAAGGTTTCCGGCGTCAACGCGGCTTGGCGTCAGATTGAGAAACTTCCATTCCCCATCCACCCACTGCACCTCCTCCACAAACACGTTTCCGCTTTCATCGAGGTAAACCACTTCGTATGTACCTTCGAGCTCGACGGAGGCAACAATGGCTGGAATGGGATGAGGGCCGGTGATTTCGATTAGATCACTCGGCTTCAATTCTGGCTGAGAAGGCATGATTCGTAGATTAGTTCAAAATCCCGGAACCCGCAGGCTCTTCAGCATATAGGGGGCGGCCATGCGCAAACTCGTGCATATCATCTTCGGGGCGCTGAAGTCGGGACGGCCGTTCGATCCGACAATGCATGCCACTTGCGCTTGATCTACCAGGACGGTATCTGACCCCTCGCGCCCTCGCGCCTGTTCGAGTACATCGAAGCAAACCGGCAGCAACTTGAAAAGCGGTTATCCGAACCTGCTCAAACTGTAATGCTCCTCGAGAAACTGACGGCACAAGGCTAATCCGTCGTTGCTTATCTCTACAATCTTCGTGCCAATACACATGTCGGTGATATGCCGGGCCTCGACTTTGCACTGTAGAAATCTTTCAGGATAAAGCTCGCACCTCAACTCAAGGACTTCCCCGACTGAGAACTTTCTGTTACACATGATCAGAAAACCTATGCTACTGAAGTTCTGGATCAGGCAAGGAATCCAAGCGCCTGGGACGGCCAATGCTCCTCTGTGGGTGATTGGAACTCGCAGCTCCGCGCGCAGGTCCGGTTTTTTCATAGGTGTCTCCATTATAGCCGCGTTGGTGAAACACGAGAGCCTACGAATACATTCCTAAAAACCATCACACGCATGGGACATTATTTTACGCCTGCAAGAAACAAGACCTTACCGCTTTCACCCGGCCAGGGAACCTGCGCACTATTCCGATTCACGTAACGTCTTGTGCAGCCTGACCGGCTCGGTTTTCTTTCGCCGCATGCGGATGTTGAGCGTCTCCACCGCCACCGAGAACGCCATGGCGAAGTAGATGTAACCCTTCGGCGTGTGCACGTCGAAGCCCTCGACCATCAATGTCACGCC
>CAZYTR010000027.1:0-7783 GCA_964650365.1 uncultured Alcaligenaceae bacterium | reverse complement strand
GCCTGACGGGGAAATTCGCCCTGGATCCGTACTCTTCCGCCACGCCGCGCGTGGCCGCGGTGGAGCCATCGTCGGCGACGATCAACTCAAATTGCGAATCATCCTGGGCGAGATAGCCACGCAGAACCGCCGCCAGCGCGTCCGGACGGTTATAGGTGGTCACGATGACCGCACAGCGCATCACTTTTTTTCGTTCAGCAGCATCAGCTTCAAGTAACGGTAATACGTGCCCTCGGCGTTGGACACCGCCAGCATGAAACCATGCCGCCCATCGAGAAAACCGGCCTTGAGGATATATGTCCGCAAGAATGTCCAAAGGCCGTGCAACAGCGCCTTGGACACTGATCCGCTGCGTCCCTTGTCGCGCAACATTTCCGCACTCGCAGTCGAGTAGCGGTCGATCTTGTGCAGCACCTCCTCGAAGTTCTCGAAAGCCAGATGCACAAGGGGATGCCCAAGCCGGCCGGTGGCGCCGTTCACGATCAGCCTTTCATGCACCCGATCGTCCGAAAAGTGCGCTTTGCCACGGCGGAACAGGCGGGTCACATGGTCCGGCCACCAACCGCCATGGCGCATAAAGCGCCCGCAGTAATTCGACAGCCGCGGCATTTCGTAGGCGTCCGGGCCAGCGGACACGGACAACACCGTCCGGATTTCATCACGCAAACGGGGCATCACCCGCTCGTCAGCATCGACGGACAACACCCACTCGTGCGCGGCGGCGGCCACCGCGCGATTCTTCTGCGCGCCGAACCCTGGCCAGTCGCTGGTCTGAATCACCTTCGCGCCGCGCGAACGGGCTATCTCCAGCGTGCGATCGCCGCTCCCGCGGTCCACCACGAGAATCTCGTCTGCCCAGGCAACAGAGTCGAGGCATGCCGGCAACATCGCTTCTTCGTTGAAGGTAATGATGACCACCGACAGTTTCATTGGACGGCTCCGACTGCGCGGAGAACCGGGGCCGTGGACACTACGTGGCCGACTCTCACAGCGGACACGTCATGGTCCAAGCGGGGATTTGTCATCGGCACTGCCGGGCATGCCCCGGATAGCGCTGCACAGTTGCCATAATCTGCCTGCATATCGACAGGATCATACCAAAGCGAACCAAAAAGCCGGCGCGACTTTGTGAATTCCCATGGAATTTTGCTATTGTGCGCATTGTGAAAAATGCCGGCCGGCACCGCTGCCGGCCTGATCTGGAAACCGACCCGCACCCATGGCCCACATCTCCGTCGTCACGCCGGTCTACCAGGCTGAAGGCTGCCTCGAGGAACTCTACCGCCGGCTGGTCGCGGCGCTCTCCGGAATTACGCAGGACTTCGAGATAATCATGGTCGAAGACTGTGGAGGCGATCGCTCCTGGGAGATCATCCGCGATCTTGCCCGCAAGGACACGCGCGTAAAGGGCATCCAGTTCAGCCGCAACTTCGGCCAGCACTACGGCATCACCGCTGGACTCGATCATTGTGACGGCGACTGGGTGGTCGTCATGGACTGCGACCTCCAGGATCAGCCGGAGGAGATACCGCAACTCTATTCCAAGGCGCTGGAAGGGTTTGAGGTCGTTGCCGCGCGACGCGGCGAACGCAACGACCCGCTCCTCAAGCGCCTGTCGTCATGGACTTTCTACAAGCTGTTCAGCTACCTCGCAGATACTGAGTATGACTGGCAGACCGGGAATTACCGCATCATTTCGCGCAAGGTAGTCGAGAATTTCAGACAGATGCGCGAGCAACTGCGCTTCTTCGGCGGGATGATCAACTGGATGGGATTTTCAACTGCCAGCGTAGAGGTCAGGCGAGCGCAACGCCACGACGGGCGTTCAGCCTATGATTTCGGCAGGCTGTGGAAACTGGCGGTGGACATTATCATCGCTCACTCGGACAAGCCGCTGCGGCTCGCGATCCGTCTGGGGTTCATCATGTCGGGAATCGCCTTTGCGTATGGCGTATACATCCTCGCGCATTCGGTCGCTTACGGCTCGTCGGTCGTAGGCTGGCCGAGCTTGATGGTCTCGATTTACTTCATAGGCGGGATCATTATCAGCATTCTCGGCATCATTGGCATTTACCTCGGCAAAACGTTCGACGAGACCAAGAAGAGGCCGCTCTACATAGTCCGGGATTCCGCCAATGTCCGATAGCGGGGGCCTAGTCCCGTTGCCTTGGGAACAGCGCAACCTCGGCATTCCCGCGTTCCGCCTCGGCGACGCCTTCATCGAACATGCGGACGAGGAGACGCTGCGGGCCTGCCTCGCGACGCAAGCGCGGCAGTGCGAGGAGTTTTTTGTGCAGGCCCGCGTCCGGTTCGACACGAGCCTGATGCGGGTGCTGGCAGGGAGCGGCTTCTATCTTGTCGAGGCGACGATCTGCCCGCTCGCTGTTCTGGAAAACAACGGCCCGCTGCGCGATTTCGTCGCCGATCCCGGCTCGTTCTTGCCGGCGCGCTACGTCCTGGCGGACATCCGGACCGTCATCCTCGATCGGACCGACGCCGCTCTCGGCGCCGCAGTGCGGAGAATCGCCGGGGAGTCATTCTCCGACGACCGATTTCACGCCGACCATAACTGCGATCAAGCCGTGGCGGACCGGCGCTTCGTGTACTGGGTGGACGACTTGACGGGCGATCCGGAGGTCGCATTCGACGTGATGCTCCTTAAGGAACGCCCCATAGGATTCATGGCGCGAAAGGCGGAGGACCTGATCCTCGCCGGGTTCGCCCGGAAATTCGTCGGAGCTGGGTTGGGTGATTTCCTCTGGCTGAGCGTGCTTCGGAAATTGAAGGATGCGGGATTGAATCAGGCGCGAACACTGATCTCGATTCGCAATACCTCCGTTCTGAACCTGTACGCCAGACTGGGATTCAAGTTCCGTGATCCGCGCGTAACGTTTCATTACTGGAAACGACTGGACGCCCTACGATGAGCTACCTCTACGTTGCACTGACCGTAGTCCTGACCGTCTATGGGCAACTGGTGATCAAGTGGCAGGTACTGGCTGCGGGCGCGTTCCCGGAGGCGCCGGGCGAGAAGATGCTGTTCCTTGCCCGGCTGCTGGTGAATCCCTGGATCATTTCGGCGCTCGCCGCGGCGCTCGCCGCGGCGCTGACGTGGATGGCGGCGATGACCAAGCTCGACCTCTCGCACGCCTATCCCTTCATGAGCACCGTCTTCGTCCTGGTGCCAGTCGCCTCGGTATTGCTGTTCCACGAGCCGGTGACTATGCCCAAGGTCATCGGCCTCGCTTTGATCATCCTCGGCATCATCGTCGGGAGCCAGGGTTGAGGCTGTGTCTGCGCTGCCAGGTGCAGTTCGGCGGCAGTGACTGGCGCTGTCCGGCGTGCGGTTACACGCCGATGAGCGTCGCCGGCTTTGCTGCGTTCGCACCGGAACTGGCGGTCGGCAGCGAGGGCTTCGAGCCGGCTTTCTTCGCCGAGCTGGCGAACCTGGAAGCGCACAACTTCTGGTTCCGCGCGCGCAACCGCCTCATTGTCTGGGCCCTGGAGCATTATTTCAGCGGTGCACGCAGCCTGCTCGAAATCGGTTGCGGCACCGGGTTCGTTCTCTCCGGCGTGGCGCGGGCTCGGCCGCAGATGCGGCTGTGCGCGAGCGAAATCCACGCGAACGCCTTGGGCCACGCGGCGCGGCGCGTGCCGGCCGCGGAACTGCTGCAGCTTGACGCGCGCCACCTGCCGTACGACAGGGAATTCGACGTTGTCGGCGCCTTCGACGTGATTGAGCACATCGAAGACGACGACGCCGTACTGCGGGAGATGCACCGCGCGACGGTGCCCGGCGGCGGCATGCTGCTGACGGTGCCTCAGCATCCGTTCCTGTGGAGCGAATACGACCGGCGCGCGCATCACGTCCGCCGATATCGTGCGCGCGACCTGCGTGGGAAAATCGCCGCTGCCGGCTTCGAGATCCTGCGCCTGACCTCATTCGTGTCGCTGCTGCTGCCGCTGATGATGATTTCTCGCCTCGCCGGGCACAACCGGCGCGAGGACTACGACCCACTGGCGGAACTGCGGCTGAAATCCTGGCCCAATATCGTGCTGGAAAAAGTGCTCGACCTCGAACGCGGTCTGCTCAAGACCGGAATAAACCTGCCTGCCGGCGGTTCGCTGCTGGTGGTCGCGCGCCGCCGGGACCGGTAATGGGAAATGGGAAATGGGTAATGGGAAATGGGGATTCGGCGATTCAGTGATTAAGTGATTAAGTGAATGGTGAATCGTGAATGGGAAAAAACTGGGAAATGGGGAATGGGCAATGCGTAATGCAGCCGCAGGGCGGGAGGCACCCATCACCCGTCACTCATCACTCATGACCCATCACCCATCACCCATAACGGGCTCTAGATGAAAATCCCGTTCAACAAGCCCTTCACCATCGGCTCGGAGCTGGACAACATCGGGCACGCGGTGGCCGAGGGACACCTGTCGGGCGACGGCTCCTACTCGAAGCGTTGCCATCTGTGGCTGGAAAGCCGGCTCGGGTGCGCCAGGGCCATGCTCACGCACTCTTGCACCGCGGCGCTCGAGATGGCGGCAATCCTATGCGACCTGCGGCCGGGCGACGAAGTCATCATGCCATCGTTTACTTTCGTCTCCACCGCCAATGCCTTCGTGCTCCGCGGTGCGGTCCCGGTATTCGTCGACGTGCGCCGCGACACCCTCAATCTCGACGAGCGCCTGCTCGAAGCCGCACTCACCCCGCGAACTCGCGCCGTGGTGCCGGTGCATTACGCCGGCGTACCGTGCGCGATGGACGAGATCATTGCGATCGCCGCGACGCGCGAGCTGGTGGTGGTGGAGGACGCCGCACAGGCCCTGCTCTCCGACTATCGCGGCAAGCGTCCCGGCGCCATCGGCCATATGGGTTGCCTGTCCTTCCACGAAACCAAAAACGTTATCAGCGGCGAAGGCGGCGCCCTGCTGATCAACGACCGTCGTCTCATCGAGCGCGCGGAAATCGTCCGCGAAAAAGGCACCAACCGCTCGAAGTTCTTCCGCGGTGAAGTCGACAAGTACACCTGGGTGGACATCGGCTCGTCGTATCTGCCCAGCGAACTGGTGGGCGCTTTTCTGCACGCCCAGCTCGAGCACGCGGATGAGATCACCGCGCGCCGCCGCCGTCTCTGCACCCTGTATCGCGACGGCCTGTCCAGGCTGGCGCAACATGGGCCGATCGAACTACCCGGGCCGGAGCCGGCGGGCAGCGCCGGCAACGGCCACATGTTCTACGTCCTGTTGCCCGACGCCGCCACGCGCGCCGCGCTGATACGGCATCTGAAGTCAAACGGCATCCACGCCGTGTTCCACTACGTTCCGCTGCACTCCTCGCCCGCCGGCCGGAAGTTCGGCCGCGCCGGCGGTTCGATGGCAGTCACCGACGACATCAGCGAGCGGCTGCTGAGACTGCCGCTCTACTTCGAACTTGGTGAAGACGATCTCATGCAAATCATCCGCGCGATCGAAACTTTCTTCGGCAGGTAACAGAGTTGGAAAAGACCAATCCCAGCCACCACGACAGCGGGCTGCACCGTATTCTGAACCGGGCCGGGGTTTACGACGCCTTGCAGAATCTACTGTTGCGCAGCGGCAGCCGCGGCCGCTATGTGCGCGATTTCGTCAGGCCGTTTCCCGGCTGCCGCATCCTCGACATCGGCTGCGGCCCGGCGGACATTCTGGCCTATCTGCCCGAGTCGATCGGCGAATATGCCGGCTTCGACATGAACCCGGCGTACATCAACGCTGCGCGCCGGCGCTGGGGCTCCCGCGGCACATTTGCCTGCCAGAAAGTCGAGGCTGCGGCCCTCAAGACTGGCAACGCCTACGACATCGTGCTCGCCAACGGCATCGTCCATCACCTGGACGACAGCGAGGCGGGGCACCTGTTCGACGTCGCCCACCACGCGCTGCGGACGGGAGGCTGGCTGCTCACCTACGACAACGTCTACGTTGAGAATCAGTCCTGGTTCGCGCGCTGGCTGATCGCGCACGACCGTGGCAAAGCCGTGCGCACTCGCGAGCGCTACGAGGCCATGGCACGGGAGCGCTTCTCCCGGGTCGAGACGACGATATTGCACGACACCCTGCGGGTGCCGTATACGATTCTCGTCCTGCGTTGCACCAAGATCGGTGAACAGTGAACCGGAGCGACCCTTACAATGAACTTACAAATGACTCCTGAAGCGTCGCCTGGGGACATCTCCGCGCGCAAGCTGTGGCTGTGGTATGCCGCCGCCGTGGTGGCGTTCATTCCGGCGATCGGATTCCACTATGTGGGCGAGGAAGCGATTTTTTCCAAGGCGGCGCTGGAGATGTGGTTCCGGGGTGAGTGGGTGCAGCAGGTCCTCGTAGGCGTGAACCACCAGCACAACCCGGGGTTCCAGTGGATCGTCATTCCCATCTGCCGAATAGTCGGCTGGGAATGGATGCTCCAGGTCACGCGAGCGGTGGCGATCGGCGCGACGGTTTCGACCGGATTGGTTCTCGCCTGGCTCGCGCTGCGCGTGTTCGACGACCGGCGTTTCGCGGCATGGACCGCAGTCGTTTACCTGATGCTGGCGGACGTCACACTCTACCGCGGCTGGCTTGCCTACGTCGATCCCCTGTTCGGCTTTCTTGTCTTCTCGGCCGTCGCCTGCTTGTGGGTCGCGTGCCGCGAGCGGCGAGCGGCACTGCTCGCCCTGGCAGTCGCTGCCCTCGTCCTGGGATTCCTGACGAAAGCGTTCACGGCTTTCGTGTTTTACGGCACCGCCGTTCTTGTTCTGCTTCTAAGCAAGGACAGCCGGCGCTTCCTGCTTGGGCCGGCGTCACTGGCAATTCATGCGACTGGGGTCGCCGCGACTGCAGTCTGGCTGGGCATCGTTCCTACCAACGAGGGCCAGGGCCCGCGCATGTTCAAAGAGATCGTGGACAAGCTCGGCTTTACCGGTATGCTCGATTACCTGGCGAAGCTCGTCACCTATCCCCTGGTAACGGCGCTTGAAGTGGCCCCGGCGGCGCTGCTGGCCCTCTACTACGCGCGCAAGCGTCCCTGGGAAGGGGATCCGGCGCGCCCTGCGCTCATGATTGCGGCAGCCATCACCGCGCTGAACTATCTGCCCTACTGGCTCGCGCCGCAAAGCTCTATCCGCTACCTTGTTCCGCTCTATCCCCTCGCCGCACTCGTTTTTGCGCGCGTGATCTGGAGCGCCGGGCGGGGGGCGCAGGTCGTTACCGTCCGCTGGTTTGCAGCGCTGCTCGCGGTAAAACTTGCCCTGGTGCTGGCGATCTTTCCCTATTACCAGAAGACCTACCGCGGTGAGAATTTTGCGCTCGCCGCGCAGTCGATACTCGAACGCACCCGGGGGCATGCGCTGTATACCACCAACGTCAGTGCCAGCGGGCTGAGTGTGGCCGCGAATATCGACGTTCTGCGCCTGCCGCAGGCACCGTTGGCTGTCCCACCTGCGCAATGGGAATCCGGGTTTGTAATCGCCTACACGCCGGATGAGACTCTGGGACGAGTCGCGGAAAAATACCGCCTCGGCGGCAACATGCTCTATCTGATCTGCCGCGGTGCAGCCTGTCAGGACGCGGACAAGGACCAGGCTGCCGATACGGCAGGGCCAACGAGGTAGCCGCCTTAATCCGTCCCCTGTACCAGAATGGGCGGCCCCGGGTTCAGTTGCGGCCGTGGTTGGACCCCGCCGAAAGCGAGCGCCGTCATCCAGACGAAAAACAGACCCTCCGTGTGATCGATCAAAAGTGAATTGAACAGGCAGCCGATCACGAA
>CAZYTR010000026.1:0-1626 GCA_964650365.1 uncultured Alcaligenaceae bacterium | reverse complement strand
CCACTTCACCACCGCGCTCGCCAGGTCCGGGGCCGATATCGAGGATGCGGTCGGCCTCGAGCATGATCTGCGGATCGTGTTCCACCACCACCAGAGAATTGCCGGCATCGCGCAGCCGTTTCATTACGCCGATCACCCGGCCCATGTCGCGCGGATGCAGGCCGATCGACGGTTCGTCCAGCACGAACAGCGTGTTGGTGAGCGAGGTGCCGAGCGCGGTGGTGAGATTGATGCGCTGGACTTCGCCGCCCGAGAGCGTGCGCGACTGGCGGTCGAGCGTCAGATAACCGAGCCCGACCCGGTCGAGATAGTCGAACCGCGCGCGGATTTCTCCGAGCAACTGATCCGTGGCCTCGTCCAGCGGCGTGGGAAGATGCAGTGAACCGAAGAATGCCCGGGACTTGTCGATCGGCAGCAGCATGAGGTCGTGCACCGTCAGGCCAGGCAGCGCAGCGAGCTGCGCATCGCTCCACTTCACGCCCCGCGGCATGAAGCGCTTGCCGGCAGAAATCACGCCATCGGCATCTTCCTTAGTCCCCAGCCGCCACAGCAACGCGTCCGCTTTCAGCCGCGCACCGTTGCAGGCGGTGCACGGGGTGTAGGCGCGATACTTGGAGAGCAGCACGCGAATGTGCATCTTGTAACTTTTGGTTTCGAGCCAGTCGAAGAAGCGGCGCACGCCGTACCAGGTGCCGGGCCAGGATTTCTTCCAGCTCACCCATTCCGGTTCGCCTTCGAGCACCCAATGCCTGCGCTCATCACTCAGCTCGCGCCACGGCGTATCCAGCGGGATGCCGCGTTTCTTCGCGTATTTCTCGATGTCGTCCTGGCACTCGTGGAAACTCGGGGTCTGCCAGGGTTTGATCGCGCCGCCCCCGAGCGTCTTCGATTCGTCGGGAACGATCAGCCCGAAGTCGATGCCGATCACCCTGCCGAAGCCGCGGCAGGTTTCACACGCGCCCAGCGGCGAATTGAAAGAGAAAAGGTTGGGCGTCGGATCGGCGTAGTGGATGTCGCAGTCGGCGCAGTGCAGCGCCGTGGAGAAGCGCCAAGGCGCCGAGGCGCGAGGCACTAGGCGCGAGGCACTAGGCGAATCGGACCCGTCAACTTCGGCGACTTGATACACGTTCACATGTCCGTTGCCCACGCGCAGCGCCGACTCCAGCGCTTCGATAACGCGCGCGCGTTCTGCGGACGACACGCGCAGGCGGTCTTGCACGACGTCCAGTCGTTCAGCGGTCCTGGCGTGGATGCGGGTGTAGCCCTGCCCTTCCAGCAGCTTGAGAATTTCCGCTTCGGAAAAATTCTTCGGGATCTCGACTGGAAAGGCGATGATCAGACGGGAATCGCCGGCCTGTTGTGCGCGGGATTTCAGGTCGGCGTAAATCGAGTCCGGATTGTCGCGGCGAACCGGACGGGCGCAGCACCGACAGTAGAGCTGGGAAGCACGGGCGAACAGCAGCTTCAGGTGATCCGCCAGCTCGGTCATGGTGCCGACCGTGGAACGCGAGGTGCGCACCGGATTGGTCTGGTCGATCGCGATCGCCGGTGGAATGCCTTCGATCCGGTCCACCTGCGGCTTGTCCATGCGCTCCAGGAACTGGCGCGCGTACGGCGAGAAGGTCT
>CAZYTR010000025.1:0-3575 GCA_964650365.1 uncultured Alcaligenaceae bacterium | reverse complement strand
AGAGGGCAGCCGGCGGCTGGCCGCCACGAACCATGCCCCGGTGGTGCGGCTGACGATCGGCTTGCCGACATAAAGACTATGCGGCCGGGTGCGGTGCCAGCTGAAGTATTCGCGATCGGAGAAGTGCCGGGTCGCCCCCGGGAGCGGGTCGGAGTGGTGCGTGATCACGCCGCCGGAATCGACGATGAACACGGCGCGGGCATAGGAAAGTGTGGCGAGCTTGTGCTTCAGCAGGGCCTGCATCTGCGGATTGCCGCCCTCGCGCAGCGCCGGTACCTGCGCCCACGTGTCGGCAAGGTTGAGCAGCACCATGTCCACCGCCTGCAGCGCACGCGCGGTCTGTTCTTCCAGTACCTGGGCCAGGTTCTGGGTGGCGCGCCCGGCGTCATGCAAATCGGCTTGGCGCGCTTTCGTGAGACTGAAAGCGGCGAGGGTGAAGAGGGTGGCGACCAGCAGGGCGGCGAGCCCTGGGATCAGGTAGAGCAGCAGGCGTTCCCGCTCTCGCGGGCGCTGGTTGGCAGCGCGAGCCGGCGGCGTCACGGTGATCGGGTGACAGTCACGGCACAGAGTGTACCGCGACATTACCTTGCCGGGAAACTCAATTTGATGGCAACGGTTTTCTGAAGAAAGATTCTGGTTATGCGGATACGCCCTCACTCTGCTCGGTCCGAATGCCCCCCGTGCGAGCGGTCCGCGGTAAACTCGAAACACTCTACCGTGCTCATACGCTGATGACCCAAAACTTTTCCTGCGGCCACGCTTCCTCGCCCAACTGGCGCGACGCGGCGGGGCAGTGTCTGCAGCAGGCAGGCAAGGGACCGGCGGGGGCGAATCTCGGTTTTCTCTATATCACCGACAACTTTGCCGGCGAAGTCGCCGAAATCCTTGCCTACTTTCGCACCAACACCGGCATCCTCCACTGGACCGGCACCGTGGGAATGGGCGTGATCGGCACGGGGCGCGAGTATTACGACGAGCCGGCGCTGGCGATCATGCTGTGCGCCTTCGAGGACGCTAGCTTCCGGGTTTTCTCGGGGGTGCGCGCGCCTCAGGACCTCGAACGCCAGCCGCTGCACTTCGGCGGCCTGCCGGCCAATTTCGCCATCGTCCACGGCGACCCGCGCAACGCCCAGCTGGCGCGGCTGATCGGCGACTTCGCCGGAGTCATGGAAAGCGGGTTTATTGCCGGAGGGCTGACCAGCTCGCGTCGCGAAGTGGTGCAGGTTGCCGACGGCATTGCCAAAGGGGGGCTTTCCGGCGTGCTGTTCTCCGATGAGGTTGTGGTGTCAACGCGGCTTACGCAGGGATGTTCACCTATCGGCCCACGTCACACCATCACCGCCAGCCGCCAGAACATCCTGATCTCGCTCGACGGGCGCGCGGCGCTCGATGTTTTCAGGGAGGATGTGGGCGAGCCGCTGTCGCATAACCTGGCGCAGCTCGGCGGCACCATTTTTGCGGGCCTGAACGTCGGCGGCTCCGACACCAGCGATTACCTGGTGCGCAATCTCGTGGGAATCGACCCGGTGCACAAGCTGCTGGCGATCGGCGACGTGCCGCAGGCCGGGGGCGAGATCATGTTCTGCCGCCGCGATGAAACCAGCGCAACCGAGGATATGGCGCGCATGCTCGACAGCATCAAGAGCGGGCTGTTCGGGCGTCCGCGCGGCGGCCTGTATTACTCCTGTGTCGCGCGCGGCCCCAATCTGTTTGGCGACGCATCTGAGGAAGTCGGCATGATCCGGCAGGCGCTCGGCGATTTTCCGCTGGTTGGGTTCTTCTGCAATGGCGAGATATCCCACAACAGGCTGTATGGGTATACCGGGGTTCTCACGTTGTTTCTGTAGTAGCCGTGAATATCGTGAATGCCGTGAATGTCGTGAATGCCGTGAATGCTGTAACCGCCTGAAAATGCCCTGGCTAGAATTTCGATTTAAATTGGTAATTGGTTCTTCCAAAACACGGTAATCTTGTTTTTCCGATATTCACGACATTCACGATATTCACGATATTCACGGCATTCACGATATTCACGGCCACATGTCCAAACGCCCCACTTCCGAGTTTCTGCGTGCCGTCGCGGCATTTCGCCGCTATGCCCTTCCTGAACGCATCGAAACTTGGGAGGAGCGCTTCGCTTTCGGACTGGCGGACATCGAGCAGGTGTTCGAAGCGCAGGTCGCCGGGGACCCGTTGCTTTCCGCGCCCCGCGCTCACCAGGACCTCGGCTTCGAGCCCGGAACGTACCAGCCGGTGTCGATGTCGTCGGACCTGTTCTTTGCCAGCGCGGTGCAGATCGCACATCAGGTCAGGCAGCGGGCATTGTCGCCGCTTGAAATTGCCACTTTGTTTCTCGACCGCATCGATGCGAACCGGCATCTGAATGCCTTCATTACCGTGAATCGCGACGTGGTCCTGCGGGAAGCGGATTCGCTGTCGCAGCGGGTGCGGCGCGGCGAGGATCCCGGCCCGCTTGCCGGTGTGCCGGTCGCCGTGAAGGATCTCATGTCGGTGCGCGGATATCCGCTGACGGCCGGAACCAGGGCGATCGAGGCCAGAGTCCAGGAACGCGACGCGCCGGTGGTGGCGCGGCTGCGCGCCGCCGGCGCGCTTATCGTCGGCACAACCAATCTGCATGAATTGGCGTTCGGCATCAGCAGCGCCAATCCGCATTTCGGCCACGTGCAGAATCCGCGCTATCCGGGATACATACCGGGCGGTTCCAGCGGCGGCTCAGCGGCGGCGGTCGCTGCGGGGCTTGCGGCTGTAGCGGTGGGTTCCTGCACCGGTGGATCGATTCGCCAGCCAGCCGCATGCTGCGGCATCGTCGGCTTCAAGCCCACATACGACGCCGTGCCGCGCGACGGCGTGATGCCGCTGGCGTGGTCGCTGGATCATATCGGCCCCCTCACTCGCAGCGTCGAGGACGCGGCGGTCGCCTTCGAGGTCATGGCCGGACTGCCGACGCACTCGATGCTGCCGCGCGCGCCGGCGATGCCGCCGCGGATCATGAAGCCGCGCAAATTCTTCTACGAAACGCTAGACGACGAAGTCCGTGCCGCGGTCGAAAATGCGCTGTCCGCCTTCCGCAAGGCCGGCGCGCCTGTTGGTGAAGTGGATGTGCCGGGAATCGAGCTGGCTCCGGGCATCCAACTCATCACCCTCAACAGTGAAGCGAGCCAGGCCAACGGGCATCTGCTGGAGAAAAGCGGCGACAAGCTGGGCGAGGACGTGCGCGTACGCCTTGAGATTGGCCAGTTCTATCTCGCGGTGGACTACGTCAAGGCCCAACGGCTGCGCGCGCAGGTCCGCCAGTCCATGATCGCTTCGTTCGGCGACGCTGACGTGATGATCATTCCGGCGATGCCGGTGCTGCCCCCGAAGAGCGGCACCGCGACCATCAATCTCGGTGGAAAGAACCTTCATGTGGCGCCGACGCTCACGCGCTTTACCTCGCCGATCAATTTCTGTGGATTTCCGGCGTTGTCCATGCCTTGCGGCAAATCGAAAAGCGGGCTGCCGGTGAACATCCAGATCGTCGGCCGTCCCGGTGCCGACGCCAGCGTATTGAGCAC
>CAZYTR010000024.1:0-36258 GCA_964650365.1 uncultured Alcaligenaceae bacterium | reverse complement strand
CGCAAAGTCACTGAGCTCGGCGGAATCAAGTCGCTTTATTCGGAAAGCTACTATTCGCGCGAAGAGTTCTGGGCAATCTACGGCGAGACGGCCTACCGGCGCCTGAAGGGCAAGTACGATCCGCAGGGCAGGCTGCGCGATCTGTACGACAAGTGCGTGCTCAGGGTTTAGAGCCTGGAGTTTGGAGCCAGTCGCGAGCGACCAGGAACTTCTCGTACAACGCCGCCTCGGCGCTGCCGGGCTCCGGCTTCCAGTCGTAGCGCCACTTCGCCATTGGCGGCAGCGACATCAGGATGGATTCGGTGCGCCCGCCGGACTGCAGTCCGAACAGCGTGCCGCGATCGTAGACCAGGTTGAACTCCACGTAACGCCCGCGCCGATAGGCCTGGAAGTCGCGTTCGCGATCGCCGTAAGGCAGATCCCTGCGACGTTCGGCAATCGGGACATAGGCGTCGACGAAATGGTCGCCTACGCTGCGGGTGAGCGCAAAACAGGTATCGAAATCCGGTTCGGACAGGTCGTCGAAAAAAATGCCGCCGATTCCACGCGGCTCCTGGCGATGCTTGAGGAAAAAATACGTGTCGCACCATTTCTTGAATTTCGGATGTACTTCGGCTCCGAACTGATCGAGCGCCGCCTGGCAGGTCTGGTGGAAGTGGACCGCGTCCTCCTCGAACCCGTAGTACGGCGTGAGGTCCATCCCGCCGCCGAACCACCACACCGGATCGGCCGCGTCTTTCTCGGCCACGAAGAAACGCACATTCATGTGAACTGTCGGTACACAGGGGTTGCGCGGGTGCAACACCAGCGACACGCCCATTGCCTGGAACGAGCGTCCGGCGAGATCGGAGCGCGAGGCGGTGGCCGAGGGCGGAAGCGACGTCCCGGCGACGTGAGAGAAGTTGACCCCGCCGCGCTCGAACAGGTTTCCTTCCTCGATCAGGCAGCTCACGCCCCCGCCCCCGTCTGGACGATCCCATGAATCGCGGCGGAAGGCGTTGCCGTCCATCTCCCCCAGGCGGCCGACGATCCAGTCCTGCAGCCCGCTCAAGTACTCTCTGACAATCTTGATTTCCATTCTGGTCTATAGCCGGTTTTTCCTGGCCCCGATGGCGCGGAAGCCGATGTCGCGGCGCATTTGCCGCCCTGCGAACTGGATGCCCTCGGCGATTTCGTAGGCGCGCCGCTGCGCAACGCGCACCGTGTCGCCCAGCGCGGTCACGCACAGCACGCGCCCGCCGCTGACGACGACCTTGCCCCCCGCGAGTGCCGTGCCGGCGTGAAACACGTGGAAGTCGTCGCCAGCGTGCGGCAGCCCGAATATCTCGTCGCCCTTGCGTGGCTCGTCCGGATAGCCCGCTGCAGCCATCACCACGCCGAGCGCGACCCGGCGGTCCCACGCAACTTCTATGTTTTTCAGTGTGCCGCCGACGGCGTGCTCTATCAGCGTGAACAGGTCGCTTTTCAGCCGCATCATGATCGGCTGGGTCTCCGGATCACCCATACGGCAGTTGAACTCGAGCACCTTGGTGTCGCCGTTCGGACGGATCATCAAGCCGGCGTAAAGAAATCCCGTATAAGGCGTGCCCCGCTTCTCCATCCCGGCAACCACGGGCTGGATGACTTCGCGCATGACCCGCGCGTGGATGGTCGGGGTCAGTACCGGCGTCGGCGAGTACGCGCCCATTCCGCCCGTATTCGCGCCATGGTCGCCGTCGAGCAGACGCTTGTGATCCTGGCTCGACGCCAGCGGCAGGACGTTCTTGCCATCCACCATCACGATGAAGCTGGCTTCCTCTCCTTCCAGAAACTCCTCGATAACCACGCGCGCGCTCGCGGCCCCCATCCTGTCTTCGACAAGCATCATATCGATGGCCGCGTGGGCTTCCTCGAGCGTCATTGCCACCACCACGCCCTTGCCGGCGGCAAGTCCGTTGGCCTTGATGACGATCGGCGCGCCCTGCTGCCTTACGTAATCGTGCGCCGTTCCGGCCTCGGAGAACGTGGCATACGCAGCGGTCGGGATGCCGTTGGCGACCATGAACGCCTTGGCAAAATCCTTCGAGGACTCCAGTTGCGCCGCCTGCTGCGTTGGGCCGAAAATCTTCAAGCCCGCCGCGCGAAACGCGTCGACGATGCCTTCGGAGAGCGGCCCCTCCGGGCCCACCACTGTGAGCGCGATCGATTCCTTGCGGGCGAAATCCACCAGTTCCGGGATCGAGGTGATTGCCACGTTGAACAACCCATCCTCGCGCGCCGTACCGGCGTTGCCCGGCGCGACGTAAACGCGTCCGATGCGCGGCGACTGAGCCAGGCGCCAGGCGAGTGCGTGCTCGCGACCGCCGCTACCGACTACCAGTAAGTTCATGGCTCGAACCTGGAAAGAGAATTACCCAGTTAAGACTTCACCGCAAAGGCGCAAAGAATTCATTTCTATACCCCCTTGAGGGGTACGCAAAGAAAAGCAGAAACATAGACGGGGAAAACCGGCAATGTGCAGAACCCGCTTTCGTCGCGAGTATCGGCTATCCAGGTATCGAACGTTTTGAACCGTTCATTCTCGTTGTCCGGTTTTCCTTTGCGCTCTTTGCGCCTTTGCGGTGAACGATTTGGTTCAGCAACTCAGTGGCGGAAATGGCGCACGCCGGTGAACGCCATGGCGATGCCGTGCTCGTCTGCGGCGGAGATGACCTCTTCGTCACGCACGCTGCCGCCGGGCTGGATGACCGCCGCGGCCCCGGCCTTGGCAACGACGTCCACCCCGTCGCGAAAAGGGAAAAAAGCATCCGAAGCCACCACCGAACCCTTGAGCGACAGGCCGGCGTTCTCCGCCTTGATCGAAGCGATGCGGGCGCTGTCCACCCGGCTCATCTGTCCGGCGCCCACGCCAAGCGTCATGCCCTCAGTACAGAACACGATGGCGTTGGACTTTACGAACTTGGCAACGCGCCACGCGAACAACAGGTCGGCAAGCTGCAGCGGGGTCGGATGTTTCCTGGTGACGATGCGCAGGTCACCGGCCTGGACGTTCACCGCATCGGGTGTCTGCACCAACAGGCCACCGCCGACGCGCTTGCTATCGTAATCGTTGGCTGCTGAATCGGCAGCGACTTCCAGCACCCTCAGGTTGCTCTTCTGCGCCAGCACCGTCGCAGCCCCCGGCAGCACCCGCGGCGCAATCAATACCTCGGCGAACTGCTGCGACACTGCCGCCGCGGTTTCCTCGTCCAGTTCGCGATTGAAGGCGATGATCCCGCCGAACGCAGAAGTCGGATCAGTCTTGAACGCGCGGCGATAGGCCTCGACCGCGCTCGCGGCCACCGCCACGCCACAGGGATTGGCGTGCTTGATGATCACGCACGCCGGCTGGTCGAAGGTTTTCACGCATTCCCAGGCTGCGTCGGCATCGGCGATGTTGTTGTAGGAAAGTTCCTTGCCTTGCCGTTGCACATAGTTGCTCAGCGCACCGGGTACCGGCTTCATATCACGGTAGAACGCCGCCTGCTGGTGCGGATTCTCGCCGTAGCGCAGGTCCTGGACTTTGACGAAACTTGAATTGAACTGATCCGGGAATCGGCTGCGCTTGCCGTGAATGTCGGTGGTGGTGAGGTAGTTGCTGATTGCGCCGTCGTAGGCCGCGGTGTGGGAAAAGGCCTTGCGCGCCAGGCGAAAACGCGTCTCCATGCTGATCGCACCGCTTGCGGACTCCATTTCCGCGATCAGCGCCGGGTAGTCCGCGGGATCGGTGACCACAGTGACGTGCTGCCAGTTCTTGGCCGCCGCGCGCACCATCGTGGGACCGCCGATGTCGATATTTTCGATTGCCTCTTCGAGGGCGCAATCGGCCTTGGAGACGGTTTCCACGAAGGGATACAGATTCACAGCCACCAGGTCTATGTTCGGGATGCCCGCCTTTGCCATTGCCTCGGCGTGCGCCGGAAGGTCACGGCGCGCAAGGATGCCAGCGTGTACTTTGGGATGGAGGGTCTTCACCCGGCCGTCGAGCATCTCGGGAAAACCGGTGTAGTCGCCGATCTCGGTGACCTTGATCCCGGCCTCGCGCAGCAGCCTGGCGGTACCGCCAGTGGACAGGATATTGAATCCGAAACGCTGTAGCGCGCGGCCGAAATCGGCTGCGCCGGTCTTGTCGGAAAGGCTGATCAGGGCTTGCCTAAGAGGCATGGCGGGACCAAAAAAATAAAACCGCCCGCGTTGATCGCGCGGGCGGGTTGACGCGGGAAAGGCAACGGCATGCTACTTAATGCCGAACTCCTTCATTTTCTTGCGCAGCGTATTGCGGTTCAGCCCAAGCAACTGCGCGGCCTGGGTCTGATTGCCCGCAGCCCGGTGCAGCACGAGCTCGAGCAGCGGCTTTTCCACCGAACTGATCACCATGTTATAAATCGCGCAGGGTTTCTCTCCGTCCAGATCCCTGAAATAGCCATCCATTGCCTTGCGCACGCAGCGGGCAATTTCGTTGTCATTCATCATGCTGCAAGTTCCTCGATATAGGTCAGACGTTCTCCCAACCCCGCAAGCTCGGTGAAAAAGCCATCCACCGCGGCTAATTGCTGGCGTGCGGTCTCAAGCCGATTCATGATCTGGCGGAACATGGCCGCGCCGGCAAGCTCGCTGGTGTACCAGTAAACGTGCTTGCGGGCGATGCGCACGCCGGGCTGCTCCCCGTAAAGCGCGTACAGAGCATGCAAATGCTGCACCAGCACGCCGTGAATTTCCCGGACTTCGGGTGCGGGGAGATGTTCGCCGCTGGCGAGGTAGTGCTCGATCTCGCGGAAAATCCACGGGCGGCCCTGCGCGGCGCGGCCGATCATGATCGCGTCGGCCCCGGTACGGGAAAGAACTTCGTGCGCTTTTTCGGGCGAATCGATGTCGCCGTTGGCGATGACCGGGATGCCGACTTGAGACTTCACCGCGGCAATGGTGTCGTATTCGGCACTGCCGGCGAAACCGCAGGCACGGGTGCGGCCGTGGACAGAAATCGCCATAATGCCCGAGGATTCCGCGATTTTTGCCACTCGCACCGCATTTCTGTTGCGCGCATCCCAGCCCGTGCGGATCTTGAGCGTTACCGGCACTTCGACCGCCGCGACCACAGAATCTAGAATTCTTCCGACCAGCGGTTCGTCGCACAGCAATGCGGAGCCGGCGGCGACGTTGCATACCTTTTTAGCCGGGCAACCCATATTGATGTCGATGATCTGCGCCCCCCGCTGCACGTTGTGGCGCGCCGCGTCGGCCATCATCTGCGGGTCGGCGCCGGCGATCTGCACCGAAATCGGCTCAACTTCACCCTGATGATCGGAACGCCGCTGCGATTTCGCAGTGTTCCACAGTTGTGAGTTGGCGGAAATCATCTCCGAGACGGCCATTCCTGCACCCATCGCCTTGCACAACTGGCGGAAGGGCCGATCGGTCACGCCCGCCATGGGCGCGACGATCAGGTTGTTCTTGAGAGCGTGCGGACCGATGTGCATTTGCGCGGGCAACGAAAGAGGACCGCCATTTTAGCGTAAAGAACCCGGCGTTGAGCGCGCGCAATTGCTACTTGTTGTTACAAGCTTGTTCACAAGCTGGCGCCGAAGATCATCCGGTGCACAAATGCACGCTTGACCGGCGGCGCGACGTCGAAGAGTGCCAGCCCGGCGCCGCGCACAGCGCGCAAAGGCGCGAAATCGTTGGAAAAGATTCTGACCAGCGAGTCGGTAACGGCGATTCCTCCCAACCTGTCCAGTCTGCGAGCCGAACGGTAGGCGGCAAGGCAGGCCGCGCTTCCGGGATCGCGATCGTCGCGGTGCAGCAGCAGGTCGGCGAGTTCCCACGCATCGCGCAAGCCGAGATTGAATCCCTGTCCAGCGATCGGGTGAAGCGCCTGGGCGGAATTGCCGAGCAGCACGCTGCGCGGAAGGACAGGATTGGAAGCGTAACTGAGCGCGAGCGGAAACCGGGCCCGCGCTGCGACGGACAGGAAGCGCCCTGCGCGGTCTCCGAAGTGCATCTGCAGGCGATCGAGAAAGCTCTTGTCGTTGATCTCGGTGAATCGGGCTGCCGCTTCCGGCGCCGCGGTCCAGACCAGCGCATAGCGGTCTTCGAACGGCAGGAGGGCCACCGGACCGTCGGCGGTGAAGCGCTCGAATGCGCGTTGGCCGTGTGGTCTCGAGGCTGCGACGGTGGCGACGACGGCGTCCTGCCGGTAGTCGCGAACCTTTATGGTTGCACCGGCCCGTTTTCCCAGGCCGGCGCCGCCGTCGGCAATGACCAGCAGGCGCGCACGCACGGACTGCGCACGATCTCGGCTACGGAAACGCACGGTGACATGATCGGCACTGAACTCGAGGTCATCGACGCTGGCAGCGGCGCCCAGTGTGGCCCCGCTCGAAGCGAGCGCCTCCCCAAGCGCCTTCTGCAGCCGCGCATAGCCTACGACGTAACCGAGCGCCGGCAGACCGGCATCTTCGGACGCCAGCAGCGCCCGCCCGAACCCGCCTCGCTCCGAGATGTGAATGCTGTGTATCGGTGTCGCCGGCTCGATGCGGTTCCACGCGCCGAGCCGTTCGAGAATGAGACGGCTGCCGTAGGACATGGCGAGTGTGCGACCGTCGCTTGCCGTACCCAACTCCGGCCGCGCTTCCAGCACCAGGACTTGGTATCCGCCATCGGAAAGCGCGGTGGCCAATGCGGCGCCGACCGGGCCGCCGCCGACGATGACGAGGTCGTGTTCGCGTTCGCTCATGGCGCCGGTGAAGCCGGTGTCAGTCCCGCATCAGGGACTCGATGTCCGCGATCTTCTTTGGCGCCGCCGCGGTGATGATGTCGCAACCGCTGCTGGTGACCAGCGCATCGTCCTCGATACGCACGCCGATATTCCAGAATTGTTCCGGCACGCCCTCGCCGGGCCGCACGTAGCATCCGGGCTCGACCGTCAGCACCATTCCCGGTTCGAGTTTCACCCACTTGCCCTCGCGCTTGTAATCGCCGGCGTCGTGCACGTCCAGGCCCAGCCAGTGTCCGGTACGGTGCATGTAGAAGCGACGGTAGTCTCCTGATTCGATCACGGCGTCCACCGTGCCTTTGCACAGCCCGAGGTCCACCATTCCTTGCGCCAGCACTTTCACCGCGGCGTTGTGCGGGTCTTCCCATTCGGCTCCGTGCTTGATCTGGGCAATGGCCGCAGCCTGAGCCGCGAGCACGATTTCGTAGATGTCGCGCTGCGGGCCGGTGAAATTTCCGCCGACCGGGAAGGTGCGGGTGAGGTCCGAGGCGTAACCATCCAGTTCGCAGCCGGCATCGATCAGCACCAACTCGCCGTCCTTGAGAATGGCGTCGTTCTGCACGTAATGCAGCACGCAGGAATTGGCGCCGCCGGCGACGATCGGAGGGTAGGCCGGCGCCTGCGCTCCGCGGCGGCGGAACTCGTGAACAATCTCGGCTTCGACCTCGTACTCGCGCAGCCCGGGCCTCGTGGCACGCATCGCGCGGCGATGCGCGTCAGTGGAAATGTCCGCGGCACGGCGCATGGTGCCGAGTTCGTGCTGATCCTTGATCAGACGCATGTGGTCGAGGAATAGACGGATGTCGCAGATCTCCGTGGGCGCGCTCACGCCGCTGCGAACCTGCGCCCGCACCTTGTTGATCCAGCCGATCACGCGGCTGTCCCAGTCGCCGTCGGACCCGACATCGCAGAATACCGAAGGCTGGTTGGCGAGCAACTGCGGCATCAGCCCGTCGAGTTCGGATATCGGGTGCGCCTCGTCGAATCCGAAGATCTCGCGCGCCTGGTCCGGACCATAACGGAAGCCATCCCATATCTCCCGCTCCGGGTTCTTCTCGCGGCAGAAAAGCATGCTCTGCGGCTTGGCGCCGGCGATCAGCACCAGCACCGCCTCCGGCTCGGGGAAAGCCGACAAATAGTAGAAGTAACTGTCGAAGCGATACGGATAGCTGGAATCGCGATTGCGCGCCCGCTCGGGCGCGGTGCGTACCATGGCCACGCCTTGCTTCATCAGCGAGACCAGTCGTTCTCGGCGTTGCGCCTGCAGTCTGTGGTTGTCCATCTTGTGAAGTTCGGAAAGCGAGCGGAGATTATACGGCCTTGCACCGCGGCAGTCCTTCGTGGAACGTGGTCAGAGCTTCCCTAGATTCTCGCGCATCAGCGCGGCGACACCGAGGGCGTCGTCGCCGCCCACCTGCTCCAGCGCCTCGATCACCAACGGCAGGTCGCCCTCCGGGCGATTCTGGCTCAACTTGAACTTGCCCTCCAGCCGGGTGATTTCGATCTCGAATCCGACGATCGCCGACAGCATCTTGTCTTGATATTCGGGCGGCAAGTCCATTTTCCAGGGTTCGGGCGAAGCGGCTTCATGGCGCGTGACCAGGTCTCGCACGAGCACCGCCAGCCGCTCGCGGTCTTCGATCAGCGTGGGCCACCCCTGCGCGTGCACCACTGCGTAGTTCCAGGTCGGCACACTCGGATGCGCGGCGTACCAGGCAGGGGAGACGTAGTGATGAGGGCCGTGGAAGATCACAAGTACCTCGCGCTCAGGCGAGAGCGCCCGCCACTGCGGATTCGCGCGCGCCATGTGCGCGCGCAGCATCTTGCCGTCCGCGTCCAGCAGGAAAGGCAGATGGGAAACCTGGATCTCGCCCTGGTGCGCCGATACCAGGGTGGCGAAACTGTGGGCACGGACCAGCGACCGCAGGCGGGCGAGGTCGTGCTCGGCGAAATGTTTGGGAATGTGAATCACGTCCGTGCTCCTGGTTGCAGGCGAGCGTCGAGTTCTGCCAGGCGCGCGGGTGTGCCGACGTCGGTCCACAGGCCACGGTAATGCTCGCCGGTGACTTTGCCCTCGGGCAACTGGCCGCGCAGCAGGGGCGCCAGCGCGTGCTTGGCGCCGGGGGCGAGCGGCTCGAACAGGTCCGCGCGGTACGCGCCCAAGCCGCTGAATGTCAGCAATTTCCGCCCCGAGGCGCGCACCAATCCGGCCTCGAGGCAGAAATCTCCGTTCGGGTGGTGCGGCGGATTGTCCACCAATACAAGATGCGCGAGGGCCTGCGAATCCTCGAGCCGTTCAACCGCAGCGGCGAGGCCAGAATAGTCGTAGTCGCAATACACATCGCCGTTGACCACGGCGAAAGTGCGTTTGCCGATCAGCGGCAATGCGTTGCGGATGCCGCCGGCTGTTTCCAGCGCCTCGGCTTCGGCGGAGTACCGCACCTCGAGATCCCAACGGCTTCCATTACCCACCGCGGCCTCGATCTGCTCGCCAAGGTGGGCGTAGTTGATCGTGACCGTTCCGAATCCAGCGTGCGCGAGTTTCTCCAGATGTCGGAATAACAGCGGCTTGCCGCCGACTACGAGAAGCGGTTTGGGCGTGAGATCGGTCAGCGGGCGCATGCGGTTGCCGCGACCGGCGGCAAGGATCATTGCGGAGGAAGCGGAAGGCGCGGCCACGTTCAGTAGGTATGACTAACGGCGGGCTCACGGTCCTGGAACTGATCGAGCAGGCGCAACAGTGGCGTGAGCGCGGCATAGCGCAACGCCACCGCGCGTACGTAACCCAGGAAGCGCGGCGTGTCCTCGACGTAGCCTGGCTTGCCGTCGCGGTGGCAGATGCGCGCGAAGATGCCGAGCACTTTGAGATGCCTTTGCAGCCCCATCCATTCGAAGTCGCGGTAGAACACGCCGAAATCGGCATCCACCGGCAATCCGGCACGCCTTGCCTTTTCCCAGTAGCGCACGGTCCAGTCCAGAACCCTTTGCTCTTCCCAGCTCAGGAACGCGTCCTTGAACAGCGACGCCACGTCGTAGCTGATCGGCCCGAATACGGCGTCCTGAAAGTCGAGCACGCCGGGGTTCGGGATGCTCACCATCAGATTGCGCGGCATGTAATCCCGATGGACGTAGACTTTCGGCTGCGCCAGATTGCTCGCCAGGATCAGGCTGAAAATCCTTTCCAGCAACTCGGCTTGCTGCGAGTTCAACTTGATACCGAGGTGACGGCCGAGGTACCACTCGGGAAACAGATCGAGCTCGCGCCTCAGCAAGGTCTCGTCGTAGGCGGGCAGCACGCCCTCGCGGCTGGCAAGCTGCCAGCGGATCAGCGTCTCGATCGCGTCGCCGAAAAGCTGGTCCGCGTTGTCGGGACCGAGCACTGCCAGGTAAGTGGTGACGCCCAAATCGGATAGCAGCAGAAAGCCGCGTGCAAGGTCGTGAGCCAATACCGTGGGCACGTGAACCTTCGCTTCGGCCATCAATGCAGCCACTCGAACGAAAGGACGGCAGTCTTCCTGCGGTGGCGGCGCATCCATCGCTATCAGCGAGGAATCCGGGAAGGTGACGCGAAAGTAGCGGCGGAAGCTGGCGTCGGCGGAAGCCGGCGAGAGGGTGAACGCTTTTCCGGGAAACTGGCGCGCGATCCAATCCTGAAGAGAGGCGTAGCGGTCCAAGCGGCTTCGTTGCCTTGAATGTGATTTTGTGCGATTTTAGCACCTCGCCTCGATCAACAGCCCGCATGCATCGTCCACGCTTCGCCCCGCCGATTGTCTTGTTGATCTGCTTGCTTGCCCCCGGTGCCGCTGCCGACGAACTTGGTCTCAAGCTGAAAATTCAGCCGGCGTTGATTCCGTATTCCGAACGCAGCGACGAACCCACACCGATGTTCCTCGAAGCCGACCGGCTTCAAGGCCATCAGGAGCGCGAGTTGGAGGCCGAGGGCAATGCGAGCCTGCGCAAGCGCGGGGCCGCCGTTTTCGCGGACTATCTGTACTACGCTTTCCCGGAGCGGGAGCTGACGGTAACGGGCAATGTCCGCTTCGAAAAAGAAGGCGACATCGTCACCGGCGAGAAGTTGTTCTACAACCTCGACAGCGAAAGCGGTTACCTCGAGAAGCCGGTCTACAGGTTCCAGCAGTACGGGGCGCGCGGCAGCGCTGATCGGATGGTGATGGAAAGCCGAACCAAGATGCGGGCGGACAACGCCACCTACACCAACTGCGACGTTGGCGACGAAGACTGGTTCCTGCGGGTGGACAAACTGGATCTTGACCGGCAACGCGATGTGGGCGTGGCGCGTAACGCCACCGTGGTATTCAAGGGCTTGCCGATTCTGTATTCACCCTATCTAGACTTTTCCCTGAGCGGCCGGCGCAAGAGCGGCTTGCTGGTGCCGACCATCGGCAGTACCGGGCAGAGCGGATTCGAGGTCACCCAGCCGTTCTACTGGAACATCGCGCCCAATCGCGACGCCACCATCGCGCCGCGCGTTCTTACCAAGCGCGGCGTGCTGCTTAACACGGAACTGCGCTATCTCGAACCGAGTTTGGGCGGCGAATTGCGGGCCGAGTACCTGCCGGACGACCGCCAGGCGGAGGAGGACCGTTACGGCTACTCCTGGCAGCACCGTCAGCAGTTCGGTTACGGGTTCTCCGGGGCGTTCAACCTGCAGGGCGTGTCCGACGACAACTATTTCACAGACCTGAGCGACAAGATCGCGGCGACTTCGCAGACCAACCTGCCTCGTGAAGGCAATATATTCTACGACGGCAACTGGTGGAACCTGAACGCCCGCGTGCAACGCTTTCAGACCCTGCAGGATCCGCTGGCCCCGGTCACGCCACCTTATGCGCGCGCGCCGCAGCTTACTCTGAACGTCAATCGACAGACCGACTATTACCTCGATCTCGGCCTGCAGGGCGAGTACGTGGACTTCGACCATCCTTTCCTGATAAATGGCAAACGCCAGATTCTCTATCCTTCGTTAAACCTGCCGCTGCAGACGTCGTATTTCTACGTTACGCCCAAGATCGGGTATCACGACACCCGCTATTCCTTCGAGGATCCCAGTGTCCCGGACGAAACTCGGGGATTGCCGATTTATAGCGTGGACAGCGCGGTAACCTTCGAGCGCAATACCCGGCTCCGCGGCCGCGATTTCATTCAGACGCTGGAACCGCGCCTCTACTATGTCTATATTCCGTTTCGCCCGCAGGACCAGCTACCGAATTTCGACACGGCGGAAGCGGACTTCAGCCTGGCGCAGATTTTTACCGAGAATCAATTCACCGGCGGGGACCGCATCAACGACGCCAACCAGCTCACTGCAGCGGTGTCGAGCCGTCTGATCGACCCGGGCAACGGCGATGAGCGGTTTCGCTTCACCCTCGGTCAGCGCTACTACTTCGAGGATCAACTAGTCACCCTCAACACCGCGCCGCGGGATTCTAGTCGTTCTGACGTTCTGGCGGCGATGACCGGCTGGCTCACCGCCAACTGGGTGACTGATGTCGGCCTGCAGTACAGTGTCGATGCCAACCGCATGGAGCGCAGCAACGTGGCGCTGCGCTACCGGCCGGAAATCGGCAAGGTGATGAATTTCGGCTACCGCTTTACGCGCGATTCCCTGGAACAGGTGGATCTTTCGTCGCAGTGGCCGGTAGGCGGGCGCTGGACCGGGTTGGCGCGCTGGAACTACGACGTGCGCGACAAGAGCCTGCTGGAGGGGCTGGCGGGCGTCGAGTACAATGCCGGGTGCTGGGCGGCACGTTTCGTGGTTCACCGGTTCGTCAGTTCGACGCAGGAATATAACAACGCGATGTTCTTTCAGCTCGAGTTGAACGGCATGTCGAGGATCGGCTCCAGCCCGCTTGGGCTGCTGCGGCAGAGCGTCACAGGTTACGCCAAGACCAACGAGCCGCCGCCGGCAGAACGCAATCCGTTCCCGGCCTACTGAACGCCGTAACTTCCCGCGTGGTGATGTCGCCCGTTGCCGAGGGTATCGGCGGGGCGCGTCGTCTTGCCATGACATCCAAAATGCGAACTGTGGTTCTGTTTCTAGCATTGTTTGGTACCGCGCCGGCCAGCGCGGCGCCGGAGGAGCGCACACGCGGCGAGCCCGCCCTTCTCGATCGCGTGGTGGCGGTGGTCAACAATGAAGTCGTCACGCGTCTAGATCTCGATGAACAAGTGAAGGTGGCGCTGCTGCAACTGCGGCGCCAGGGAACTCCGCTGCCTGCTCAGGACGTGTTGGAGCGCCAGTTGCTGGAGCGGCTGGTTACCACACGGGTGCTGGTGCAGACCGCGAGGGAGACCGGTTTGCGGGTGGACGACGCACAGATGCAGCGCTCCGTGGAACGCATCGCCCAGGAAAACAAACTGACGCCCGACGCGTTCCGCAAGGCGTTGGAAAACGACGGCGTGAACTTCAACCGCTTCCGCGATGAGTTGCGCAATGAGATCCTGATTGCGCGCCTAAAGGAGCGCGAAGTCGACAGCAAGATCCTCATAACCGATGCAGAGATCGACAACTATCTCAAGAACCAGCAGAACCTTGGCGGAAAGGACGACGAGTTCAGCCTCGCACATATCCTGGTGCTGGTCCCCGAGCAAGCCAGCCCGGAGCAAATCCAGGCCAAGCGCGCTGCCGCGGAAAAGGCGTTGGCGCAACTCAAGGGCGGCGCGGATTTCCGCCAGGTGTCGGCGGGGATTTCCGACGCGCAGAATGCGCTCGAAGGCGGCCCGCTGGGGTGGCGCCCAGCTTCGCGCCTGCCGCAGATTTTCGTCAACTCCGTGACCACCATGAAGGTCGGCGACGTGAGCCCGGTGCTGCGCAGCGCCAATGGTTTCCACATTTTGAAGCTCCTGGACAAACGCGGCAACGAAACGCCGGTGATGATCCAGCAGACCCGCGCACGCCACATCCTGGTGCGTCTCAACGAAGTCGTTTCCGAGGCCGATGCGAAACAGCGCCTGTTCAATCTCAAGGAGCGCATCGACAACGGTGCTGATTTCGCCGAACTGGCGCGGTTGCAGTCCGAGGACGCGAGTTCCTCGCGCGGCGGCGAACTCGGCTGGCTGTCGCCGGGCGATACGGTGCCCGAGTTTGAGCGCGCGATGAACGCACTCGAGCCGGGGCAGGTAAGCGAGCCGGTACAGTCGCCGTTCGGCTGGCATCTGATCCAGGTGCTCGAGCGGCGCAACGAAGACATGTCCAAGGAGCGTCAGCGGCTGCTGGCGCGCCAGGCAATTCGCGCGCGCAAATCCGACGAAGCCTATCAGGAGTGGGTACGGCAGCAGCGCGACCGCGCCTACGTGGAACTGCGCCTCGAAGAGCGCTGAGTGGAATCGAAAGGACCTTGCGACAGGTCCGGGCTGAACTCCTTGTCGGCAACGCATACCCCCAGAAAGCGATTCAGCCAAAACTTTCTGGAGGATCGCGGCATCGTCCGGCGGATCATCGCCGCCATTGATCCCCGGCGCGACGACCGCCTAGTCGAGATCGGCCCTGGTCATGCCGCACTCACTGAGCCGCTTCTCGACTACGTCGCCTGTCTCGACGTGATCGAAATCGACCGCGATATCGTCCGCAACCTGCGTGCGCGTTTTCCGCCGGAAAGCCTGCATGTCCATGAGGGCGATGCGCTGGACTTTGATTTTTCCGCGTTTGGCGCGGACATTCGCGTCGTCGGCAACCTCCCCTACAACATTTCGACACCGATCCTGTTTCACCTGACTGCCCAGGTGGCTTTGCTGCGCGACTGCCATTTCATGCTTCAGCGCGAGGTCGTCGAGAGGATGGCTGCCGAACCCGGTTCTCCCGAGTACGGCCGCCTGTCCGTGATGTTGCAGTACCGGTGGGTCATCGAGTCGATGTTCGACGTGCCGCCGACGGCATTTCATCCTCAACCCAAAGTCTGGTCTTCGGTCGTGCGGATGACGCCATACGCGGTCCCGCCCCACCGCGCCAGCGATGAGTCCTGTTTCGCCGACGTGGTGACGCGCGCCTTTGGCCAGCGCCGAAAGACACTTCGAAATGCGTTGAGGGAATTGCTCGAGGCCTGCGAACTGGAACAGTTGGGAATCGATGCGGGGGCCAGAGGCGAGACGCTCGGCGTCGCGCAATTTGTGCGCATCGCGAACTATTTGAAGGAGCGGCAGCGCTAGCGCTTGCGCTGGATGAATTCGATCTTGTAGCCGTCAGGATCTTCGACGAACGCAATCACGGTGGTGCCGTGCTTCATCGGGCCGGCCTCGCGCGTGACTTTGCCGCCGCGTTTTTTCACCTCCTCGCAGGCTTCGTAGGCATCGTCCACCTCCAGCGCGACATGGCCGTAGCCGTTGCCCAAGTCGTATTTCGTGGTGTCCCAGTTGTGAGTGAGTTCGAGCACCGCTTCCTGCTCTTCGTCGCCGTAGCCGACGAAAGCCAGGGTGAATCGGCCGTCCGGATAGTCCTTCTGGCGCAGCACCTTCATGCCGAGCACGTTGGTGTAGAAATCGATCGAGCGCTTCAGGTCGCCCACGCGGATCATGGTGTGAAGAATACGCATACGCTCAGTGTTGAGTGTTAAGTGTTGAGTGTTGAATTTTGAGTGAGGAGCATCGGAGGGGCAAGAGTCGCTGAAACCAACTCAACACTAAGCACTCAAAACTCAAAACTTCAGATCTCCACCAGCTCGAAGTCCTCCTTGCGCGCTCCGCATTCCGGGCAAACCCAGTTTAGCGGCACATCCTCCCAGCGCGTGCCGGCGGCAAGGCCCTCATCGGGCAGGCCGGCCGCCTCGTCGTAGATGAATCCGCAAATCAGGCACATGTAGGTCTTGTATTCTTCCTTTTCGATTGCAGCCATGGTTGGTTTGGGGAATCGCGGAACTTTTCAGTTAAAATTCCATTTTAAGTCGAAACGCTGCCGCGAAACATCGCCGTGCCAGACTCCCTTCCGATCGTGCTCGTATTCGCGGCGACTGATCCCAGCGGTGGTGCCGGGATTCAAGCGGACATCCTCACCCTGTCGAGCATGGGTTGTCATCCGTTGTCGGTGATCACCGCGGTGACCATCCAGGACACGATGGGCGTGGAAGACGTGCTCCCGATCGATGCAGAGTGGGTCGCCGATCAGGCGCGCTGCGTGCTCGAGGACATGCCCGTCACGGTGTTCAAGGTCGGCCTGCTTGGAAGCGTCGAGGCGATTGCGGCCATAGCCGAAGTGGTTTCCGATTATCCCGATATCCCGCTGGTGCTCGATCCGGTGCTCGCCTCGGGTCGCGGTGACGAACTGGCTTCCGAGAACATGATCTCGGCGATGCGGGAGTTGCTGATCCCGCAGACCACTTTGATCACGCCCAACAGCCTCGAGGTCCGGCGCCTGGCGCAGGATGACAGCAACGAGAACGACGACCCTGACCTGAGCGAGTGCGCGCGACGCCTTCTCAATCTCGGCTGCGAGTACGTCCTGGTGACCGGGACCCACGAGAACACGGCGCAGGTTGTCAACACACTCTACGACCAGCAAGGCGTGGTGCGAACCGACTCCTGGCAACGGCTGCCCGGTATTTTTCATGGCTCGGGTTGCACGCTCGCCTCCGCGGTTGCAGCAACGATCGCCAACGGGCTCGGCGTACCCGAGGCAGTACGCGATGCACAGGAATACACCTGGCAAACGCTCAAATTCGCGTATCGGACCGGAATGGGGCAGTTGATCCCGGACCGGCTGTTCTGGGCGCGCGAGGACGACTCGGAGGATGCGCAAGACAGTTAGCGGGCTGTACGCGATCACGCCCGGGCTCGCCGACTCTGCGCTGTTGACGGGCAAGGTCGAGGCTGCGTTGCGCGGCGGCGCGCGCGTAGTGCAGTACCGCAACAAGGCTGCCGACGAGCGATTGCGACATGAACAGGCCCTTCAGATTGCGCGGTTGTGCCGCAGCGCGGGCGCCTGTTTCATCGTCAACGACAGTATCGAACTGGCGGGCGCCGTGGCTGCCGACGGAGTGCACTTGGGCAAGGATGACGATCGCGTCCGCGCGGCGCGTGTACTGCTCGGTGCCGGGAAGCTGATTGGCGTGTCGTGCTACAACCAGTTGTGGCGTGCACGCGACGCTGTTGCGCAGGGAGCAGACTATGTCGCGTTCGGCAGTTTCTTCCCGTCGCCGACCAAGCCCGGCGCATTGATGGCGAGCCGGGACCTGCTGCGCGCAGCAAAGGAGTTCTCGCTTCCGGTCGTTGCGATCGGCGGCATCACGCCGGAGAACGCTGCAGAACTGATCGAGGCCGGCGCCGACGCGGTGGCAGTGATAAGCGCCGTGTTTGATGCACCCGACGTTGAGCGCGCGGCACGTCGTATGGCCGGGCTGTTCGTGGAACACAGAGGGTCCTGAGACTGCAAGCATGAGAACGAGAAACGAGATTCTTTTCGAGAAATCGCAGGCGGTGATTCCCGGTGGGGTGAACTCGCCGGTGCGCGCCTTTCGCTCGGTGGGTGGCACGCCGTTGTTCATCAGCCGCGGTGAGGGTGCCTGCGTGTGGGACGCGGACGGCAGGCGTTACATCGACTACGTCGGTTGCTGGGGGCCGCTTGTGCTTGGCCACGCGCATCCGCAAGTGGTGGAAGCGGTGCGGGAGGTCGCATCCCGCGGTTTAAGCTTTGGTGCCCCGACGCAAGCCGAACTCGAAATGGCGGAACTCATCACCCGGCTGCTGCCGTCGATACAGCAGGTGCGCCTGGTGAGTTCCGGCACCGAGGCGACGATGAGCGCAATCCGGTTGGCGCGCGGCTTTACCGGGCGCGCGAAGATCGTCAAGTTCGAGGGCTGCTACCACGGCCACGCCGATTCGTTGCTGGTAAAGGCCGGTTCCGGCGCGCTCACTTTCGGTGAGCCCAGTTCCGCCGGTGTGCCGGCGGAGATCACGGCGCACACCTTGGTTCTCGATTACAACGACGCCGGCATGCTGGAGCGCGCGTTCGGCGCGCGAGGCGATGAAATTGCCGCGGTGATCGTCGAGCCGGTGGCCGGCAACATGAACCTCGTCAAGCCCAAGCCGGAATTCCTGCGCGCGCTTCGGGACCTATGTACGAAATACGGCGCCGTGTTGATCTTCGACGAAGTGATGAGCGGTTTCCGGGTCGGGCTCCAGGGAGCGCAGGGGCTGTACCGAGTCACTCCCGACCTGACCACCCTGGGCAAGGTCATCGGCGGCGGCATGCCGTTGGGCGCGTTCGGCGGACGGCGCGACATAATGCAGTGTATTGCACCCCTTGGGCCGGTGTATCAGGCCGGAACCCTGTCCGGTAATCCAGTGTCGGTCGCCGCCGGGTTGGCCACGCTCAAGCTTATTCAGGCACCGGGTTTTTTCGACCGACTTGGTAGTGCAGCCGCGCGGCTGGCGCAGGGCCTGCAGAAGGCCGGCACGGATGCGGGAGCGGCGTTTTCGGCGCAATCGATCGGCGGTATGTTCGGTGTGTACTTCCGCGCCGCGTCGCCCGCGAGTTACGCCCAGGTCATGGAATGCGACAAGAATGCCTTCAACCGTTTTTTCCATGCCATGCTGGCTCAAGGCGTGTACCTGGCGCCATCGGCATTCGAAGCGGGATTTGTCTCCGCCGCTCACGGCGAAGCGGAAATCGGCGCCACCATCGAGGCGGCATCAGCGGCGTTTGCGAAAGTCGCGGCCGCGTGAACTATTGTGCGGTCAGCGCAAACCCGAGAGGTACTCGGCGACGGCGGCAATTTCCTTGTCGGTGAGCCGGGCCGCGACCGCGCGCATCATGTTGCTGGAATTATTACCGCGCTCGCCGGCACGGAACGCCTTCAATTGCGCAACGAGGTACTCGGGGTGTTGACCGGCCAGCCGCGGATATTGGGACGGGATTCCGGCACCGTTCGGCGAATGGCAGCCGGCGCAGGCCGCCACGCCAGTGGCGACATTGCCGCCGCGAAAAAGCATGCGGCCCTGAGCTACCAGCTCCTTGTCCTTTGCCGCAGTCTTGTTCGGCCGCTGCGCGGCGTAATAAGCGGCAAGATTGCGCATGTCCTCGGCGGACAGGCCGGCTGCCATGCTCGTCATCACGGCGTTGTTGCGGCTGCCCGATTTGAATTCGTTCAGCTGCTTGAACAGATACTCGGGGTGCTGTCCGGCGAGGCTCGGATTCATCGGCAGCGGGCTGTTGCCATCGGCGCCGTGGCAGGCGGCGCAGATCTGGTTGGCAATGGGCCGGGCCTTGGCGGGGTCGCCGAAATCGGCCGCGACGGGCGACGTGACGGAAATGAGCGCGACCACCGTCGCCGCGATGAAACGGTTCATGAACACTCCTTCTATTTCGTGCCAAATTCCCGGCATGCGCCGGTCCCCGCGAGAGGCGCCATTTTAGCGTAAGTGATGAGCCGCACCCATTTGTTCAGCGACGTCGCCTTCTTCACCACGGCCGCGCATGAGCGCGACCTGCCGGCTTCGTCTGGAGTCGAAGTAGCGTTTGCTGGACGCTCCAACGCGGGCAAGTCGAGCGCACTCAACGCGCTTGCCCGGCGCCACCGGCTGGCCTTCGTCAGCAAGACCCCAGGCAGAACGCAGCAGATTAATTTTTTCAGCCTGGGGGCCGGGCGTTTTCTGGTGGACTTGCCCGGGTACGGTTACGCGAAGGTGCCTGGAGAGATGAAACGGTACTGGCAGGAACTACTGTCCGGCTACTTGCAGTCTCGCAGCCAACTGCGCGGCCTTGTGTTGGTAATGGATGCCCGTCATCCGCTGACACCCCTGGACCGGCAGCTGCTGGACTGGTTCGCCCCGACCGGCCGGCCGGTGCACGTGCTGCTCACCAAGGCAGACAAGTTGTCCAGGCAGGAAGCGACCAGACGATGGCGCACAGTGGGCGAACGGCTCGCCGCCGAATACCACGGTAGCAGCGTTCAGCTTTTCTCGGCGATGACCAAACAGGGCGTCGACGAAGCAGAAGCGCTGTTGGCCAAATGGTTCGCCGCCGGATAGGGTAGGCGGGGACAGCTAAAATAAAAAACCCCCGGTTAAAGGGGACTAAAACCGGGGGCGAAACAACGCCCCAATTGGATTGAGGCACCCGCTCAGGGAGGAGAAGCGGGAGACATGACTGTCTACTGATTGAGAGTGCCGGGAGCGCAAAAAAGTTCCGCTTTGCACAACCGAGGCTTTGCCATAAAATTCAACGACATAGTTTCTCGTTTTTTAATCGGATAGCGGGGAACGGAGGACCGATCATGCATGTACTCGGAAAGTTTCCAGTGCGCAGGATGCGCAGGCTGCGGCGTGACGATTTTTCACGGCGTATGGTGCGTGAGCATCGGCTGTCTGCGGATGACTTGATCTACCCAGTATTCGTCATTGACGGACGCAACCGCCGCGAGGCGGTTCCGTCGATGCCAGGAGTAGAGCGGCTGACTGTGGATGCCGTGCTCGGGCAGGCAGAGCGTTGCGTCGAGCTTGGCGTGCCGGCAATTGCGTTGTTTCCGGTCGTGGACAACAAGCTCAGGACCGCCGATGCCAGCGAAGCGTTCAATCGCGACGGGCTCGCTCCCCGAACCATTCGAGCGCTGAAAAGCCGCTTTCCGCAATTGGGCGTCATCACCGATATCGCCCTCGATCCCTATACCAGCCACGGTCAGGATGGTCTGATCGACGACAGCGGTTACGTTCTCAATGACGAGACCATCGAGGCGCTGGTCAAACAGACGCTGGCGCATGCCGAAGCCGGGGTGGACATTGTCGCGCCATCCGACATGATGGACGGGCGCGTTGCGGCGCTGCGTCGGATCCTGGATGAGAACGGGCATATCTACACGCGCATACTGGCGTACGCGGCCAAATACGCGTCGAGTTTCTATGGCCCGTTTCGCGATGCGGTCGGATCGGCGGCGAACCTGGGCAAGGGCGACAAGTACACTTACCAGATCGATCCGGCAAACAGCGACGAGGCGCTTTGGGAAGTGGGAATGGACCTCGACGAAGGCGCGGACATGGTGATGGTCAAGCCCGGGATGCCCTACCTCGACATCGTGCGCAGAGTGAAGGACGAGTTCGGCGCGCCGACTTTCGTGTATCAGGTCAGCGGCGAGTACGCGATGCTCCAGGCCGCGGGAATGAATGGCTGGATCGACCGTCGCAAGTGCGTTCTGGAATCATTGCTGGCCTTCAAGCGCGCTGGCGCCGACGGCATCCTTACTTACTTCGCCCTGGAAGCGGCCGCCTGGCTCAAAGAGGGTTAGCCCCGTCGCCCGCAGTTCCGCCGCTACCGAGCATCGAGTTCAGCCAGTCGATACGGGCACGGTCGAAGGGTTTGCCCACGGCGGTGGTGCGCAGCTGATGGCGCAGATCGTTTGGTTGGAACACGGTGATGTCGAAATCGGCGTCCTCGGTGCTGACGCTGAAATTCGGCACGCTGCGCGGGTCCCCGCCGATGTAAACGCGCCGTTCACGGCTGCGGTAGGGAATCTGGCGGTTGAGCAGGAACATTTCCACGTCTTTCACGCTGTCGGTGAAAAGGTGGATGTTGATGTCGGAGTACTTGCCCGCGCTGCCGGACAGCACCGAACCGGACAAATGGGGATCGAATTGCGCGAGCAGTTGCATCATCTCGCGGGCGTTCTCCCGCAGGTGGCGCAGACGCGTCTGCTGCTCGTCGGCCTGGTAGAGCTGCTGGTAGGCGCGCAAGGCCTGCTCCACTTCGTCATTGTTGGGCAGGTTGCGGGTATCGGGCGCCCCGGCCTGACGTGCCGCCTTGCGCTTGGCGAGCGCAAAGTCATCGATCCCGTCCACGGCCATCAGGCGCGCCGCAAGCTGGGCGATGCGGCTGCGCATCTGTCGGTTGTTGCCGTTGTCCCTCGACATCGGCGTTTAGTATAGCTGGTCCCTGACTTCCTCAGGCGGCTTGGTGGAGCTGCCAAGTTCGTCCTCTGGGCTGCTCTCCTGCTCCGGCGGCACGTTCTCGTGATAGAAGTACTCGATCATCGGCGTGGGCGCATTCCGGTCGCGAAGCCCCGTTTGAGGATTGATCGCGACCGCGACCACGCCTTGGGGCGCCACCCAGAGTTCTTCGGCCTGGCCTTTCAGGACTGTCCCCATGTACGACATCCAGATCGGCAGCGCAGCCACCGCTCCGGTTTCGTGATCACCCAGTGTGCGCGGGATGTCGTAGCCCATCCACACCACGGTCGTCAGATTGCGCTGGAATCCGGCAAACCACGCGTCCATCTGCTCGTTGGTCGTGCCGGTTTTGCCGGCGAGATCCACGCGGCCGAGTGCCATTGCGCGCGCTCCGGTGCCACCGCGGATCACGTCCTGCATCATGTTTGCCATGATGAATGCGTTGCGGGAATCGATCACCCGTTCCGCGCCCTTGCCGACCTGGATCGGATTGGCCTTGCCCAGGACTTGGCCCTGCGCGTCCTCGATGCGCTCGATGAAATAAGGCGTCACACGGAAACCGCCGTTTGCGAAAACCGAGTAGCCCATCACCATTTCCAGCGGGGTGGTCGATCCGGCGCCCAATGCCATGGTCAAATAGGGCGGATGTTGCTTCGGATCGAATCCGAAGCGGGAAATGTAGTCCTGTGCGTACTGCGGAGTGATCGCTTGCAGGATCCGTATGGACACCAGATTCTTCGATCGGGTCAGCGCTGTGCGCATGCGGATGGGGCCATCGAAGGTGCCGTCGAAATTTCTCGGCTCCCAGTTTACTGATCCGGTTTCGCTGGCGTCGATGGTCAGCGGCGCGTCGTTGATGATAGTGGCCGGCGTGAAACCCTTTTCCAGTGCCGCAGAATAAATGAACGGCTTGAAGCTCGAACCGGGCTGCCGGCGCGCTTGCGTTACGTGGTTGTACTTGTTGCGGTAGTAGTCGAATCCACCCACCATGGCCCGGATTGCGCCATCATTGTTGTTCACGGACACCAGCGCGGCCTCAACCTGCGGCAGCTGCAGGATTTTCCAACCGCCTTTGCTGTCTGGTTCTACCCGGATCAGGGCGCCGCGGCGCAGCCTTACTTTGGCAGGTGCGCGGTTGCCGATCATGCGGCTTGCGAACTTCAATCCGTCACCGGTGATGGTGACGAATTCGCCGCCCTTGCGGTAGGCCTTCACCGCCTTCGCGTCGACCTCCAGCGCGATTGCCGGATAGATGTCGTCGCTTTCCAGTTCGTCCTGCAGCGCATCCTCAAGCGCTTCTTCCCCGACCTCTTCCTTGGGAAGATCGAAATAGCCTTCCGCGCCGAGATAATTCTGGCGCTCATCGTATTCCAGCACCCCCTGGCGCAGCGCCCGATAAGCCGCGTCCTGATGCACTTTGGACAACGTGGTGTAGACCCGGAAGCCGCGGGTATAGGCTTCCTCCTTGTAGGCGTCATAAATGGCCTGACGCACCATCTCAGCAAAGTGGTCCGCCCGCGTCGCGAACTCCTGGACCTGGCGGGTGACGATGATCGGCTGGGCCTCCGCCTGCTTGAACTGCTCCGCGTCGATATGATTGAGTTCGAGCATGCGACGCAGCACGTAGCGCTGCCGCTGCTTGGCGCGGTTCATGTTGATGACCGGGTTGTAACGCGACGGCGCCTTGGGCAGCCCGGCAAGCATGGCGATCTCGCCAAGGTTCAGCTGGTCAAGCGGTTTCCCAAAATACCCCAGCGCGGCTGCGCCGAAGCCGTAGGCGCGCTGGCCGAGGTAGATTTGGTTGATGTAAAGCTGCAGAATCTCGTCTTTGGTCAGGCTGTGCTCGATCTTGAAAGCCAGCAGCGCTTCATTAAACTTGCGGCTGAAGGTTTTCTCGGTGGAAAGAAAGAAGTTGCGAGCGACCTGCATGGTGATGGTGCTGGCACCCTGGCGGGCACTGGCAGCGGCGAAATTGGACAGTGCAGCGCGCACCACGCCGATGTAATCGACGCCGCCGTGTTCGTAAAAGCGCTCGTCCTCTGCTGCGATGATTGCCTTGCGCAGTATGTCGGGGGTCTGTTCAATCTTTACGAAGGCCCGTTTTTCTTCGCCGAACTCCCCGATCAAGTCGCCCTCGATGCTGAAAATCTGCAGCGGAATCTTGGGCTGGTAGGATGTCAGCGCGTCGAGGGAAGGCAGGTTCGGATAGGCCACCACCATGGCGTATCCGACCACCAGGACGATCGAGGCCGCGATCGCGGCAAGCCCGAACAGGCCATAAAACAACCAGCGGGAGGACATGGGATAGCTTTTAGAGGGGGTTCCGGCAGGGGGAACGGCGGGCATTATATAGATGTTGCCAAGACCCGACAGAAGGGGGCATTAAATCGCTTTACTTGCAAAATAGTTGTTGCTAGCATTTAATGTAGATTATACGTATCGCGCCTAACCGGCCAATGCTCAAAGGAAAATTCGAGTTTAATGCAGACTTTCTCAGTGGTCTGCTGAAGGCCAAGTCGCCTCCTCTTGTCGGGGTCGACATCAGTTCGTCGTCCGTGAAAATGGTGGAGCTGACCGGATCAGGCAAGGGTCGCTATCGCCTCGAGCGCTATTCCATCGAGCCCTTGCCCAAGGATGCGGTGGTCGACGGCAACATCATGAACCTCGAAGAAGTGGGCGATGCTCTCAGGCGTGGATGGAAGCGTATGGGCACCCGGGTCAAGAACCTGGCAATGGCGTTGCCCTCCGCGGCGGTCATCACCAAGAAGATCGTCGTTCCCGCAGGCCAGACCGACGACCAGCTCGAAGCCCAGGTCGAAACGGAAGCCAATCAGTACATTCCGTTCGCCCTGGAGGAAGTCAACCTCGACTTCCAGATACTTGGCCCGGCCCCCAACAGCACCGAGGACGTGGAAGTCCTGATTGCCGCCTCGCGCAAGGAAAAAGTCGACGACCGCGTGGCCGTGGCTGAGTCGGTCGGTCTCAAGGCCGTGGTGATGGATATCGATTCCTTTGCCTCCCAGAACGCGTTCGAACTGATGCAGGGCCAGCTACCCGAGGGCGGCCACGATCGGACCATCGCTCTGGTGGATGTCGGTGCCTCGATGATGAACATCAACATGTTGCGCAACAACCAGTCGGTCTACATGCGTGAGCAGCCTTTCGGCGGCAATCAGCTCACGCAGGAGATCATGCGCCACTACAATCTCTCGCCCGAGGAAGCCGAGGCTGCAAAGCGCAACGGTGGGCTGCCCGACACCTATGACTCGGAAGTCCTTGCTCCGTTCATGGATACCTTGGCGCTCGAAATTGCCCGGGCACTTCAGTTCTTCTTTACATCCACCCAGTACAACCAGGTTCACCACATCTTCATCTCCGGCGGCTCGGCGACCATTCCCGGTCTGCCGGAAGTGGTGGCGGAACGGACCCAGGTCAATACCTTGGTCGCCAATCCGTTCGTTGGAATGGAGATTTCCTCCAAAGTTCGACAGGCTCAGCTTGCCGTGGATTCGCCCGCGTTGCTGGTTGCTTGCGGACTTGCGCTGAGGAGATTCGACGAATGATCCCAATCAACCTACTGCCGCACCGCGCGCAGCGGCGCAAGGCGCAGCAGCGCCAGTTTTTCGTCCTGGCGGGAATGACTGTGGGACTCGGTGCCGCGATCGTGGTCACAGTGCACGGGCTGTTCGCGACCCGCATCGAAAACCAGCTGGACCGGAACAAGTATCTTCAGACCGAGATTGCAGCGCTCGACAAGCAGATCGACGAGATCAAAAAGCTCAAGGAGCAGACACAGGCGCTGCTGGCACGCAAGCGCGTGGTGGAAACTCTGCAGACCAACCGAACCGAGACTGTACGGCTGCTGGACCAGATGGTCCGTCAACTGCCGGACGGCGTGCATTTGAAGGCGATGAAGCAGACCGGGCAGAAGGTCAACGTGGTCGGCTATGCGACCTCCAATGCGAGGGTATCGACGTTGATGCGCAATCTCGAGGCTTCGCCTTGGCTGGAAGCCCCGTCTCTGATTGAGGTCAAGGCAACCAAGCTGGGCAAAGACAACATCATCCTCAACGAGTTCATTCTCAACGTGAGCATCTCGCGGCCCAAGGAAGAGGCGGCAGGTGCCAAACCGGGCGCCCCCGCCCCGCCGCCAGCCGCGGCCGCGCCGAAGACCTGACAATCATGACGTTTGACGACCTGAGACGACTGGACCCGAGGGACATCGGCAGCTGGCCGGTGGTGCCCAAGCTGGGAGCGCTGCTAATTCTGCTTCTGCTCATCGTGTTTGCCGGTTACTGGTTCGACTGGAAGATCCGACTGGAGGAGCTGGCGCAGGCGCGTAACAAGGAACAGGAACTACGTACCGCCTTCCTCGACAAGCAGAAACAGGCGGTGAATCTCGAGGCTTATCGCAAACAACTTGCGGAAATCGAGGAATCCTTCGGAGAAATGCTCAAGCAACTGCCAAACAAGTCCGAGATGGAGGCGCTGCTTACCGACATAAATCAGGCGGGGCTGGGTCGCGGTCTGCAGTTTGAGCTGTTCCGTCCGGCTCAGAAGGAAAACGCGTCTGAGTTCTACGCGGAGCTGCCGATCACCATCAAGCTTACCGGCAAATACCACGATATCGGCGCGTTCGCGAGCGACGTTTCCCAATTGTCGCGCATCGTGACCCTGAACGACATTGCACTGGTTCCCAACAAGGAGGGTGATGTGGTCCTGGATGCCGTGGCCAAGACCTTCCGCTACCTGGATGAGAGCGAGATTGCCGCGCAGCGCAAGGCCGCCCGTGACGCCGCGGCCGCGAAGAAGGGTGGCAGGAAGTGATGCGTGCACTGCGTGCCATGGCAGTTGCCGCGCTGTTGCTTGCGGGTTGTGGCGGCGACGAGTTCTCCGACCTGAGGCAGTTCGTCAAGGAGTCCGGCGAAGGACTGCGCGGCAGGGTCGAGCCGATTCCCGAAGTGAAGCAGTTCGAGCCATTTGCCTACAACGCATTCGATCTGCCCGACCCGTTCAAGCCGCGCACGATGATTGCCGAAGGCCGTACCCCCGGTGGCGGACCGCAGCCGGATCTCAATCGTCGCAAGGAAGCGCTGGAGGCATTCCCGCTCGAGAGCCTGCAGATGGTAGGAACGCTTGAGCAGAAGCGCGTGAACTATGCGTTGATCAAGACGCCGGACAAGAATCTTTATCGCGTTAAAGTCGGCAACTACGTCGGGCAGAACTTCGGCGTCATCTCCGCCATCAGCGATTCCGCTGTGACCCTCAAGGAGGTCATCCAGGATTCCTCGTCGGGTTCCTGGACAGAGCGCACCAGCAGTTTGCAGCTGCTCGAGCAATAAACAAGGAGCACGCGAATATGAAACGCTTCGGTCGTTTGATCAAAATGGTCGCCGCCCCCGTTGGGCTGCTGCTGGTACTGAGTTTCGCAGCGCACAGCCAGGATTCCAAGACGGCCAACGGCGGTACCGGCAACGTCATACAGTCGATCGACGTTTCCACGCAGGCTGGGACGGTGACGGTCAAGCTCGGCCTCAAGGAGGCCTTGCCGAATCCTCCCGCGGCCTTCACCGTGAATAACCCGCCCCGGGTAGCACTGGATTTTCCGAACACGGCAAACGGCCTCGGCAAGAGCACACAGGACGTTAACCAGGGCGACTTGCGCACAATTCGATTCGGCCAGTCGGGCGGGCGGACGCGAGTGGTGTTTAACCTTGCCAAGATGCTCAAGTACGACACCAGGGTAGAGGGCAATATGGTCGTGGTGACCCTGCAGGGCGCCGATTCAACCGCCGCCGCGACGACCACGCAATTCGCCGAGCCCAAACCCAGCGTCGATATGCACAGCGTTCAGGACGTCGATTTCCGCCGCGGCAAGAATGGCGAGGCGCAGATCATCGTCGACCTCTCCGATACGGCCACCGGTATCGATCTGCGCCAGCAGGGCCGCACCGTTCTGGTGGATTTTCTCCAGACCATGCTGCCGCCGGCGCTGGAGCGGCGCTTTGACGTCAGCGACTTCGGCACCCAGGTCGATTTCTTCGAGGTTACCCGGCAGGGCAACAATACCCGCATCACCGTCACCCCGAAGGGGCGCTGGGAGCAGTCGGCCTACCAGACCGACAAGCGCTTCATCATCGAAATCAAGCCCGTGGTCGAGGAAGCCGGCCGGCCGAAGGAAGGCAAAGGCTATACGGGTGAGAAACTTTCTCTGAATTTTCAGAACATTGAAGTGCGTGCGGTACTACAGGTGATTGCGGATTTCACCAGCCTCAACATCATTACGAGCGATTCGGTGACCGGGAACCTGACGTTGCGCTTGAAGGACGTGCCGTGGGACCAGGCGCTGGACATCATCCTCCAGGCCAAGGGCCTGGACATGCGCAAGACCGGTAACGTTGTCTGGATCGCCCCGCGCGACGAACTTGCGACAAAGGAGAAACTCGCCCTCGAAGCGCGGCAGCAGATCGCCGACCTCGAGCCACTGCGTACCGAAAGCTTCCAGCTGAACTACCAGCGTGCCGAGGACATCCAGAAGATCATCACGGCGTCGGACCAGAAGATCCTGTCCAAACGCGGCAGCGCGGTGGTGGATCCGCGGACCAACACGATTTTCGTGCAGGACATCGTGGACAAGCTCGATGATGTGCGCCGGCTGCTCAAGCAGATCGACGTTGCCGTGCGTCAGGTCCTGATCGAGGCGCGCATCGTCGAGGCCAGCGACACCTTTAGCCGCAACCTCGGCGCCAGGCTCGGATTCGTCGATGGGACCGGCCGCGGCACGCAAGTGCCTGGCGGCACCAGCCGGATCACCGCAGGCGGTGGTTTGGCGAGCACCGGCTTTTTGACGGGTCAGATTTCCGACACGCCTGATTTCTTCACCGATGGGCTTTCTGCCAACCTGCCGGCGCCGGGTCTCGGCGGCGTGTCGCCCGGGCAGTTCTCGCTGATCCTGATGAATGATGCAATGTCGAAATTCCTCAACCTCGAAATCACTGCGTTGCAGGCAGACGGCAAGGGCAAGATCATCTCCAGCCCGCGGGTGATCACGGCGGACAACGTGGAGGCAGTAATCGAGCAGGGCACCGAGATCCCGTACCAGCAAGCGACCAGCAGCGGCGCTACCAGCGTATCGTTCCGCAAGGCCACCCTGAGCCTGAAGGTAAAGCCGCAGATCACGCCCAATGACAGCATCATCATGAAGTTGCACGTCAACAAGGACAGCGTCGGCGCCAATACCAGCGCCGGTCCGTCAATCGACACCAAGCAGGTTTCTACCGAAGTGCTGGTGGAAAGCGGCGGCACGGTCGGCATCGGCGGCATATTCGAACAGGAAGAATCCAGCACCAGGACCAAGGTGCCGATGCTGGGAGACATACCGGTAATCGGTATCCTGTTCCGCCAGGATCTGCGGCGCAACGACAAACGTGAGTTGCTGATCTTCGTGACGCCGAGGGTGGTCAAAGACACGCTGACTGTCCGCTGAACGCAACGCGCTGCCCGGACGGCCGCATTGATTGCGGCCGTTTTTGTTTTCTCCTCGACCTGACCCTGCGCGACCGGTTTCGCTAGAATGGCCGTATGCACGAGGCAACCGTGGAGAACCAAACGCAATCGCGGGTCGACGTGCCTGGCAACATCTTCCTAGTGGGAATGATGGGTGCGGGCAAGACCTCGGTCGGCCGAGTCTTGGCGAAACGCCTGCGCAAAACGTTCTACGACTCGGATCACGTCATCGAGAATCGTACCGGTGTGAAGATACCGGTGATTTTCGAGATCGAAGGCGAGGCGGGTTTTCGCGTCCGCGAATCCGCGGTGGTGGACGAACTCACGGCGCTAGGTGACATCGTGCTCGCCACCGGCGGTGGTGCGGTGTTGAGCGAGAAAAACCGCGACAGGCTGAGAACCAGGGGCATGGTGATATACCTGCGCGCCTCCGTGAGAGACCTGCTCAACCGCACCCGCCACGACAAGAATCGTCCGCTGCTCCAGGCCGCGGATCCGCGCGCGAGGCTCACGGAACTGTACGAGAAACGCGATCCGCTCTATCGCCAGATCGCACACCTCACCGTCGACACCGGAAACCAGAGCCTCACCTCGCTCGTCAACCGGCTGTGTCAACTGCTGCTCGAAACGCGGACCGAGCAGCAGACACAGGCACCGCAACTCTAGCAAGCATGCGAACCATCACTGTCGGGCTCGGCGACCGTTCCTACCCGATTTACATCGATAGAAAGTTGCTTGCGCGCGCTGAGCTTCTGTTGCCGCGCCTGGAGCAACGCAAAGTCGCGATCGTCACCAATTCGACGATTGCTCCGTTTTACCTGGAACCGCTGGCCTCGGTCCTGCGCGACGCCGCAGTGGAGGTCGTGCCGATCATCGTTGACGACGGCGAAGATCACAAGAACTGGCAGACGCTCAATTCCATTTTCGATTTACTGCTGAAGTATCGCTGCGAACGCAAGACCACCATCATTGCGTTGGGGGGTGGCGTGGTCGGTGATCTCGCCGGTTTTGCCGCAGCAACGTACCAGCGCGGCGTGCCATTCATCCAGATGCCCACCACCCTGCTCGCGCAGGTGGATTCGTCTGTAGGGGGCAAGACCGCGATCAACCATCCCCGTGGCAAGAACATGATTGGCGCGTTCCACCAGCCGCGCCTGGTGGTCGCCGATACCGCGACTCTCGATACGCTGCCGGAACGCGAGCTCTCGGCAGGCCTTGCCGAAGTGATCAAGTACGGTTTGATCATGGATGCGCCCTTCCTCGCGTGGCTCGAGGTCAACATGGAGAAGCTGCGCGCACGCGATGCCGACGCCCTCGCTTATGCGATCGCGCGTTCCTGCGAGAACAAGGCTCTGGTGGTTGCGGCGGACGAACGCGAGGCCGGTGAGCGCGCACTGCTCAACCTCGGGCATACCTTCGGCCACGCCATCGAAGCCGGCCTGGGGTTCGGTACCTGGTTGCACGGCGAGGCGGTCGCAGCCGGCACCATCCTTGCCGCCCGGTTGTCCGAGCGCATGGGCCTGCTCAACGCCACGGAGGTCGAACGCGTTGTCCTGCTCATGAGTCGTGCCGGCCTGCCGACCGAGGCGCCCGACCTTGGCGAGGCCCGTTACCTGGAGTTGATGGGTCACGACAAAAAAGTGGAGGACGGCAAGTTGCGCCTTGTACTGCTCAAGGCTCCCGGCAAGGCATTCGTAACATCGGATTTCCCCCCAGGGGACCTGCGCCTAGTGCTTGCGGGAGCCGCCGCGCATGCATGATCTGGCAGCCTTTGCTGCCGATCCCGCAACCTCACGCGGCCGGCGCATTGCTGAGGCCGCTCCGCACGGGCGAACAGAATTTCAGCGTGACCGCGATCGCATCATCCATTCCGCCGCCTTCCGCAGGCTCGAGTACAAGACCCAGGTTTTCGTCAACCATGAAGGCGACTTGTTTCGCACGCGCCTGACCCACAGCGTCGAAGTGGCGCAGATTGGCCGCTCGGTGGCTCGCAACCTCGGGCTGAACGAGGATCTGGTCGAGGCGATTTCGCTGGCGCACGACCTCGGCCACACGCCGTTCGGACATGCCGGCCAGGACGCGCTCAACGATTGTATGAAAGACCACGGCGGCTTCGAGCACAACCTGCAGTCGCTGCGGGTCGTCGAACGATTGGAACAGCGCTACGGCGCGTTCGACGGACTGAATCTCTGTTTCGAAACCCGTGAAGGCATCCTGAAGCACTGTTCAATCAAGAATGCGGAGAAACTGGGTGAGGTCGGCGAGCGATTTCTCAAGAACCAGCGGCCGTCGATGGAGGCGCAGCTTGCCAACCTGGCCGACGAGATCGCCTACAACAATCACGACGTCGACGACGGCCTGCGCTCGGCGCTGATCTCGGTCGAACAGTTGTCTTCGGTGCGTATCTTCGCGCGTCACCTCGAGGCCGTGCGCGGGCAGTACCCGGAACTGGTGGACCGACGGCTGATTCACGAGACGGTTCGCCGCATGATCAATACGCTGGTCTCGGATCTGACGGAGCGAAGCCGGGCCCTAATCGCCGAGCATCGTCCGCGCAGCGTTGACGATGTGAGGCTCGCGCCGTCGCTGATCGCGTTCAGTTCGGCGATCCGCGAAGAACAGCACGAGCTCAAGGTCTTTCTCAGGAAACATCTGTATCAGCACTACCGGGTTGCGCGAATGAGCAACAAGGCCAAGCGCATCGTCCGTGACCTGTTTCAGGCCTTCATGGCCGACTCGCGTCTTCTGCCTCCGGAGTTCCAGTCCCGCGCGGAGACGGATCTGCCCAGGGCGATCGCCGATTACGTTGCTGGGATGACCGATCGCTACGCGATCCGAGAACACCGGCGCCTGTTCGCTGTCGAGGAGTCCTGAGCTTGCCTTGGGGTGCGAGGGTCCGGAGTTCGCCGCCTTTATTGATAGATCGGCTGCAATCGCGGTAACATTTGCGGCTAGCCCGAATTTTTGCGCGTTCAAGCCTTGTCCGCCCGGGCTGCGGGTCTGTGGCGGCGCGGCGGGCGCCAACAGCAGTAGTACTTGAGGTACGACATGGTTAACACGGCTTTGCCTGCGCGACAGGGACTTTACGACCCCGCTAATGAACACGACGCCTGCGGGGTGGGGTTCATTGCGCACATCAAAGGTGCTAAAAGCCACGCGATCATCGAGCAGGGCCTGCAGATCCTCAAGAATCTGACCCACCGCGGCGCGGTCGGCTGGGAGCCGAAACTTTCCGACGGCGCGGGTTGCCTGATCCAGATTCCCGACAAGTTCTTCCGCGAGGATATGGCCAGGCGCGGCGTGATGTTGCCGCCCGTGGGACAGTATGGTGTCGGTATGGTGTTCCTGCCGCGCGATCCCGCCTCGCGCTTCGCTTGCGAGTACGAAATCGAGCGCGCGATCAAGGATGAAGGCCAAGTGCTGCTCGGCTGGCGCGATGTCCCGGTGGATAACACCGACCTCGCAGGGTCGGCGATACGCGTCGAGCCGGTGATCCGGCAGGTGTTCATCGGCCGCGGCAAGGGCATCACTGTTACCGACGCGCTCGAGAGGAAGCTCTACCTCATCCGCAAGGTGTCGGGGCACGCCATCCAGGCGCTCAAGCTCGAGCACGGGAGGCAGTTCTACGTGCCCTCCATGTCCGCGCGCACCGTCTGCTATAAGGGCATGTTGCTTGCCTACCAGGTCGGGGAGTACTACCTCGACCTGAAAGACGCGCGCGTCGAGTCAGCGCTCGCGCTGGTGCACCAGCGTTTCTCCACCAATACCTTCCCGAGCTGGGATCTCGCACATCCGTTCCGCATGGTCTGCCATAACGGCGAGATCAACACGCTGCGCGGCAATATCAACTGGATTCGCGCGCGTCAGGGCGCGATTTCAAGCCCCATCCTGGGCCGCGATCTCGACAAGTTGTGGCCGCTGATTTACGAGGGCCAATCGGACTCCGCTTCGTTCGACAACGCGCTCGAACTGCTGGTGATGGGAGGCTACTCTGTCGCCCACGCCATGATGATGATGATTCCCGAGGCGTGGGAAAACCACGCGTTGATGGATCCGAGCCGGCGCGCGTTCTACGAATACCACGCGGCGATGATGGAGCCGTGGGATGGGCCCGCATCGATCGCCTTCACCGACGGCCGCCAGATCGGCGCCACCCTCGACCGCAACGGCCTGAGACCGTCGCGTTACATCGTTACCTCGGATGACCTGGTCATCATGGGCTCGGAATGCGGCTGCCTGCCGGTGCCGGAAGAGAAAATCATCAAGAAATGGCGCCTGCAGCCCGGGAATATGTTCCTGGTGCACCTGGAGAAGGGCCGCATCATCGACGACAAGGAACTCAAGGACGTGCTTGCCGCCGCCAAGCCGTACGCCGAGTGGATCGAGCGCATCCGCGTGAAGCTCGACGAGGTGGAGAGCGACAAGCAGCAGCCGGAGCGCTCGGCCGTGTCGCTTATCGACCGCCAGCAGGCGTTCGCCTATACGCAGGAAGACATCAAGCTCCTCATGACGCCGATGGCGGTGAACGGCGAGGAGCCGGTCGGCTCCATGGGCAACGACTTGCCGCTCGCGGTGCTGTCGCACAAGAACAAGACGCTCTACCTCTATTTCAAGCAGTTGTTCGCCCAGGTCACCAACCCGCCGATCGACCCGATCCGCGAGGAGCTCGTGACCTCGCTCGTCTCCTTCATCGGACCCAAGCCCAACCTTCTCGGAATCGACGAACTGAACCCGCCGCTGCGGCTGGAGATCAGCCAGCCGGTGCTCGACTTCTTCGAGATGGAGAAGATCCGGCACATCGACCGTTACACCGACGGCAAATTCAAGTCGTTCGAGCTCGACACCACGTACCCTCTCGCCTGGGGCAAGGAGGCCATCGAGGCGCGCCTCGCATCCCTTTGCGCGCAGGCCGAGGACGCGGTGCGCGCCGGTTATTCCGTCCTCATCATCTCCGACCGCAGGCTCGACCGTGATCGGGTGGCGATCCCGGCGCTGCTTGCGCTCTCGGCGATTCACCAGCACCTCGTCAACAAGGGCCTGCGCACCAGCACCGGCCTCGTCGTGGAAACCGGATCGGCGAGGGAAGTGCATCACTTTGCGCTGCTCGGCGGCTACGGCGCCGAGGCGGTGCACCCCTATCTCGCGCTGGAAACGCTTCTCGACCTTGCGGGGCGCGGCCATTTTGGATCGGGAGTGGACGGCAAAAAGGCGATCAAGAGTTTCGTCAAGGCTATCGGCAAGGGTCTGAAGAAGGTGATGTCCAAGATGGGCATCTCCACATATATGTCGTATACCGGCGCGCAGATCTTCGAGGCGCTGGGGCTTGCCCGGTCTCTGGTGGACAAGTATTTCACCGGCACCACCTCCTCGGTCGAGGGCATCGGCGTGTTCGAGGTGGCGGAAGAAGCGATCCGCATCCACAAGGCGGCATTTAACGATGACGACCCGCTGCTCAAGTCCGCGCTCGACGCAGGCGGCGAGTACGCCTGGCGCGTGCGCGGCGAAGAACACATGTGGACGCCGGAAGCGATCGCAAGGCTCCAGCAGTCCACGCGCAGCAACAACTATGCGACCTACAAGGAGTACGCGCAGATCATCAACGACCAGTCAAAGCGTCACATGACGTTCCGTGGGCTGTTCGAATTCAAGTACGACCAGTGCGCACCGGTGCCGATCGAGGAGGTCGAATCGGTGGCGGAGATTGTCAAGCGCTTCGCCACTGGTGCCATGTCGCTGGGCTCGATTTCTACGGAGGCGCACACTACGCTTGCCATTGCCATGAACCGCATCGGCGGCAAATCGAATACCGGCGAAGGGGGCGAGGACCATAGGCGCTATGCGCCGGTGAAGGCCGGCGAGAGCCTGATGTCGCGGCTCGGCCGCGAGCGCGTGGAAGTCGACATACCGTTGGTCGCGGGGGACTCCCTCAAGTCGAAGATCAAACAGGTTGCCTCTGGCCGCTTTGGCGTCACCACCGAGTATCTGGTGTCCGCCGAGATGCTCCAGATCAAGATCGCACAGGGGGCGAAACCTGGTGAGGGCGGGCAACTGCCTGGCCGCAAAGTGTCCGCGTACATTGCCGAACTGCGCTACGCGACGCCGGGAGTCGAATTGATCTCGCCGCCGCCACATCACGATATCTACTCCATCGAAGACATCGCACAGCTCATCCACGACCTGAAAAACGCCAACCCCGATGCCGCGATCAGCGTGAAACTCGTGTCCGAGGTCGGCGTGGGTACGGTCGCGGCGGGCGTGTCCAAGGCCAAGTCCGACCACGTTACGATCGCCGGCCACGACGGTGGCACCGGCGCCTCCCCGTGGTCGTCGATCATGCACGCGGGTACCCCGTGGGAGCTCGGACTGGCCGAGACCCAGCAGACATTGGTGCTCAATCGCCTGCGCGGCCGCATCGCGGTCCAGGTGGACGGCCAATTGAAGACTGGGCGTGATGTGGTGATCGGCGCCATCCTCGGCGCGGACGGATTCGGCTTCGCCACCGCACCACTGGTGGTCGAGGGCTGCATCATGATGCGCAAGTGCCACCTCAACACCTGTCCGGTGGGGGTAGCGACGCAGGATCCGGTGTTGCGCAGGAAGTTCGAAGGCAAGCCGGAGCACGTGATCAATTACTTCTTCTTCGTCGCCGAGGAGGCGCGCGAGCTGATGGCAAGGCTCGGCATCCGGAAATTCAACGATCTCATCGGCCGCACCGACCTGCTGGACACCAAAAAAGGCGTCGAGCACTGGAAGGCGAGGGGGCTCGACTTCTCGAAGATCTTCTTCATGCCGGAGATGCCGGCCGACGTCGCGCGCTACCACTGCGAGAAGCAGGATCACGGGCTGGACAAGGCCCTCGATCACCGCTTGATCGAGCTGGCAAGGCCGGCGCTGGAACGCGGCGAAAAGGTCACGATCGAGATGCCGATCCGCAACATCAACCGCACCGCCGGCACCATGCTCTCGGGCGAGATCGCCAAGCGTTACGGCCATGACGGTTTGCCGGAGGACACCATACACATCCGCTTCGCGGGCTCCGCGGGACAGAGCTTCGGCGCGTTCCTGGCGAAGGGCGT
>CAZYTR010000023.1:0-3024 GCA_964650365.1 uncultured Alcaligenaceae bacterium | reverse complement strand
AACGTGCGCTACGGTCACCTGCACTGACGAGGATCGGCAGGTAATAATGGGGGACACAATGAGCCCGACCACGAAATAGAGCGCTCCATGTGAAAAATCACCAACACCGTTTTTCATTCTTCTGTTTTTTGACAATTCAATCTGTGGCAACGCGGATTCTTCGGTAAACGCCATGACTGCAGGATTGCTAATCACCGGGTTGGTCCTGACCAGCCTATTCCTGATTTTCTTCGTTCTGGAGCGATTTGTTCCGCTCCGCACGGCGCGACGCGCGCTGGCACGCAGGCTGCTGGTCAATCTTTGCATTTCGGCTCTTGGGATCGGTGCCGCCGCAGCGTTCGTACAACCAACCGTAACGGCCTCATTGCAGTACGTCTCGGAGCGACGGTTCGGTCTGATCTATCTGGTGGACCTTCCCGCGCCGGTTCAACTTGTAATCGGCTTTGTGCTCATGGACCTCATGTTCTACTACTGGCACCGCGCAAATCATAAGATCCCGTTTCTATGGCGCTTTCACATCGTGCATCATATCGATCCCGATCTCGATGTTTCTACGTCATTCCGGTTTCACTTCGGTGAGGTCGCGTTGTCGGCCGGTTTCCGGGTTTTGCAGATCACCCTGATCGGCGTTTCACCCCTGACTTTCGCGATCTACGAATTGGTCTTTCAGGCGAACACGCTGTTTCATCACAGCAACGTGCGCTTGCCGGTCCGGGTCGAGCGATTGTTGAACAGGATATTGGTGACCCCGCGGATGCACGGGATACACCACTCCGAGATATGGCGCGAGAACAATTCAAACTATTCTGTCGTTTTTTCCTGGTGGGACAGTCTGCACCGAACGTTGCGCCTGAACGTTCCCCAGTCCCGCATCGTTATCGGCATTCCGGGTTATGCAGCGGCCGCAGACAGCAGACTCGGAAACGCGCTGCTCCTGCCTTTCCTGCGTCAACGCAGTTACTGGCAAAGCGTCGATGGAACCAACGTGGAACGAAACCCGACCGATATCAAGATCCCATTGGGTACCATGGAAGAATGAGCGAATTGAGTCAGGTAATACTGCACAGGGAAGCCGGGTGTTCGAAATCGCCCGCAGCGCCATCCGGGAAACCCGGATTGACGTATCTCAAAACATCATCAAGTCGCCTCGACATTGGTCATATCCTTCCCTTACAATGAAGACGGCTACTCTGTTGACGTGAGGGATTAGTGATTTTAAGCGGTCCCCGAACTCGTCGTGCAATCTGCCGTCTTCTTGCGGCAACGATGCTTTTCGCTCAAGCGATCGGCGCTGCACAGGCCTGCATCGAGGCTACGCAATCGGCAACTATGGCCTTTGCGGACGCAAATCACGGAGCCGATTGCGAGAAGTCGGTCAACAAGAATGCCTGCCTGCAACAGTACACCGCCAGCGATCAGAGCAGCCCCAAGGTCGAGATTGCGGTCGCGCCGATGCCCGCGCTTGCGGTACTGAGCGTTCCGATCGCGCCCCACCGCAATGCACACCCCGCCATTACGCTGGTGTCCCTCGCGCATTCCCACGATCCGCCCGCCTCGATTCGTTTTTGTAGTTTCCAGCTTTAGCCCTCGCAAGCACTGAATCCGCCGCGCAAGCGGCTATTCGTGTTTTCTTTGCGGAGGCATCATGAAATCCAAAGCTTTCCCGGTAGAGGCATCGGTTGCCGTATTCACCAAGTTCGCGTCGATCAGTTCGTCCCGCGTATTGCGTCAGAAACGCGAAGTGGTTCGCGGGTTTTTCCGTCGAGTCGTTCTTGCCACCCTGACTGGTGTGCTCGCGTTCTCCGCTGCTGTTTCCGGCGCCGAGACGCCGCTGACGCTCGCCGAAGCGCAGCGCCGCGCAGTCGAACGTTCACGCCAGATTTCGGCACAGGATGCCGCCGTCGCCGGCTCGCGCGAAATGGCGGTAGCCGCAGGACAGTTGCCCGACCCCGTGCTCAAACTGGGGATCGAAAATCTGCCGATCGAAGGTCCCGATCAATACAGCCTCACGAGCGACTTCATGACCATGAGCCGCATCGGCATCATGCAGGAGTTCACGCGGTCCCAAAAGCGCCAACTGCGCGCCCAGCGATTCGAGCGCGAGGCGGAAAAGTCGCTTGCCGAAAAGACCGCCATGGTCGCCTCGATCCAGCGCGACACCGCGCTGGCGTGGCTCGACCGCTACTACGCCGAGGCGTCGGCAGCGGTGATTGCGCAGCAAGCCAGGGAGGCCAAGCTCGAAATCGTAGCCGCCGAGGGTGCCTACCGTGCCGGACGCGGCAATCAGGCCGACGTCTTTGCCGCGCACAGCGCTCTGGTCGGGCTCGAGGACCAGGCAGCCGGACTCCAAGGCCGCATCCGCACCGCCAGGACCGCGCTGGCCCGCTGGGTGGGCGACGCCGCAGAGGCGCCTTTGGCGGAGAAACCTGCCATCGACTCCATTCGTATGGATACCGGAGTGACGCTCGACGCCGAACTCGCCCATCACCCGGAAATCGCCGTTCTCGCCAAGCAGGAAGAAATCGCTTCGACTCAGGCCAGGATCGCCCAAGCCGACAAAAAGGCTGACTGGAGCCTGGAAGTGCTGTACAGCCAGCGTGGTCCTTCCTACACGAACATGATGTCGGTCGGCGTTTCAATTCCCTTGCAGTGGGACCAGAAAAAACGCCAGGACCGGGAGCTGGCATCCAGGCTGGCGATGGTCGAGCAGGCCAGGGCCGAGCGCGAGGAGGCGCTACGCGCGCACATCGGCGAAGTGCGCGCCATGATCGTCGAATGGGAGAATGGCCGCGAACGCCTGGCACGCTATGAACGTGATCTGGTCCCGCTCGCCAGGCAGCGCACGCGGGCTGCGCTCACTGCTTACCAGGGCGGCAAAGCGAGCCTGACTGACCTGCTGCTGGCTCGCCGCAACGAGATCGAAGTACGCATGCAGCAAGTTCAGCTCGAAGCGGAAATCGCGCGCCTGTGGGCACAACTGAATTTTCTTATCCCGGACGGCACCGGAACGACGCGTGCGAGCGT
>CAZYTR010000022.1:0-2247 GCA_964650365.1 uncultured Alcaligenaceae bacterium | reverse complement strand
CAGGTCATGTGGCGCGAGAAGAAGATGTTCCCGAACCTGGACTGGTACAGCGCCACCAGCTATCACGCCATGGGGGTGCCGACCGCGATGTTCACGCCGATCTTCGTGATCAGCCGCACTTCCGGCTGGACCGCTCACGTGATCGAGCAGCGCATCGATGGCAAGATCATCCGCCCGAGCGCCAACTACATTGGCCCCGAGAACCTGAAGTGGGTGCCGATCGGAAAGAGAACGTGAGGCGTCAGGCGTGACGCCAAGAATCGGTGATTGAGTGATTCAGTAATTAGGTGATTGAAACCAGTCACTCAATCACTTAATCGCTCAATTACTCCCACGCCTTCACCCTTCACTCATTCACCCTTCACGCCTCACCCCTCACGCCTCACCTGCGGATACAGGCTCCACGTGAACACACCAATTGCCACACCACAACAGGAAAACTGAATGTCCGCGTCCATCTCCAACGTGCGTCCCAAACCCGACAAGGTCCTGGTCCACATCGCCGACTACGTGACCAGGTACAGCATCAAGAGCCGGGAGGCGTACGAAATCGCGCGCTACTGCCTGATGGATACGCTGGGTTGCGGCTTCGAGGCGCTCGAATATCCCGCCTGCACCAAGCTGCTGGGGCCGGTCGTCCACGGCACCCTGGTGCCCAACGGCGCCAAGGTGCCCGGAACCCGGTTCCAACTCGATCCGGTGCAGGCCGCGTTCAACATCGGCGCCATGATCCGCTGGCTGGACTTCAACGACACGTGGCTGGCCGCGGAATGGGGTCACCCATCGGACAACCTCGGCGGCATTCTCGCCACCGCCGACTGGCTGTCGCGTAAGGCAGTCGCCTCCGGCGGGAAGCCGCTCACGGTGCAGGACGTGCTGACGGCAATGATCAAGGCGCATGAAATCCAGGGCTGCCTGGCGCTTGAAAACAGCTTCAACAAGGTTGGCCTCGACCACGTGGTGCTGGTCAAGGTCGCTTCCACGGCCGTGGTGGCGGGCATGCTCGGCCTGTCCAGGGAAGCGATCATCAATGCGGTCTCGCTGGCGTGGGTGGACGGCCAAAGCCTGCGCACCTATCGCCATGCTCCCAACACCGGTTCGCGCAAGAGCTGGGCGGCGGGGGATGCCACCAGCCGCGCGGTCAGGCTGGCGCTGATCGCCGGAACCGGCGAGATGGGGTATCCGTCGGTGTTGACGGCAAAGACCTGGGGTTTCTACGACGTGCTTTTCAAGGGCAGGGAATTCAAGTTCCAGCGCCCCTACGGGTCGTACGTCATGGAAAACGTGCTGTTCAAGATCTCCTTCCCGGCGGAATTCCATTCGCAGACCGCGGTCGAATGTGCCATGCAGCTGCATCCGCAGTTGAAGGATCGCCTCGACGACATCAAGAAAATCACCATCCGCACGCACGAAGCAGCCATCCGCATCATCGACAAGAAGGGTCCCTTGAACAATCCGGCCGATCGCGACCATTGTATCCAGTACATGGTGGCGGTTCCGATGATTTTCGGGCGCCTGACCGCCGCCGACTACGAAGACGATGTAGCGGCCGATCCGCGCATCGACAAGCTGCGCGACAAGATGGCCTGCGTCGAGGACAAGCAGTTCACCCGGGACTACCACGATCCGAAAAAGCGCTCGATCGCCAACGGCCTCACCGTTGCGTTCAAGGACGGAAGCCGCCTCAAGGAAGTGGTGGTCGAATACCCGATGGGCCACAAGCGCCGCCGCAAGGAAGGCATGCCGGTCCTGGTCGAAAAATTCAAAACCAACCTGGCGCGCCGCTTCCCGGCGAAGCAGCAAAAGGCGGTGCTGGATCTCTGCCTGGATCCCCGGAAGCTCGCCGCCACGCCGGTCAACGAGTTCGTGAATTTGATGGTCATCTGATCTGAAACGATGCGTCCCGCGTTCGCTCTTTTTCTTGGAGTCGTGTTCTTCTCCCCGGCACAGGCGGACTCCAATCCCATGCTGCCGGGCACCTGGGAATTCACGCGCTCGGGCGGCATGGCCGCGAATCGGATCGGCCGCTTCTGCATCACCGCCGCCGACATCGCCGACCCGATGTCGCCGGTCAACGGCTTCCTCTCGCGCGACGAGAAGAGCCAATGCAGCAATTGGAGAATCGAGTGGCAAACGGGCCGCGCCCAGTATTCCGGGACGTGCCGCTGGAAGGACCAAATGGTGGAGGTCAGTGGCCGCATCGTCGCCACTGCCGACACTTACTCCGATACACAGGATCAGAAGAAA
>CAZYTR010000021.1:0-5317 GCA_964650365.1 uncultured Alcaligenaceae bacterium | reverse complement strand
GCGTTCGCCGCGATCGCCTCGAACACCGGCTGCACGTCGCGCTGCGACTGGCTGATCACGCGCAAGATCTCGCTGGTGGCGGTCTGCTGCTCTAGCGACTCCGTCAGATCGCGGTTGCGTGACTCCAGCTCGTTGAACAGCCGCGTGTTCTCGATCGCGATCACCGCCTGGTCGGCGAAGGTCTGGAGCATGGCGATCTGGCGTTCGGTGAACATTGCTGGCTCGGCGCCGCTGACGCTGATGGCTCCGAACGCGTTACCATCACGCAACATGGGTACCGAAATGGTGCTGAGGTATCCGCCTACTGAAGCGAGCGTATGCAGGCGGTAGTCGGCGTCCTCTCGAATATCCGGGATGTAGGCGACGGATCGGTCGAGAATCGATCGGCCCAGCGCGCTCCCGCGGTTGGGCGGCATCGGGAATGTTCGACGGGTCTCCTCAATGCCTTCAGACGTTTGACCGTCCGACGCTGCATACCTAAGGAGCTCGCCGTCGAACGTGTAAAACACCGAATGGGTGGCACTACACAGCTTGCGCGCATTCACCACGATCGCCTCGAACACCGGCTGCACATCGCGCTGCGACTGGCTGATCACGCGCAAGATCTCGCTGGTCGCGGTCTGCTGCTCCAGCGACTCGGTCAGGTCGCGGTTGCGTGTCTCCAGCTCGTTGAACAGCCGCGTGTTCTCGATCGCGATCACCGCCTGGTCGGCGAAGGTCTTGAGCAGATTGATCTGATGGTCCGTGAATGGCCCCGGGTCCCGGCGGGTGACGGTAATCCCGCCGACCGAATTACCGTCGCGCATCATCGGCACAGCCAGAAGGGCCCGATAACCGCGCAGACGCACTGTTTCTCGAAAAGCGGGCGAGTACGCGGGGTCCGTTTCAAAATCGCTTACGTAGGCCGGCAATCCGCTCAGGACAGCCTTGCCCAAGGCGCCTTGACCAGTGAGCTTCGCAGGGAACATCTTTCTCAACGCTTCATCCCCAGCCTCGTTGGTTGCCGTCATTGCTGCGAGGTGCAGGGTATCGTCAACGCGCCGCGCGACCCCGGCCGAATACCCTCCGATCAGCCGTAGCGCACTCCTGGCGATCGCGTCAAACACCGGCTGCACGTCGGTCGGCGATTCGCTGATGACCTTCAGGATCTCCGCGGTCGCCGTCTGCCGCTCGAGCGCCTCCCGGGTCTCGTTGAAAAGTCGCGTATTCTCGATCGCGATCACCGCCTGGTCGGCGAAGGTCTTCAGGAGCTCAATCTGCTTCTCGGAAAACGGGCGTACCTCTGTTCGGCGAATCACAATTGCGCCGATCGGAGTGCCGTCACGAAGTAACGGTGTTGCGAGAATCGTCCGAAATCCCACCTGAGCCTGGAAGGGCTTCGCGTCGGGAAATTCCGTATCCAGTTTGCTGATGATGTCGTCGACGTGGACTGTCTTGCGATCGATCACCGCTCGACCAGTCACGGTTGTTCGCGTTACGGGGATTGGATGTGCACCTAACGGCCCCGTCATTGCAACCGGATTGAGTACATCGTCGTCAAGGCGCAAGATCGCCGCATCGTTGCCTGCACAGAGCCTGGCGGCGCTCTGCGCGACCGCATCCAACACAGCCTGCAAGTCTGTTGGCGAGGCGCTGATCACGCGCAGGATCTCCGCCGTCGCCGTCTGCCGCTCGACCGCCTCCGCCAGATTTCCCTCGGACGCTTGCAGCTCGGTGCGAACGGAAGTGTTGTCAACCGCCGTCGCGAGATGCAGAGCAAAGGTATGAAGGAGACGCAGCCGGTCCGCAACCAGCGGCGCATCGCTGTACTTGTTGTCTGCCACCAGCAAGCCCAGCACGCGATCGCGGGCGAGCAGCGGCACTACCAGGAAGCTGTTCGCGTGCAGCGCCTTATATTTGGCCCGAGACTGCGGCGGCCGTGACTCGGCTCCGTTGACCAGGATTGCTGCCTTGTCGCGCACTGCCCTGGCCATCGCACCGGCGTCGGCGAGGGGAAGCTCCGGCCGCTCACTCAGCGAACGTCTGTCTTCCTTAGACAGGCCGGAGCCCGTCACATAAAGAAGTCGGTCGCCTTCCGGCGCTATTGCCCAAAGATGGAGCCGGTCGATCACGACCGCTTCGCGCGCGACTTCCAGCACGCGCGCGAGCTGCTCCTCCAGCGAGAGCGCAGCCTTCCTGGCATCGGACAACTGGACAACCTGCTCCATGGAGGAGATTGCTGCTGTTAAGGCGTTGGACTACCGGGGTTTCTCGCCGGGATTCTATACCAAGCGCCTCGGAAGCCGCCGAGTTCGCGCTGGTACGCATCTCGCCGGAAGCAGCAGTCAGCTTTTGAACTCGGCGATCGATGCGGCCGGCAGAACCTCGATCCGGTCGGTGAGCGCGTAGCGCTTGGGCCCGGGATACAACACGAACAACGCATCGAGCTTGAGGTCCGCGATTGCAATGTGCATGGACGGTGTCGCCGTCGGTGCATCGGCGCGCTTGAACTCCACGCCCACCCTGCGATTGCCCCTGAGCATCAACAGATCCAGTTCGGCGCCTTGATGGGTGGCCCAGAAATATGCTTCGTCCGGCCTTGCAGTCTTCAGCACTTCCTCGAGCAGGAACCCCTCCCACGAAGCACCCGCCTTGGGATGGGCGAGTACGGCATCGAGCGCACCGAGATTGAACAACGCATGCAGCAACCCGCTGTCCCGAATGTAGACCTTAGGCGCCTTCACCTGGCGCTTGGCCAGATTCTCGAACCAGGGTTGCAGCTGCCGCACCAGGCCCGCACCGGTCAGGAAGTCGAGGTAGCGTCGGACCGTGGGCTCGGACACCCCCAGCGAGCGCGCGGGCTCGGCCGAGTTCCATACCTGCCCATGATAGTGCGCGACCATGGACCAGAAGCGTCGTACGGTCGGCGGGGGCGCTCCCAGGCCGAGCGCAGGCAAATCACGTTCGAGCGTCAAGCGCAGGAAAGCATTCCGCCAGGCGAGGCTGTCGGTGTCGGTCTCGGCGAGATATGCCGGTGGGAAGCCACCACGGTTCCACAGCCTTTCCAGCTGCGCGGTACCGACCTCGCGTAACCCGAACCCAGGCGTGTCAATGATCTCCAGCCTGCCAGCAAGAGATTCGCTGGACTGCCGAAGCAACGCCGGCGATGCGCTGCCGAGAATCAGAAAGCTCGCCGGCCGCGCGGCCCGGTCGATGAGGACTCGGAGCACCGTAAACAGCTCGGGCCGCCGTTGCACCTCGTCGATTACGACCAGCCCGCGCAGCGGCGAAAGGGCGGTCATCGGCTCGGCCAGCCGCTCCAGGTCGAGCGGGTTCTCGAGATCGAAGTAGTTGGGAGAGCCTGGGTCCAGAAGCTGTCGAGCCAGCGTGGTCTTGCCCACTTGTCGGGGACCGATGAGCGCCACCGCGCGGCTTCGGCGCAGGGCGGTGCTCAAGGCAACTGCCAGCTCGCGGCGTTGGACGATCTTTGCCATGGTCTGCAGGCTACCATGAAATCGTAACATTACATATTTGAATTTCCTGGTGAGGAAAGGGGCATGGGTGAAACCGGGACGGGAACATGAGGCCCCTGTGCCTGGCTCTTGCCTGCACGCAATGTGGTTACGGTGGGTGCTGGCACCCAATTCCCGCTTCGCGGGTGTTTTCGCGCGCCCACACTGCCGCCAGGCCCGCCGCACTGGTCTGCCACGCGTACTGGTTGATGTCATTGCCCTCGGGCGGCCGGTGCCCGGTGTTAGAATCCCCGGCCTGTCTTTCCACACTCCAATGGAGCCGTCATGAACATTTCGATGTATCAGGCAAGCGCGCCGCGCTTCGTCAATACGCTGAAGAACCTTTCCGCGATCCTCGACAAGGCGCAGGCATACGCGGACACGAAGAAGATCGACCCAACCGTGCTCACCAGCTATCGCCTCTATCCCGATATGTTCACCATGGCGCGCCAAGTGCAGATCGCGTGCGACACGGCGAAGGGTGCGGTGGCGCGCCTCGCCGGGGTCGAGGTCCCGAAGTACGAGGACACCGAGCAGACGCTCGCTGAGCTGAAGGCGCGGATCGCCAAAACTATCGAATTCATCGGCACCATCAAGCCGGCGCAGATCGACGGCTCGGAAGACAAGGACATCGCGCTCAAGCTCGGCAGGCAGGAAGTGAAGTTCAAAGGCATGCAATATCTGCTCGGCTTCGTCCATCCGAATTTCTACTTCCACGCCACGACCGCCTACGACATCCTGCGCCACAACGGCTTGGACATCGGCAAGCAGGACTACATCGGCAATCCTTAACTCACACCAACGCAAGATTGAGTAGCGCTACTCCTTCCCCCGCTTGCGGGGGAAGGTTGGGATGGGGGCCATGCGCGAAGCCCGCCCCCTCCCCGGCCCTCCCCCGCATCCTCCGGACGCAAGGGAGGGAGTCTTTCGAGCCAGCAATCTAACGAAACGTCGGAAAACGTCGGGGTCAGGTCTTGTTTCTTGCACGGATCGAAGGGAAAACGTCGGGGTCAGGTCTTGTTTCTTGCACGCGGAAAACGTCGGGGTCAGGTCTTGTTTCTTGCACGGATCGAAGCAACAAAGGAAGCCGGTGTCTGGGGCCAACGCGAGCTCGTTCTGGTACGAGCCGATGTCCGACGAGATGCACCTCGAGCCCCGGCAGCTCGCCTACGACTACATGATCCGCAACGGCCGCGTCACCGACGAGCGCCTCGCCGAAGTGGCCCCGAAGCTCATGGCGCAGGCACCAATCTAATGGGGTCAGGTCTTGTTTCTTGCACGGATCGAAGCGACAAAGGGGTCATAAGGAAGTTACTCGGGCACCGCCAGACGAAAATAGCGGCAAGGGACAAACCGAACCTGCCGCCACCGCGCCACATCTCGGCTCTACCGGTAGGCGAACGTCCGACAGGCGACGTGACGAGTCTGAAGTCAAGAGGACTGTTGCGTAAGGGTTTTCTCACGCAACGAGACTGCAATGAATGAGACTTGCCCGAGTAACGTCTGTAGCCTAAAATGTGCGCACTCGAAGGCACCGTAGGGAAACCCGAATGAAAAACACCATTCTTCAACATCTGAGAACCAATGGCGAACAACTGGACGTCGAGATTGCCAAGGCGCTTCACGTGCCTAAGACGCTGGTTTTGAGCCACATTTCGCAGCTTTCATCTGCGGGAGAAGTGATTTGCTGCCAGGTGACACGATACGTCGGCGGAAAACAGATCGAGGGCGTGAGTTGCCGTCTGTCCGCCTACGTGCCGCCGCGAGCGACTGGCCCCAAGCCCGGGGCGAAGCGAGGCGCCGTCACTGATATACCTGTCGGATGA
>CAZYTR010000020.1:0-10206 GCA_964650365.1 uncultured Alcaligenaceae bacterium | reverse complement strand
GAGGCGCAGGACATACCGAAGTGAGGCAATGTCGAATGCTAAATGTTGAGTGTTGAGTTCGCGGGAAAAGCCGGCGTTCCTGATTCAACATTCAAAATTCAACACTTAACACTCAAGTTGACACGCCGACGTGGTGAAATTGGTAGACACGCCATCTTGAGGGGGTGGTGGGGTAACCCGTGGGAGTTCGAGTCTCCCCGTCGGCACCAAAGCGTTCAGAGCGCGGCAGCCATGACTCCGCGGCCTGCGGAGTTGGCGCAAACGCAGGCAGATCGAGGTCACAACCTGGCGCGCGCAATCGATTCTGATCCTGTCCTCTGACAGCGCGGGAGTGGTCAATGCTTGAGCAATACTTTCCGATTCTGCTGTTCATCTTCGTCGGCCTGGCCGTCGGAGTGGCGCTTCCCCTGTTGGGTGGGGGTCTGAGCAGATTGCTCGGCGTTCACCGTCCCGATCCCGAGAAGCTTTCCCCATACGAGTGCGGTTTCGAGGCCTTCGAGGACGCCAGGATGAAGTTCGACGTCCGCTATTACCTCGTTGCCATCCTGTTCATCATCTTCGACCTGGAAATTGCCTTTCTCTTCCCCTGGGCCGTGGTACTCCGGGAAATCGGGATCTTCGGTTTCCTTTCAATGAGCCTGTTTCTTGCCATTCTGGTCGTTGGTTTCATCTACGAGTGGAAGAAGGGTGCGCTGGAATGGGACTAGCCGTAAAGCCGGGAGGCGATAGCGACGACGCTTGCCCCGATCAGCCCGAGCAAGCGCCGCGCAAAGCGGGCCGGTGTGGCGCAGGCTGATCGGAAGCGATGGAAGCGCTCCATACAGATGTTGCGATTGTTGGGGCCGGAGGGGCGGGGTTGCGCGCCGCCATCGCGCTCGCGGAGGCCGACCCGAAACTGCGCGTCGCGCTGATCTCCAAGGTTTACCCGATGCGCAGCCACACCTGCGCCGCCGAGGGCGGCGCCGCCGGGGTGATCAAGTCCGACGACAGCCTGGAGCATCACTTCAACGACACCGTAGGTGGCGGGGACTGGTTGTGCGACCAGGACGCGGTCGAGTATCTGGTGCAGGAAGCACCCGGGGAACTCATCCAACTCGAGCACTGGGGCTGTCCGTGGAGCCGTGAGCCGAATGGGTCGGTGGCGGTGCGCCCGTTCGGCGGCATGATAAAACAGCGCACTTGGTTCGCCGCCGACAAGTCTGGCTTTCATATCCTGCACACGCTGTTCCAGACCTCGCTCAAGTTCCCATCCATCCAGCGCTTCGACGAGTACTACGCGACTGAGCTGCTGGTGGACGAAGGCCGCTGCGCGGGTCTCGTCGCGATCGAGATGCGCAGCGGCCAGATGTGGCGCTTCGACGCCCGGGCGGTGATCATCGCCGGAGGCGGGGCGGGGCGCATGTTCCCGTTTACCACCAACGGCGCGATCAAGACCGGCGACGGCATGGCGCTCGCCTACCGCGCGGGCGTGCCGCTCAAAGACATGGAGTTCGTACAGTATCACCCGACCGGTCTGCCCAGCACCGGCACGCTGCTCACCGAGGCCTGCCGCGGCGAAGGCGGCATTCTGGTCAACAAACACGGTCGCCGCTTCCTCCAGGACTACGGCATGGGGCCGGAGACGCCGCTCGGCACGCCGGTGCTGAAAACCATGGAACTCGGTCCGCGCGACCGCGTCAGCCAGGCGTTCTGGCACGAGCAGCGAAAAGGCAATGCGGTGCCCACGCAGTGGGGGGATGCGATGCTGCTCGACATGCGCCACCTTGGCGAGAAGAAGATCAACGAACGCTTGCCGCTGGTGCGGGACATGTCGATCAGCTACATGGGCGTCGATCCGGTGACTGATCCGGTGCCGGTGCGCCCGGTGGTGCATTACATGATGGGCGGCATTCATACCGACATCAAAGCCACGACCACGCTGCCAGGGCTGTTCGCCGCGGGCGAGTGCGCCTGCGTGAGCATCAATGGCGCCAACCGGCTGGGCTCGAATTCACTGACCGAGTTGCTGGTGTTCGGGCGCCGCGCAGCCCTGAGCGCAATGGCGTACGTGCAGTCGGGCGCGCGGCCGGCCGGCGAAACGGCGCTCGCGGCGCTCGGCGCGGCGGCGCAGGCGCGCGTGCGGAAACTGATGCAGCGCAGCGGCGGAACCGAAACCGTCGCGGGATTGCGCAAGGAGATGATGCACACCATGGAGCAGCACGCCGGCATCTACCGGACCGGCGAAGGCCTCGCCGAGGCCTGCGGCAAGCTCGCCGACCTGCGCGGCCGGTACGGCGGCATCGAGCTGCACGACAAGACCAACGTCTACAACACCGATCTGCTGCAGGCGCTAGAACTGGGCTCGATGCTCGACTGCGCAGAGGCGGTCACGCAGAGCGCTTTGGCGCGCAAGGAGTCGCGCGGCGCGCACCAGCGGCTCGACTTCACTGAGCGCGACGACAGGAGCTACCTGCGCCATTCGCTTGCGTTCTATCATCCGGCGCAGGCGCCGCGGGTGGATTACTGTGACGTCGTCATCACCAAGTCGCAGCCCGGCGTGCGCGATTACTCGGGGAGCCACGAATGAGCGAGCGTGTCGTCGAGCTGGAGGTGCTGCGCTACAACCCCGAGACGGACAGCGAGCCGCATTTCCAGTCCTACTCGGTTCCGTGCCAGTCTGAGTGGGTTGTGCTCGACGCGCTCAACCACGTCAAGGACAATCTCGACCCCACGCTAAGTTACCGATGGTCGTGCCACATGGCGGTGTGCGGCAGCTGCGGAATGATGATCAATGGCGAGCCGAAGCTGGCGTGCAAGGCCTTTCTGCGCAACTACGAAGGTGTGATTCGCGTCGAAGCTCTCGCCCATTTCCCGATCGAACGCGACCTGGTGACGGTGATCGACGATTTCGTGACCAAGCTGAAACGGGTGAAACCCTACCTCATCCCGGTGCGGGACAAGCCGCTCAGCGAAGGCGAGTATAGCCAGACCCCGGCCGAGTTGAACAAGTACAAGCAGTACACGCTGTGCATCAACTGCATGCTGTGCTACGCGGCCTGCCCGGAATACGGGCTGATTCCGCAGTTTATTGGCCCGGCGGCGATTACCCTGGCGCACCGCTACAACCAGGATTCGCGCGACGGCGGCCGCGACCAGCGCCAGCAGGAGATCTCGACCAGCGAGGGGGTCTGGGATTGTTCCTTCGTCGGCGCCTGCTCCGAGGTCTGTCCGGAGCACGTCGATCCGGCAGCCGCGCTGCAGCAGGTCAAGATCAAGAGCACGGTGGATTGGTACAAGGAGCACTTGATGCCATGGCTGAACAAGTAACCCGCAAACCGTACGTGCGCGAGGTGCCGCGGCTGCGCTGGTTTTTCCGCCATCCGCGCTATCTGCGCTACATGGCGCGCGAGGTGACTTGCATCTTCATCGGCGCCTACACGCTGCTGTTGCTGGTCGGGATCAGGCGGCTGAACGAAGGGCAGGTGGCCTACGAGGGATTCCTGCAGGCATTGAAGAATCCGGCCAGCGTACTGTTTCATGTGGTCGCGCTCGCCTTCGCGCTGTACCACACGGCCACGTGGTTCAACGTCACGCCCAAGGCACTCCCCGTGCAAATCGGGAAGGAATTCTTGCCCGGCGGCGTTGTCGCCGGCGCGCACTATGTCCTCTGGGCGCTGCTGTCCCTCGCAGTCCTCCGCGCGTCCGGGGCCTTCTAGTCATGGCGAAATCGAACAAGCCGCTCATCTGGGGAACCTTTGCCGCCGGGGGGACGCTGACGGCATTCGTGACCCCGGTGCTGATCGTGCTCACCCTGCTCGCGGCGCTGGGCCACACGCCGGCCATCCTGACCTACGAGGGTCTGCATGGCTTTGCCGCAACCTGGTTTGGCAAGGCCGCCCTGTTCGTCGTCATCGCACTGTCGCTGTGGAGCACTGCGCACCGGCTGCGCATCACCTTCTACGACTTCGGGGTGCGTGCCGACACGCTGGTCGCCGTCGTCGTCTATGCGGTTGCAGCCCTGGGCAGCGTCGCGGCCGCCGTCTGTCTGCTTCGTATCTGACGTGTTGTGCGCAGGCGTTCGCCATGAGGTTGACAGGCGTTCGCGGACCGCCTAGTTTTCAAGGCGTAACAACGTCTTTTGTGGGATAAGGAAGGCGTGAACGGGAAATGCAGGGAGGAAAGCAGATGACCCCACCGCCACTTGCCGCTCGCGAGCAAGTCCGTGAGCAGCGCTTCGGCGACGTCTGGACCAACGAGCTGAACGAGGTTTTCGCCGACGTAGCGCCGTATTACGACAGGGCGAACTACATTGCCAGCTTGGGTCTGTGGGGCTGGTTCCTCAGACGCTTCATGGCAACCGTCGACATCCGTCCCGGCGAGCGGGTGCTCGACGTCTGCGCCGGGACCAACGCGATCGGTATCGCGCTGCTCCAGCGCGAGCCCACCCTCGAGATACATGCGATCGATCGCAGCGCCGAGATGCAGGCTGTCGGCCATCAGCGCGCCAGCGCCGGGGGCTTTCGCATTCACAGCGTGACCCACGACGTGCATGCGTTGCCTTTCCCTGACAATTACTTTGACGTCGTGACCCTGCAGTTCGCTTCGCGGCACCTGCGCGTAAAGCAGGTGTTCGGGGAAATCCACCGCGTCCTCAAGCCCGGCGGCCACTTTCACCATTGCGACATGCTGCGGCCCCGCAGCCGTGTCGTGGAGATAATGTACTACGCGTATCTGCGCATGTGCCTGGCGTTCACCGGCCTGCTGTTCAAGAGCGGGCCCGCGGCGCTGAAGTGCAAGAAGTACTTCATCCACGCGCTCGAGATGTTCTACTCGGAAGAGGAGCTCTCGGTGGTGCTCGAGGAACTGGGCTACGTTGATGTCACCGCCGAGACCGTGCTCTATGGCATGCTCGGCTTTCACCGCGCCTTAAAGCCACGGCCGGATTGAAGATTCCGTCCTCTTTGCGAGGGCTAATTTCCGCGCTGCGATGAGTTCGCCCCCGGACCGCGCGCGGGCGCTGGCAGCCGTGAACCGCAGGATCATCGAGACCTTCAGCCGGCGCACCGTCGATGCGTTGCGCGCCGTGGTGCCAGTGCGCCTGGCGCTGCCTTATTTCGAGCCGGTTCTTGCACTGAATGTGGCCAAGGAGGCCGACAAAGACGCCATTGTGATCCGTTGCGGCGCCGACGCGCTGGCAACAGGGTCTGCGCCCGGGCGTGAGACCGTGCGGCGGTTGATCGAAGAGACGAAAAGCATTGATCGGGCTTTCCTCGATCGCATCGGCGCGTTTCCGGTCGGCGTCGTGATTCGCTACGAAGAAGTCGCACCGGTCCGAACCCAGCGCATCGAGCGGCTGTTGTTCACCACGCACCGTATTCTCGACGCGTGGCGGACGGCGAGCGGATTTCGAGCGGCCCTGTGGGCGGCCTACCCTCAAGCGGAACTCGATCGCGAACTCTACGAAATGTTGAAGCTCTATGCGTCGGAGACGAACGCTTTGAGCCGTTCAGTGCGACTGCCTGCCATACTCACGCCCCTGCGGGAGCGGCTCGCACGCGGCCTGAACAGCGTAATGAACACTACCGCGATGCAGCTCGCGAGCGACCTGTCACGGGTCGCTTACCGACGCGCACGGAGTAAGCCGCGCCCCAGCCGTGGCGGTTCGTGTGAGAGCTGACTCGCGTCCGCTTTGCGGTAAGTGCCTGCCGCACTGCAGACACTGCGCAAGCAGTTGATACAACGCAAGGGTTTTCGTTGACCCCCGGGTGACGGGAAGGATAAAATCTGACGATGTTTTTTTCTTCAGTTCGTTTCTGTGGGCATAGTCTTCGTAAGGGTAAAAAAAGGCTTGGGAATGTGGTGGCTCAACCAGCCATGCGGGGAGGGCTATGGGCGCCAATGACCAAGGTCTGATGCAGCAAGGCTTTGCCACCACCACGCTCGATGCGGTCATCAACTGGACGCGCACGGGGTCGATGTGGCCCATGACGTTCGGGCTCGCCTGCTGCGCGATCGAGATGATGCATGCGGCTGCCTCGCGCTACGACATGGATCGCTTCGGCGTCGTGTTCCGTCCCAGCCCGCGCCAATCCGACGTCATGATCGTAGCCGGCACGCTGTGCAACAAGATGGCTCCAGCGTTGCGCAAGGTTTACGACCAGATGGCCGAGCCGCGCTGGGTCATCTCGATGGGCTCCTGCGCAAATGGCGGCGGCTATTACCACTATTCATATTCGGTGGTGCGTGGCTGCGACCGAATCATTCCGGTGGATATTTATGTTCCCGGTTGCCCGCCCACCGCGGAGGCGCTGCTGTACGGAATCATCCAGCTCCAGAACAAGATAAAGCGCACCAACACCATTGCCCGCTGACCCTCGATGGGGTTTTGAGTTTTTAGTGTTGAGTATTGAGTTGAAGGTGTGATTTCCAACTCATCACTTAACACTCAAAATTTAACACTAAGCAGAAATGACCTCCCGCGCAGAGACTCTCACCGCCGCGCTGCAATCGGCGCTTGGCGGCCAGATTGTCGGCATCACCGAGGCGCTGGGCGAAGTCACGCTGGTCATCAAGGCCGCCGGAATGCTCGAGGTGATGACCGCTCTGCGCGACCGTCCCGAGCTGCACTTCGAGCAGTTGATCGATCTGTGCGGTGTTGATTACAGCGCCTATGGTGGCGGCGCGGCTGGCAGTGACCAACATGCACGCTTTGCCGTCGTCTTTCACTTGCTGAGCATCGCCCACAATCGGCGCCTGCGCGTACGGGTTTTCGCCTCTGATGACGAGCTGCCGGTTGTGGATTCCGTGATTGGCGTCTGGCCATCGGCCAACTGGTTCGAGCGCGAGGCCTTCGATCTTTACGGCATCATTTTTGCCGGACACCCGGATCTGCGCCGCATCCTGACCGATTACGGCTTTATCGGCCATCCCTTTCGTAAGGATTTTCCGCTCTCGGGCAATGTCGAAATGCGCTACGACCCCGACCAGCAACGCGTGATCTACCAGCCGGTCAGCATCGAGCCGCGCGAGACCGTGCCGCGCGTGATCCGCGAGGAAAACTACGGCGATACGGGAGTTAAAAAAAGCTGAATAGACAGGATTAACAGGATTTACATGATTAAGTCCGAGTGTCTTGTTTTCAATCCTGATCATCCTGTCCAATAGACATGGCGGAGATACGCAACTACACGATGAATTTTGGGCCCCAGCACCCCGCGGCGCACGGGGTGTTGCGGCTTGTGCTGGAGCTCGACGGCGAGGTGATCCAGCGCGCCGACCCGCACATCGGATTGCTGCACCGGGCCACCGAGAAGCTCGCCGAGTACAGGACATACCTCCAGACGGTGCCGTATATGGACCGGCTCGACTACACGACGATGATGAGCAACGAGCACGCTTATGTCCTGGCGATCGAGAAGCTGCTCGGTATCGAAGTCCCGCTGCGCGCCCAATATATCCGGGTGATGTTCGACGAGATTACCCGCCTCCTCGCGCATCTGTTCGCGCTTGGCGCCCACGCTCTTGACCTCGGAGCCATGACGGTTTTCCTGTACTGCTTCCGCGAGCGCGAGGACCTGTTCGATGTCTATGAGGCGGTTTCCGGCGCGCGCATGCACGCCGCGTACTATCGTCCAGGCGGCGTTTACCGGGACCTGCCCGATGCGATGCCGCAATATCAGGCCTCGAAGATCCACAACGAGCGCGCGATCAGCGAGATGAACCGCAGCCGCCAGGGGTCGGTTCTCGATTTCATCGAAGACTTCGCCGAGCGTTTTCCGGGGTGCGTGGACGAATACGAGACTTTGCTCACGGAGAACCGCATCTGGAAGCAGCGCACAGTTGGCATCGGTGTGGTTTCGCCGGAACGCGCGCTGGCGCTCGGATTCACCGGACCGATGCTGCGCGGTTCGGGGGTCGAATGGGACCTGCGCAGGAAGCAGCCCTACGAGGTGTATGACCGGCTCGACTTCGACATTCCGGTCGGAGTAAACGGTGATTGCTACGACCGCTACCTGGTGCGCATCGAGGAGATGCGCCAGTCGAACCGCATCATCAGGCAGTGCGTGGACTGGCTGCGCAGGAACCGGGGGCCGGTGATCACGGACGACCACAAAGTCGCACCACCCCCACGTGTCGGGATGAAGGCCAACATGGAGGAACTGATACACCACTTCAAGTTTTTCACCGAGGGCATGCACGTTCCGGAGGGCGAGGCGTACGCCGCGGTGGAGCACCCCAAGGGCGAATTCGGGATCTATCTCGTCTCCGACGGCGCCAACAAGCCCTACCGGATGAAGATCCGCTCCCCGAGCTTCGCCCATCTGTCCGCCATGGACGAACTGACGCGCGGTCATATGATCGCGGATGCTGTGGCGATCATCGGCACCATCGAGATTGTTTTCGGGGAAATCGATAGATGAATGCGCCGATGGTGTTGAGCCCGGAATCGCTCGCGAAGATCGACAAGGCGATCGCCAAGTATCCTCCCGGGCAGCGGCAGTCGGCGGTGATGGCTGCGATGACCGTCGCGCAGGACGAGAAAGGCTGGCTTTCCACCGAGACCATGGACTTTGTCGCGCAATACCTGGGCATGCCTTCGATCGCGGTGTACGAAGCGGCGGCTTTCTACGGCATGTACAACCTGCAACCGGTCGGGCGCAACAAGATAACCATCTGCACCAACCTGCCGTGCGCGCGGTCGGGTGCCGCGGACGCGGCAGAGCACCTGAAGAAGAAACTCGGCATCGGCTTCAACGAAACCACCCCGGACGGCGGTTGTACCCTCAAGGAAGGCGAATGCCTGGGGGCATGCGGCGATGCGCCGGTGTGCCTGCACAACGACAAGAAAATGCTGTCGTTCATGACGCCGGACAAACTCGATGTGTTGATCGAGGAGCTGAGGAAATGAACGCCCCTCGACCGCCTTTCCCACCGGATATCTACGGCCCCGAGGCGATCCTCTTGAAGGGGCTCACCGGGCTGAACTGGCGGCTGAAGGACTACGAGGGGCGTGGCGGCTACGAGGCGCTGAGGATGATTTTGCGCGACAACATCGCGCCGGAGCAGGTGATCGCCGAAGTGAAGAAATCGGCTTTGCGCGGCCGCGGTGGCGCAGGCTTTCCAGCGGGACTGAAGTGGAGCTTCATGCCGCGCGCCTTCACCGGCCAGAAGTACCTGGTGTGCAACTCCGATGAGGGCGAACCGGGCACCTTCAAGGACCGCGACATCCTGCGCTATAACCCGCACGCCGTTATCGAAGGCATGGCGATCGCGGCCTACGGGATGGGAATCACCGTCGGTTACAACTACATTCACGGCGAGATCTGGGAGGCGTACGAGCGCTTCGAGGAGGCGCTTGCCGAGGCCTGCGATGCCGGCTATCTGGGCAAGAGCATCCTCGGCTCGACATTCAGCTTCGATCTGTACGCACACCACGGCTGGGGCGCGTACATCTGCGGCGAGGAAACCGCGCTGCTGGAGTCGCTCGAAGGCAAGAAGGGCCAGCCGCGCTTCAAGCCGCCGTTCCCGGCGAGCTACGGCCTGTACGGCAAGCCGACCACGATCAACAACACCGAAACCTTTGCCGCGGTGCCCTGGATCATCGTCAATGGCGGCGAAGCTTTTCTGAATCTCGGCCGGCCCAACAACGGCGGCACCAAGATCTTTTCGGTTTCAGGTCACGTCGAGCTTCCCGGCAATTACGAAGTCAGGCTCGGCACGCCCTTCCAGAATTTGCTTGAGATGGCCGGCGGCATGCGCGGCGAAGGCAAGCTGAAAGCCGTCATCCCCGGAGGGTCTTCCATGCCGGTGCTGCCCGCCGAAATCATGATGCGAACCGACATGGACTACGATTCGATCGCCAAAGCCGGTTCGATGCTGGGTTCCGGGGCGGTGATCGTCATGGACGAGACTACTTGTATGGTTCGCGCGTTGCAGCGACTGTCGTATTTCTATTTCGAGGAATCCTGCGGCCAGTGCACGCCCTGCCGCGAAGGCACCGGCTGGCTGTACCGGATAGTCCATCGCATCGAGCATGGGCAGGGCCGGACCGGGGATCTGGAAACGCTGAACTCGGTGGCCGACAACATCGCCGGCCGCACCATCTGCGCGCTGGGCGACGCCGCCGCGCTACCGGTGAAAAGCTTTATCAAGCATTTCCGGCCGGAGTTCGAGTACCACATCTCGCACCGGCGCTGTCTGGTGGGCGGTCCCGAGAGTTCGCCGGCC
>CAZYTR010000019.1:0-1938 GCA_964650365.1 uncultured Alcaligenaceae bacterium | reverse complement strand
GCATGCAGCCGAGGTCGCCCAGAACCAGGGCATCGGCGCCGCTGGATTGCACATCCTCGCACTTGAGATCGGCGATGCGTGTGGAGATTTCGCCATACTTCACCGCGAATGTGCCGCCGAATCCGCAGCACTGCTCGGGTTGTTGCATTTCCCTGATGGTCAGGCCGGGCACTTTCGACAGCAGCGCGCGCGGCTGGGATTTCACACCCATTTCACGCAGCCCGGAACACGAATCGTGATAGGTGACGGTGCCGTCGAACTTGCCGGGAACCCGATCCAGCCTGACGACGTTCACCAGGAAATCGGTGAGTTCGTAGGTCTTGCGCGCGAAGGCCTCGATTTCGTCCTCGAGTTCGGGAAAGTCGGCCAGCAATTCGGGGTAGTGCGCGCGGATCATGCCGCCGCAGGATCCGGAAGGCACGACCACATAGTCGCAGTCCGAGAATTCCCGGACCAGTTTTTTTGCCAGCGCTTGCGCTGCCTTTCGATCACCGGAGTTGTAACCCGGCTGCCCGCAGCAGGTCTGCGCGGCTGGTACGACGATTTCGCATCCGGCTGCTTCGAGCAGCCTGAGCGCCGCAAAACCGATGTTCGGCCGCATCAGGTCGACCAGGCACGTGACGAACAGACCGACTTTCATTCTAAGTCTTCACTGCAAAGGCGCAAAGGAAAGCAAAGCAACTTGAGGTTAAAAAGCAAGGAGGTGGATACTCGCACCACCGCGATACGTCGACCGGGTGGGGCACATCGGAAACTGCTGCATTTTGACACGCTTCGTTTGGTTTTCTCTGCGTTTCCTTTGCGCCTTTGCGTACCCCTCAAGGGGGTATAGAAAAGAATCTTTGCGGTGAGGTTGAGTGCGGTGAGATTTGGATCGGCAGGCGAGAACACGGTCTACACAACGAAACAGGGGCTTGAGGCGCAGCGCAACAACGCGCGAAGCATAGCACTGGCGAATTCCGCCGGAAAGCCTAGGGACCGCGGGTAAAGAAAGTTACGGAGGAGATTTCCCGTGCGATTGCAAACCGCGCCGGGGCAAAAGCGGCCTAGCCGCGGAAGCGCATTACGTCGGCTTCGATCCAGCGCCTGATGCGGTTGGCGTCGGCGACGCGGGAGAGTTTTCCCCAGGAGTCGAGCAATACTATGATCATCGGCTTGTCCCCGATCATCGCCTGCATAACCAGGCAGCGTCCGGCTTCACTGATGTAGCCGGTCTTCGACAGACCGATTTCCCACTGGCGGCTTTTCAGCAAGCGGTTGGAATTGACGAAAGCCAGCACGTGGCGGCGGCGCTTTCCTTCTGACTCGAAGCGGAAAGAATCGGTAGTGGTGTATTCGCGGATCAACGGATAGCGATGCGCCGCATCCGCGAGCTTGGCGAGATCTTCCGCAGTGGATACGTTGCCGGGGTGCAGGCCGGTGGCGTCGACGAAATGTGAATTGAACATTCCGAGTTCAGCGCTCTTCCGGTTCATCGCGGCAACGAACTCTGGCGTACCGCCGGGGTAATTGCGCGCAAGCGTCGCTGCGGCACGGTTTTCGGATGCCATAAGCGCGAGCTTCAGCATTTCCGCGCGCATCAACGTGGTGCCGACGGAGAGCTTCGAGCGTGACCCCTTCATGCGGTCCACGTCGCCGTTGTCGATGCTGATGGACTCCAGCAGCGGCAATCCCGAGTCGAGGACGACCATCGCGGTCATGAGCTTGGTGATCGACGCGATCGGCAAAACCTGGTCGGTGTTCTTTGCCAGCAATGACTCGCCGGTCTCCTGGTCGAGCACCAGTACGGCGCCGGAACGCAGCGCCAGTCGGGCGGGTTTGGCCGAGAATCGCGATTGCGTGGCCGCCGTCTTTTGCAGTTCGCCGGTCGCCCAAGCGGGCAGGCTCGCGGCGGCGAGACAAACAAACAGCGTGCTGATGAGTAGCTTCATATCCGGA
>CAZYTR010000018.1:0-9338 GCA_964650365.1 uncultured Alcaligenaceae bacterium | reverse complement strand
ATGCGCTCAGGCCCTCGCCGTATCCGGAAATGGGCACCAGGTTCCATAACTTGCTGATCAGGAACTGCCCGCCGATTATGTAGAACAGCCCCGAGACCGACATTGCCAACACGCACAGGACCACGCCGGCGAAGTCGATGTAGCTGCCGCGAAAGAACGCCATCAGCAGCGCAGCCGTGATATAGGTCAGCATGCCGGCCAGGAATACCGGCAGCGCGATCGCGAAGCTCGGCCACATCCGGCTGCGGATCTCATGGCCGATATCGCGGCCATCGGCCTCGGAGCGCCCGAATTCGAAGGCGAACATCTTCACCGACTTGGTGAAGAAAATGGTGTCGGTGAGCTTGCCGATGCCTTGCGCCGCGGAATTGACGAACAACGGCCGGTTGTACCCGCGCTCCTCCTTCCATTTGCCCACGGCTTCCTCGGTCACGCGCTTCTGCCCGAGCTGCATGCGCGCCATGTCCTCCGGCGTATTGACGAAGAAGAACAGCGCGAAGGTAATCACGTTGACCCCGACCAGGATGGGGATGGCATAAAGAACGCGACGGATGAGGTAGTTGATCATGTGGCCAATTTTCCCCCGGCGCGCTCGCGGCGCCGGTATGAGAGCACTGCGGGGATCAATGCGAGCACCAATACCGCCAGTGCGGCAAGCAGCGGCCAGAGCACGGGCGAGTTCCACTGCGCGCGCATCGATTCGCGCAGCTGTGCGTCGATGCGTTGATATTTGAGGTTGTTGTTGGCCATTTTGTTGGGCTTGCGGTTGTACACCCAGGCGTGCCCCAGGGTAAAGTCCTGTGGATGCAGCCCCCATGCCCAGGGGGCGTCGAAACGCAGGATTTCGATCATGCGGTCGATCAGCGCCTGCCTCGCCGGCCCGTTGTCCATCGCGCGCACGCGCTCGAACAGGCGGTCGTACTCCGCGTTCATGTAGTTGGCGCTGTTCTCGCCGTTCTTGAGCGCGCGGCCCTGCGGCCCATGGAACATGAACAGGAAGTTCTCCGGGTCCGGATAGTCGGCATTCCAGCCGAAGAAAAACAGTTGCGCAGTGCCTTTGCGCACCTTTTCCTGGAAGCGGTTGAAGTCGGTGTTGCGCACCACCAGTTGCAGATTGATCCTGGCTAACTGCTTCACCAGCCAGTCGGCGCGCGACTTGCCCTCGGCGCCGACCAGCGTGCCATCGAAGTAGATCACCAGGGGCTTGCCGGTCGAGGTTTCGATTCCGTTCGGGTAGCCCGCCTCGGTGAGAAGCCGCTGTGCGTACTCGACCGGCTTGCGCTGCGGCCTGCCGTCCACCCAGTCGTACACGTAGGGGTTCATTCCCTCGCGACCGTCGCGGTAACCGAATATGCCCGGCGGTATCGGACCTTGCGCCGCAACGCCGCGCCCGTTGCGGAAAATCGAGATCATCTCCTCGAAGTCCAGCACGATGGAAATTGCATGGCGCAGCTTGCGCGCGCGCTCCGAGTTGCCGCCGACCACCGGGTCGAGCATGTTGAAGGCCACGTACAGGGTGGAGGTCGCGACCGAGGTCTGCAGCGCGATTTCACGCTTTTGCATGTCCTCGGTCAGCGCGATATCGCCGGCACCGGTGATCTGCACCACCTGGTCGAAAGTATCCGATGAGATCCCGGAAAAATCGTAATAGCCCTGGAGAAACTTGTTCCAGTAGGGAATGCTTTCCTTCTCCAGGCTGAATATCACCTTGTCGATGAATGGCATGGGTTTGCCGGCATCGTTCAGCAGTCCTGCTTCTGCATCGCCCGCCTCGCCGTCCGCAGGATACGGTTCCCCTGCGAAATTCGGATTGCGCTCCATCACCATCATCCGGTTCGGATTGTTGACGGTGAGCATGTACGGACCGGTTCCGACCGGGTACCAGTCGAACGTGAGGTTTTTGCCTTCGCTCATGCCCGGTTGCGAGTAAAAGCGCTGCGCTTCTTGCGGGATCGGCGCAAAGAACGGCATGGCCAGCCAATAAGCGAACTGCGGGTACTTGCCGCGGATCTTGATGCGGTAGGTGTAGCGATCCAGGGTCCGGGCGCCCTCTAGAGAAAACTTCGTGAGGTCGAGATAGGCTCCCGCGGGCAGCTGCTTCGCCGCTTCCCGCAATTTCTGTCCAAGCTCCTTGAGACCGACGATGTACTCGGCCATCAGCCCGAAGATCGGCGAATGCAGCCCCGGATGCGCAAGCCGGCGGATCTGAAACACGTAATCCTCGGCGACCAGTTCGCGCGTGCCGGTGTACCGGAAGTCTTGCAGCGCGAAAATGTTTTTCAGATCCTCACGCCCGAGATTCAAATAACGCGGCTTTCCGGTCTCGTCCACCGCAAAGGCCGGGTGCGGCTGGTACATCACCTTCTGCCTGATGCGGATATCGTAAACGCTGAATGCGACCCGCCCGGCCGGCGCTGAATCGGGCAGCCGGCGGCCCTCGGCGTCGAGGTAAACGGGGCGCGGAATCTCCGCCGCGCCGAAAGGAACCAGTTCGTAAGGCCGCCTGAGATAGTGGTACTGCAACGGCGGCATGTAGATCTGGGTGATGAAGACATACTCGTTCTCGGCATAGGACTGCACCGGATCGAGGTGCTTGGGCCGCTCCACAAAAGCGGAATACAGGATGTTCTGGCCGCGCTCGCGGGCGGGATAGGGGTCGTTCCATGGTCCGCCGCAGCCGCCCACCAATCCGAGCAGCGCGAGCGCCATAGCTGTTGTCGTCAGCCGGCTCATAACTCTGGCCGAAGTGTAGCGGAATACCGGGGGCTCGACCCGCGCGCATCCGCATGACCGTCGGAACGGGTCGTTTCGCTATAATGCCGGGATTCCACGAAACCGAAGAACAAACAGCGAGGAAACATCATGGGATTTCTCGACAACAAGAAATTCCTCATCACCGGCCTGCTCAGCAATCGTTCGATCGCCTACGGCATCGCCATGGCAATGCACCGCGAGGGCGCGCAACTTGCATTCAGCTTCCAGGGGGAACGGGTCAAGGATCGCGTGGTCGAACTGGCAGCCGAATTCGGCAGCCGGCTGGTACTGCCTTGCGATGTCGCGAGTGATGCCGAGATCGATGCGCTGTTCGCGGAACTGCGCAAACATTGGGACGGCCTCGATGGCATCATCCACTCGATCGCGTACGCGCCGCGCGAAGCGCTGGCCGGCGATTACCTGGATTCGGTCACCCGCGAGGCGTTCCGCATCGCCCACGAGATCAGCTCCTACAGCTTTGCCGCACTCGCCAAGGCCGGCCTGCCGATGATGCTGGGCCGCAATGCTGCGCTGCTTACCCTCACCTACCTCGGCGCCGAGCGCTCTTTCCCCAGCTATAACGTCATGGGGCCGGCCAAAGCAAGCCTCGAAGCCAATGTGCGATACATGGCGCAAAGCCTCGGGCCCAAGGGCATCCGGGTGAATGCGATATCAGCGGGCCCGATCAAGACGCTCGCGGCCGCCGGCATCAACAATTTTGGCAAGCTGCTGGCTCATGCAGAAAAGCAGTCGCCGCTGCGCCGCAACGTCACCACCGGGGAAGTCGGCAATGTCGCTGCCTTCCTGTGCAGCGACCTGGCCAGCGGCATCACCGGCGAGATCACCTTTGTCGATGCCGGATTCAATACCACCGGGTCCGGCCAGATCGAATAGACGAACACTTACCGCGGAGGACGCAGAGGACGCGGAGGAAAAACAAGAACGAGGAAGAACATATGGGAGTTAGAAGCAGGCTCGGTGTTGCAGTGACCATCGAAGGCGAGTTTCAACTCTCGAAGGTTCCTTTTCCGCTCCTGCCTTTCCTCCGCGTCCTCCGCGTCCTCCGCGGTGAGCGCTTTTTTCGGCTGCGATCTACTGGCCGCCGTCCTGTTCCAGCCGCTTCCTGTCGATCTTGACGTCGGCCCGTTCCCGCAAGCTGGCGAGATAGGCGACATGCTGTTCCTGGCCGACCATATCCGCGAACTGCCTGCCCAGCGCCTTACGCTGTTCCGGATCAACGGCGCTCACGTCCTTGACCTTGGTGATGCGATAAACGACGAATGGCCCCCGCGCCGCCGGCACGCCGGCATAGACCGGGAGCTTGCTCACGTCGGCGCCGAATACCGCCTGTGCGCCTTGGGGATGAAGACCCTGGCGCTTCTGCAGTGATACCAGCTGCGACGGCGACCAGGACAGCGCCACCGTCTGGCCCTTCTCCAGCTTCTCCAGCACCGCCTGGCCTTCCTTCTGGGCCAGTTCGGTCGCTCCCTTTTTGGTGAGGTATTGCATGACATCACTGCGCACCCGCTCCAGCGGCAGGGCCGCGGCCGGCTCATGCTCGATCACACGCGCGGCCAGCAGCATGTTGGTTTGCACCTCGATCGCCGAAGTGTTGTGCTTGTTCTTGAGCACTTCATCGGAGAACACCGCGTCGAGAACCTTCTGGTTGTTGAGCAGCGGGTTCGGATTGCCGCCCGCCCGGGTGACCCAGTCGGACTTCTGCACCGTGAGCTTGAGCCCGTCCGCCGCGGGCTGCAGGCTGTCGAACTGCTCGTACACCAGGTTGTTAAAACTGTCGGCAGCCTCCGCATAGGCCCTGCCGAGCTTCGGCTTGCCAACTTCGTCGACAATCTGCTGTTTCACCGCATCGAAAGGCGTGGTCTGCGACGGCTTTACCGCGTCCACGCGGATGATGTGATAGCCGTACTGGGTTTCGACCGGACCTGCCAGTTCGCCGACCTTGAGCGCGAAAACGGCATCGTCGAACGGCTTCACCATCAGCCCGCGGGCGAAGAAACCCAGATCGCCGCCCTTCTCCGCGGATCCGGGGTCTTTTGAGTACTTGGCAGCCAGCTCCGCAAATTTGCCCGGCGAGGACTTGATTTGCTTCAACAGGTCTTCGGCTTGCGCCTTTGCCCTGGCCTTGTCCTCGGCGCTGGCGCTCGCGGCAGCCGCGATCAGAATGTGGCTGGCGCGCCGCTCTTCGGGGGTCCGGAAACGCTCGATATTCGCCTGGTAGTAATTCTTCAGTTCCTCATCGGTGACCTTTGCCGCATGTCCCACTACATCCTGGGACAGCACCAGATACTCGAGGCGCACGCGTTCCGGGGTCTGCAACTCGCCCTTGTGCTCCTCGTAATACTTCTCCACGTCCGCCTCGGAGATCTTCACCTGCTTGCGATAGTCCATCGGGTCGAAAACGATCTGGCTGACTTCACGCTCCTGCTCGCCAATCTTGAGCAATCGGTCGACCACCGACTCGGGAAGGAAGCCGGATCCGGAAGTAACGCTGCGCAACTGCCCGAGCACGATGTCCATACGGATGTCGTTCTCGAACGCCAGCGGCGTCATTCCCTGTCCCTGCAGCATTTGCCGGTAGCGCGTCTGTGAAAAACGCCCAGACTCGTCGCGAAACGCTTCGACCGTAGCGATGATCTTCTGCAACTCCGCTGTAGAGACCGTCATTCCCGACTTGTAGGCGTGCGCCAACGCCACCTTGCGCACAATCAACTCGTTCAGTACCGATTCCTTGAGCTGCGGGCTGTTTAGCAGCGCCGGGTTGGGGTTGCCCTTGCTCATCTCGCGCATGCGGTCCTGCGCCTTTCGCACTGCCTGGGAGTACTCCAGGTCCGAGATACGGATGTCGCCGATCCGGACCAGCGCGCTGCCACTATCGGTATCGCGAAAATAGAAGTCAATTCCGAACAGTGCGAATGGCGGCACGATCAGTACCAGCAGAACGATCTGCAGCCATTTCTTGTGCGTGTAGATGAAATCGTACATGTGTCAACCTGATCCCATGAAACTGCGAAGATCGCAGAGTATGCCTGATACACCAGCGCCACGCGCGGCTGCGGCAGTAACCCCGGCAACAAATGAAAAAGGCGAACTCGCGTTCGCCTTCACTGATGTAATGGCGGAGTGGACGGGACTCGAACCCGCGACCCCCGGCGTGACAGGCCGGTATTCTAACCAACTGAACTACCACTCCAAATTCAATGATACGTGGCAGGTGATGGGTGATCGTCACCCATCACTCATCACTCATCACTCATCGCCCATCACTCATCGCCCATCACTCATCACTGCATTTCTGGTGGGTGCTGAGAGGCTCGAACTCCCGACATTCGCCTTGTAAGGGCGACGCTCTACCAACTGAGCTAAGCACCCGTCGCAGCCGCGAAATCACCGCGTCGCTGCTGGTTCGTTACCTCGAAATCTGGAGGAAATGCCGGTGTGCGATCCAACGAAGCGCGCTAGTTTACTGCATCCTTGAGTGCTTTTCCAGCGCGGAACTTGGGCACTTTGGCCGCCTTGATCTTGATGGTTGCGCCGGTGCGGGGATTGCGGCCGCTACGTGCCGCGCGCTTGCCGACATAAAAAGTGCCGAAACCCACCAGCGTCACCATCCCGCCTTTCTTCAGCGAAGCCTTGATCGCCGCGACGGTGCCTTCCAATGCCCTGCCTGCGGCCGCCTTGGATATGTCGGCGGACTTTGCAACGGCCTCAATGATTTCGAATTTGTTCACTTGGGTCCCCTTTCGTTATTCGTTGGCGGGAGAAACAGGAAACTGTTTTCGGTTGCGGGCCGAAGACAGGAAAGTTTTTTTGTTTGGCGATCAAAATCCCGAATGTACTTTATAACAAGGCGAAAATCCCCGTGTCAAGCGAGCTTCCACGGGATCGCAGCTTTCAGGCGCAACGCGATCTCACAAAAAAAACGGAATGCGTTTCGCATTCCCGTTCTTTTTAAGGCAAGTAAATCAGTGCTTGACCACGCTCACGGCCCCGGTGGAGTCCACCGCCGGAATCGCCACCGCCTCGGTTTTCTCCGCCAAGGGCTCGGGCTTGCGCTCGAGCGCGTATTCCAGCACCTCGTCTATCCATTTCACCGGATGGATGTCCAGCCGATTCTTGATGTTGTCGGGTATCTCCGTCAGGTCCTTTACGTTCTCTTCCGGGATCAGGACGGTCTTGATGCCACCGCGGTGCGCCGCCAGCAGCTTTTCCTTGAGCCCGCCGATCGCGAGCACTTCGCCGCGCAGCGTAATTTCCCCGGTCATCGCCACACCTGCAAGCACCGGAATCGATGTCAATGCCGACACCAGCGCAGTGGTCATGGCGATGCCCGCCGAAGGGCCGTCCTTGGGCGTTGCGCCCTCGGGCACGTGCACGTGGATGTCAAACTTCTCGAACGCGTCGTCCTTGATGCCGAGCCGCGCGGCGCGCGCGCGCACCACGGACCGGGCTGCCTCGACCGACTCCTTCATCACGTCACCGAGCAAGCCAGTGCGCTGGATGTTGCCCTTTCCCGGCATGACAGCAGCTTCGATCGTCAGAAGCTCGCCGCCGACTTCGGTCCATGCCAGGCCGGTCACCTGGCCAACCTGGTTGTTCTTTTCCGCCAGGCCGTAAGTGAACCGGCGCACGCCCAGGTAGTGGTCGAGATTGCGCGCGCTCACCGTTACCCGCTGGTCGCGCTTCTTAATCAGCAGCGATTTCACGACCTTCCGGCAGATCTTGGAGATTTCGCGCTCCAGGCTGCGCACTCCCGCCTCGCGCGTATAGTAGCGGACGATGTCTCGGATGGCGCTTTCGGAGACCGACAGCTCGCCTGCCTTGACGCCGTTGTTCTTCATCTGCTTCGGCAGCAGGTAACGCATCGCAATGTTGATCTTCTCGTCCTCGGTGTAGCCGGATAGACGGATCACCTCCATGCGGTCAAGCAACGCCGCCGGGATGTTCAAGGTGTTGGCGGTGGCCACGAACATCACGTCCGAAAGGTCGTACTCGACCTCGACGTAATGATCGACGAACTTGTCGTTCTGCTCCGGGTCGAGCACCTCCAGCAGCGCGGAAGCCGGGTCGCCGCGGAAATCCTGCCCCATCTTGTCCACTTCGTCGAACAGGAACAAGGGGTTCCTCACGCCGATCTTCGAAATGTTCTGCAACAGCTTGCCGGGCATCGAGCCGATGTAGGTGCGGCGGTGGCCGCGGATCTCGGCCTCGTCGCGCACACCACCCAGAGACATGCGCACGAACTTGCGGTTGGTCGCGCGCGCGATCGACTGCCCGAGCGAGGTCTTGCCCACGCCCGGGGCACCCACCAGGCACAGGATCGGCGCCTTGAGCTTCTCCACGCGCTGCTGCACCGCCAGGTATTCGACGATGCGCTCCTTGACCTTCTCCAGGCCATAGTGGTCGGCGTCGAGGATTTCCTGCGCCTTGGCCAGATCGTTGCTGATCTTGCTCTTCTTCTTCCAGGGCAGCGCGACCAGCGTTTCGATGTAGTTGCGCACCACCGTGGCCTCGGCGGACATGGGTGACATCAGCCGCAGCTTCTTGAGCTCGGCTTCAGCCTTGGTGCGCGCCTCCTTGGGCATGTGCGCCGCCTTGATGCGCTTGTCCATTTCGTCGAGGTCGGCGCCCTCTTCCATGTCGCCGAGTTCCTTCTGGATCGCCTTGACCTGTTCGTTGAGGTAATACTCGCGCTGGCTCTTCTCCATCTGGCGCTTGACGCGTCCGCGGATGCGGCGCTCGACCTGGAGGATGTCGAGTTCGGCCTCCATGAGCGAAAGCAGATGCTCCAGACGCTTGCGGACCTCGAACATTTCCAGCACCGCCTGCTTCTGCTCCAGTTTCAGCGGCAGGTGCGCGGCCACGGTATCGGCGAGCCGGCCGGGCTCGTCGATGCCGGACAGCGACGTCAATATCTCCGGAGGGATCTTCTTGTTGAGTTTCACGTATTGGTCGAACTGGGTGAGCATGGCGCGGCGCATCGCCTCCACCTCGTTGGTCTCGACCGCATCGGCCGGAACCGGCAGTGCCTCGGCGGTGTAATGCGTCTTCTCGTCCACGACAGTCACGACCTTGGCGCGTTGCACGCCCTCGACCAGCACTTTCACCGTACCATCGGGCAGCTTCAGCATCTGCAGGATGTTGGCAATGCTGCCGATGTCGTACAGGTCTTCCGGCGAAGGTTCGTCCTTTGCGGCTGACTTCTGGGCCACCAGCAGAATGCTCTTGCCCGCTTCCATTGCCGTCTCCAGCGCCTTGATCGATTTCGGGCGCCCGACGAACAGCGGAATGACCATGTGCGGAAAAACCACCACGTCGCGCAAAGGCAGCAACGGGTAGGTGACGGTCGTCTGGGAAGGATCAGCGGGAATAGTCATTGGTCACCTGAAAGGGCAAGGATACTTTCCAAGGTTGGGGGCCGCCCGGGTATTTCAACCCAACGGCAAGTCATTGTAAGGCCGGCAATATTGGCGGCGCCGGAAACTCCGACGCGGGCCGGCTGCGAATTTTGGCCGTGGTCAGGCAGATCCGGCGACCTTGGGCTGGTCGGAGTAAAGCAGGATCGG
>CAZYTR010000017.1:0-5599 GCA_964650365.1 uncultured Alcaligenaceae bacterium | reverse complement strand
CTTGCTTCTGAGCGCGTCAATCAGCGCGGACTCCACCACCACCGGCCCGCGGGCGGTATTTATGAAGTATGCGCCCGGCTTCATCAGTGCGAATTCACGCGCGCCGATCAAGCCTTCGGTCTGTTCATCAAGCAGCGTATTGACGGAAATAAAATCTGCTTCACTCAACAACTTGTCCTTGTCCACCATGGTGACGTTGAGTGAGGCAACGGCAGATTGCGGCACGTGCGGATCGCAACCCAGCAGGCGCATGCCGAAGGGTTGCACAAGGCGGAAGATTTCCATGCCGATATTACCCACACCGATCACGCCGAGCGTGCGTCCCATCAGGCCGCTGCCAAGGTAATTGCCTTTTTCGCCCCAGCGGCCTTCGCGGGTCAGACGATCTTTCAGGAACATGCGGTGCGCCAACGCCAGCACGAATCCGATCACGCTTGCCGCCACCGGACGGCGCACGCCATCGGGCGTGATGGTCAGCATGACGCCATTTTCAGTGCAGGCCGGCACATCCACGGAGTCGTAACCCACTCCAAAACGCGCGATCAGCTTCACTCTACGATGCGGTCCGGAGAGCGTGGCGCGGGTAACTTTTGCCGACATGACACACAGCGCGTCGTAGATCGCACCGTGCGCCGCCGTCAGTTCAGGCACCTTTTCCGCCAAAAACTCCCACTGGACCGCCGGATCATCCAGCACCTTCATCGCCTCTTCGCCGAACACGGTGCCATTGGCGGTGATCGCGTCGCGGGTGATTCCGATCTTGAACTTGCCAGCCACGGTTTTCTCCTTCCGGCTCGTCCTGAACAAACCTCATTTAACACGAAGGGTCACGAAAGAAAAACGAAGGATCACGAAGGAGAACCAAAGCAAGATGGGGGAACAGTCGGGTCGATTTCGAAATCAAGTTTTTTTGCACGCTAGCGGTAACTTGGCACTTTGACCGACAGCAACCCGTCCCCCACTCCGATCCCGATCCACAGTCCCAGTTTCATATTTGCCCTTGACTTTCCTTCGTGTGCCTTCGTTTTTCCTTCGTGTGCCTTCGTGATTAGCGCGTGTCGCCCTTTTTCATCAGTGGCCGCTACATTGAAGCGCTGAAGGCGCCGTCCGTCACCAGGACGTGGCCGTTAACAAAGGATGCTTCATCGGAAGCCAGGAACACCGCGACAGGGCCGATCTCCTCGAGCTTGCCCCAGCGGCCGGCTGGCGTGCGTTTGCATACCCAGTCGTTGAACTCCTTGTTCTGGATGAGCACGGTGTTCATCTCGGTGGCGAAATAGCCGGGTGCAATCGAGTTGACGGTAATGTTGTGCTGCGCCAGTTCGACCGCCAGTTCCCGGGTCAGGGCATGAACCGCGCCCTTGCTGGCGATATATGCCGAAATCGTGGGCCTGGCGAGAATCGCGCTGACAGAGCCGGTCATGATGATGCGCCCGCGCTTCGCCGGAATCATGACTCTCGCAGCTTCCTTTGCCAGCGCCCACACCGCAGTGAGGTTGGTGGCGAGGACGCGCTCGAAGTCGGCGGCGTCGAATTCGGTGATCGGCTTGCGGTGCTGGATGCCGGCATTGGCAACCAGGATGTCGAAGCGGCCGTATTTTCTTGCCGCGGCACCAATACATGCGGCACCGGCGGCATGGTCGGTGACGTCAAAGGCCGCGGCTTCGCCCTTGATCCCCTTGGCAGCGAGTTCCTTCACACGCTCTTTCAGTGCGGCTTCATCGCGCGCGTTCAGAATCACGTGCGCGCCGGCGGAAGCCAGCGACTGCGCCATCGCCCAGCCCAGCCCGCGCGAGGCGCCGGTGACCAGAGCTACCTTACCGGCAAGATTGAACATTCGTGACTCCTCCAGTGTTTATTGTTCTTTTATCGCTTGTTGTTCGTGAATATCGTGAATATCGTAAATGCCGTGAATGTCGTAGAGCAAAGTCACAGGCAAATAACCTGCGACCTTCGGCTTTCGGACCTAAGTCTTTTCGACAGTCACGATATTCACGTTATTCACGACATTCACGTATGCCCTGACGCTTTGCGTCAGGGCATGTACTGCCCGCCGTTCACTTCCAGGATCTGCCCGGTCATGTATCCCGACATCTGCTCGGAGGCAAGGAACAGGAAGGCGCCGGCGCATTCTTCAGCGGTGCCGAGCCTGTTCATCGGGATGGTGGCCTTGAAGCCCTCGAGCATCTGCGGCGTGGAATAGCGCTCGTGGAAGGGCGTGACGATAACGCCGGGCGCCACAGCGTTGACGCGGATCCTGTCCTTCACCAGTTCCTTTGCGAGACCGCGGGTCATGGTGCTGACGAAGCCCTTGGATCCGGCGTACAACGAGGCTCCCGGTCCGCCGCCGTGGCGCGCCGCCACCGAAGTGACGTTGACGATGGCACCACCACTGCCCTGCTTACGCATGTGTTGCGCGGCCGCCCCGGTGCAGATCATCGCGGAGCGCACGTTAAGACTAATCACCTTGTCGAACAACTCGTCGGTGATCGACTCGATCGGCGCGCGCTCGATCAGCCCGCCCGCATTGTTGATCAATACATCGATGCGGCCGAACCCCGAGACGGTCTTGTCCACGATCTGCCGGCACGTTGCGGAATCGGTGACATCGCCGGCGACCAGCATCGCTTTGCCGCCGGCCTTTTCCACTGCCGCCGCGACTTTCTCCGCTTCCGCCTTGCTCTTGTTGTAATGGACGGCGACCTTGGCGCCGTTCGCGCCGAATGCCTTCGCCGCACCCGCGCCGATGCCGGTACTCGCACCGGTGATCAGCACGACTTTATTCTTCAGATCTTCGATCATTTCCTCTCCTCAAGAAGACAAGCTCTCACCGCAGAGGACGCAGAGGACGCGGAGGATGCGGAGGAAAATCAAAAGAACAAAGATGCTGGGGTTAAAACCGTTCCTTTGCAGATGATCCATCGCCGCAAGAGTTGGCGTATAGGTTCGCGAACAGTCGCCCCGTCATTCCCCCATTTGCTTTTCCTCGTTTTTGTTCTTCCTCCGTGTCCTCCGCGTCCTCCGTGTTTAGCGTTGGTCTAGTTGGTTTAAGGCAGCAGAACGGTCGAGCCGGTGGTCTTGCGGGCTTCGAGATCGCGATGCGCCTGGGCAGCGTCTTCGAGCTTGCAGGTCTGATTGATTTCGATCTTGACCTTGCCGGATTTGACGATGTCGAACAACTCCTTAGCCGCCGCTTCGAGGTCTTCCCGGCTCGCGGTGTAGGTCATCAGCGTGGGGCGAGTGACGTAAAGCGAGCCCTTGCCCGCAAGCAGGTTCAGGTCGAACGCGGAAACGGGACCGGAACCGTTGCCGAACACCGCCAGCAGGCCGCGCGGCTTCAGGCAATCGAGAGATCCCATGAAAGTATCCTTGCCCACCGAATCGAACACGACTGGAACCTTGGCGCCGCCGGTGATTTGCTTCACGCGCTCGACGAAGTTCTCGCGGGTATAGACGATGGTGTGGTCGCAGCCGTGCGCTTTCGCGATCTTCGCCTTCTCGTCGGAGCCGACCGTGCCTATCACCGTCGCGCCCAACGCCTTGAGCCACTGACAGGCAATCAGACCGACCCCGCCGGCGGCGGCATGGAAAAGCACGGTCTCGCCCCTCTCCACGCGGTACACGCGGCGGATCAGGTACTGCACAGTGAGGCCTTTGAGCATCATCGCCGCGACTGTCTTGTCGGAGATACCACTGGGCACCTTCACCAGCCGGCTTGCCGGAATCAATCGGACTTCGGAATACGCTCCGGGCGGCCCGCCCGCGTAGCCTACGCGATCGCCCGGTTTGACGTGGGTGACGCCGCTGCCGACGGCTTCGACCACGCCCGCGGCTTCCGAGCCGACGCCGCTCGGCAACGGCAGCGGATACAGGCCGGAACGATGATAGGTGTCGATGAAATTCAGGCCGATGACGGTGTGCTTGACCCGGGCCTGTCCTTCGCCAGGATCGCCGACCTGGACGTCGTCGAGCTGCAGAACTTCGGGCCCGCCTGTCTTGTGGAATCGTACGGCTTTAGTCATTGCTTGCTCCTGGGAATGTTTACTGATCCGACCTGTATTCCGGCGGGCCTGACTTCACGCTCCGGGGTCTCTTCCACGCGCCGAGCGCGTGGAACCTGTTCCGCCCTCCGCGCTCACCGCCTGTCTTGTGGAATCGTACGGCTTTAGTCATTGCTTGCTCCTAAGATTATGTATTTATGCGTCCTATTGTCCGGGAGGCCCAACTGCGCACCGAAACATTGCGTTCCGGCATGACCTTTATTCTATCAGCGGCATCGTCAATCAGATGCCGGCCGCAGGCGGCGGCGCCACCACCAGATCACGAGCGGCGAAACCCATACCGCGATCGTGATCAATCCGAGGAACCCTGCGATCGGCCGATTGAAGAATGCGACAAAAAGCCCGTCCGCCTTGATCAATGAAGTGACGAAGTTCTCTTCCAGCATGCGGCCGAGCACGGCGCCAAGAATGACCGGGGCCACCGGAAAACCGTTCTCCTCCATGACGAACGCCAGGATGCCGAATGCCAGCATAACCCCTATGTCGAAGGCGGAATTGTTGATCGCAAATGCCCCGACCGTGCAGAAGAGCAGGATCACGGGCATCAGCACTGCGCGCGGAACCTTTAGCACCTGTTTGTAACTCTTGATCGCCAGCACACCGAGCGGCAGCATCAGCAGGTTGGCAAGGAAGAACACGATGAACACCGCATAGATGTTTTGCGGATCGTTGATGAATATCATCGGTCCGGGATTCATGTTCTTCAGGTACAGCACGCCGATGGCGATGGCCGTGATGGAATCGCCGGGAATCCCGAATACCAGCGCGGGAATCCACGCGCCGGAAAGCGCGCTGTTGTTCGCCGCCCCGCTCTCGATCACGCCTTCAACGTGGCCGGTGCCGAACTTCTCCGGTTGCTTCGAGAATTTCTTCGACATTGCGTACGACATCCAGGCCGCGATGTCAGCCCCCGCGCCCGGCAGCGCGCCGATCAGCGTGCCCAGCGCGCTGCCGCGGAGCGTCTGCACTGGATACTGGCGCACCAGCGCCCACTGCCCCTTGAATATGCTGCCGAACTTCTCTTGCGCGAGGTGCAGTGGCCGCTCGATCGACGTCACATAACGCAGGACTTCCGACACGGCGAACAATCCGACCATCATCGGGATCAGGGTGATGCCACCCATCAGATTCGTTTCGTCGAAACTGAAGCGCGGATACGCCGCCGGGTTCTCCATCCCGACGGCGGCTATCAGCAAGCCGATCATCAGAGAGACGAAGGCCTTGAGCACGTTTTTCGACGCGATGAAGATCGCGCAAGTCAGTCCCAGCAGCACCAGCCAGAAGTACTCGAAGGAGCTGAAATTCAGGGCGACGTCGGCGAGTGTCGGGGCCGCGGTCACCAGTACGATGGTGCCGAAGATGCCCCCAATCACCGAAAACACCAGTCCGGCGCCGAGCACCAGTTCGGCCTGGCCTTTCCGGGTCATGGCATAGGCTTCGTCGCAGTCGGCGGCCGATGCCGGCGTGCCGGGGATGCGCAGCAGCGCGCCGGGAATGTCACCGGAGAAAATCGCCATCGCGGTTGCCGTGACGATCGC
>CAZYTR010000016.1:0-11896 GCA_964650365.1 uncultured Alcaligenaceae bacterium | reverse complement strand
TAGAGTTCGTATGTGGCCTTCTCGCACGCTTCCATCACGGCCTTCGGGAAGGGGCGCAGTTTGGTGCCGCTGGCGACCAGCCGGCGCAATGCCGGAGGATTCTGCGCATCGTACTTCGCCGGCATCCATGCGCTCGCTTCTCCGCAGGCCGCCGCCAGCGCCGCCTGGTAGGCCTTGGGCAGCTCGTTCCACTTCTTCTCGTTGATGAGCACGACCCCCATCGTGCCCCCCTCCCACCACCCGGGGTAGTAGTAATACTGCGCGACCTTGTTGAAGCCAAGCTTCTCGTCGTCGTAGGGACCGACCCACTCGGCGGCGTCGATGGTGCCCTTTTCCAGCGCGGGATAAATGTCCGGCCCGGCGATCATCTGCGGCACCGCACCCAGCTTCGCCAGCACGAGGCCGGCCATGCCGCCCATGCGAATCTTCAACCCCTTCAAGTCGGCGACCGACTTGATCTCCTTGCGAAACCAGCCGCCCATTTGACATCCCGTGCTGCCGCCGAGAATGGCAATACAGCCGTACTCCTTGAAAAGCGGTGCCATGGCCTCGGCGCCGCCACCGAAGTGCCACCACGAAAAGTTCTGGCGCTGGTTCGGCCCGAAGGGCACTGAGGTGGCCAAGGCAAACGCCGGATCTTTCCCGAAATAGTAGTACATCGCGGTATGGCCCATCTCCACGGTACCTGCCTGCACGGCATCGAGCACTTGCAGGCCCGGCACGATTTCGCCGGCGGCAAAAGTGCGGATCTGAAACTTGCCGTCGGTAATCTCCGCGACGCGTCGGGCTATCAATTCCGCGCCACCGAACAAGGTGTCGAGGCTCTTGGGCCAACTCGCCGCCATCCGCCATTGAATGCTGGGCTGCGACTGGGCAATGGCCGGCGCGGCGATGCTGCCGGCGGCAACACCCACGGCTGCTTTTTTGAGAAAGGATCTGCGCTTCATTCTTATCCCCCCGACAGTTGAGTATTAGCTTCTTGCATTCGACACACACGTCCCGCAAATTATCACCGAAGGCGATAGGTCTGCAGTGCGATTCTATACGCAGCGACAAAAATAGCGCCGGATACTTTCCCTCCCCGTTGAAGGGGGAGGGCTAGGGTGGGGGTGAGGCGTGTATCGTGTGGCTGGCATTTCACCCCCATCCCAACCTTCCCCCATCAAGGGGGAAGGAGTATTTAATGCGGCACTATCTATGTCGAAATGTATCGTTCCACTCGACCCGGATGCGCACGCGATCGTGCTTTTCGTCGTTCCCCGAATATAATCCGGCTTCGTCAGCGCATTCCAGGAGATTCGAGTCCATGACCTTCAGTTGGGATCTGCCCTACCCTTCGCAACGCAGCCCGCTGCTTGCCAGGAACATTGTTGCGACTTCTCAACCCCTGGCCGCTCAGGCGGGACTGCGCATGCTGCTCAAGGGCGGAAATGCAGTGGACGCCGCCATTGCCACCGCCGTCACCCTCACCGTGGTGGAACCCACGATGAACGGCATCGGCAGCGACGCCTTTGCGCTGGTATGGGCTGAAGGCAAACTGCACGGTCTGAACGCCTCCGGCCGCGCCCCGGCTGCCTGGTCTCCGGCACGGTATGCCGGGCGTGACACGATGCCGACGGAAGGCTGGGACACGGTAACGGTTCCGGGTGCCGTTTCCGGCTGGATTGCGCTGTCACAACGTTTCGGGCGTTTGCCGTTCGCGGATCTGTTCGAGCCGGCTGTCGAATACGCAGAACGGGGTTACCTGGTTTCTCCCGTGGTCGCGAGGCAATGGGCCGATGCGCTGGACCGGCTTCGCAATCAACCGACTTTCCGCGACGCCTTCATGCCGGGCGGTCGCGCGCCCGGACCAGGTGAACTGTTCCGCTTCCCGGATCAGGGAAAGACTCTAAGCCGTATCGCGCAAACCCGAGGCGTAGCGTTTTATCGCGGAGATCTTGCCGAGAAAATCGCGGCGGCCAGCGCAATCCAAGGGGGCGCGATGACCGCTGCCGATCTTGCCGACCATCGAGCGGATTGGGTGGAGCCCATCGATGTCGCGTATCAAGGCCACAACCTGCACGAGATCCCTCCCAACGGGCAAGGCATCGCAGCGTTGATGGCGTTGGGCATCCTGCGCGACTGGAACCTGGCGAATCACCCGGTGGACTCGGTCGACAGCTTTCATCTGCAGATCGAGGCGATGAAGCTGGCCTTCGCGGACGTCTATCGCAACGTGTCCGATCCCGCCACCATGAAGCTGAAATCGAGCGATCTGCTGAACGCCGATTACCTTCGTCAACGTGCCCGCCTCATCGACCCCAGGCGCGCCACCGATTTTGGCCCGGGAACCCTCACGAGCTCGGATACCGTCTATCTCACTGCCGCGGATGCAGGAGGCATGATGGTCTCCTACATTCAATCCAACTACATGGGTTTCGGTTCGGGTGTCGTGGTACCGGGAACAGGCATCAGCCTGCAAAATCGCGGCGCCTGCTTCACTCTGCAGCCGGGCCATCCCAATCAGGTCGGCGGAGGAAAGCGTCCGTTCCACACCATCATTCCCGCTTTTCTGACGCGGGAGGGAAAGCCTGTGATGAGCTTCGGCGTGATGGGCGGGGATATGCAACCCCAGGCACATCTGCAAATGACAGTGCGTATGCTCGACTACGGCCAGAATCCGCAGGCTGCTGCCGACGCGCCGCGCTGGAAAGTCAGCAAGACTGGCGAAGTGCTTCTGGAACCCAGTGTTCCGGATGCAGTCGTCGAGGGTTTGCGCGATCGCGGCCATCGTGCGCTCGTCTCCAGGAAAGGCGAGGTGGAAATCGGCAGCTATGGCAGCGCGCAACTCATCTATCGCGTCGAAGGCGGATACGTAGCTGGATCAGAAGCGCGAAGAGACGGACAAGCGGTGGGATACTGATCACACAGCTTTCGAAGATGCCGGCCGGCGGCCGCGGCCTGAGGCAATGCGCGAAATCCGTAGGACGCTGCCTCGAGGCGAACTGAACACGCCGCGACCAGGAGAAATAAAAACGATGGATCTCAAACTGCAGGACAAGTCAGCGCTGGTCTCGGGTTCCACCAAGGGTATCGGCCTCGCGGTCGCCACCCTGCTTGCCGCCGAGGGTGCGCGAGTCATCGTCAACGGCCGCACGGAAGCTGCGGTGAGCGAGGCAGTGGCGGAGATCCGCAGCACAGTCCCAAAAGCGATACTTGACGGATTCGCGGGAGATCTTTCGACAGCGGAGCCGACCGCCGCGATGGTCCGCCGCTTTCCGGCCGTGGACATCCTGGTGAACAACCTCGGCATTTTCGAACGCAAGCCTTTCGAGCAGATTACCGATGAGGACTGGCAGCGGTTCTTCGACATCAACGTGATGAGCGGCGTGCGGCTGTCGCGAGCCTATCTTCCCGGAATGAAGGCGCGCAACTGGGGGCGCATCGTGTTCATCAGCAGCGAGAGTGGAATGCAGATTCCGCCGGACATGATCCACTACGGCATGACGAAGACCGCGCAACTCGCCATTTCGCGGGGACTCGCCGAAAGCTGTGCCGGTACCGCGGTCACGGTGAACGCCGTGCTGCCGGGACCGACGCTCACTCACGGCAACAAGGCCGCCATCGCCAGGCGGGCGCCGGGCAAAGCGCTGGCCGAGGTGGAGAAGGAGTTCTTCCAGGTCCATCGCCCGACTTCGCTGCTAAAGCGTTATGCTACTCCCGAGGAAGTCGCCAGCCTGGTTGCGTACGTCTGCAGCCCGCTTTCCTCGGCCACCAACGGCGCCGCATTGCGCGTGGATGGCGGCGTCGTCAAGGCGTGTTTCTGACGCCGCGGCAGCGCAAGGCTGGATTTTGAGGGGAGGCATGAATGTCGCGAAACAACCACATAAAACCAAACGGACACGCCCGTCCGATCAAGACCAAGCGAGATTTCAAAAGCGCGGTGTCCGTCATCAAGACCATCGTCGACCAGCCGGATCGGGAAAGTGTCGCGGAAAAACGGCTTCAGTCGCTGATACGGGAGATGGAAAAATTCGACGCCACCGACGACGACACGCCGGCGGTTCCGGAGGAAGATTCTCAGGGCGGTCCGCAGCGCCGCTGGTCAGACGACAATCCCGACCAGGAATAAGGAAAGCGGGTTCAGCCCACGGCTCTGCGGAGCATCAACATGAAAAATGACCGCCTGCAAACCCTGAGGGAGATCGGCACCGGCACCGCCGCATCCAAGGCCTCCGAGACCCTGGCGGACATGCCGGCCCGGCCTGCGCTGGCGGATATATTCAAGCTCCGGATGGACAAACCCAAATTCGGAATGCCTTTCGCAGCCGGATCGCATTGCGTGCAATGCGCGACGCTGGCATTGAAAGCGGGCATGGACGAGGAAACGGTGCTGGCCTGCCTGCTGCACGATGTGGCGATGGTGCTCATGCGGCCCGACCACGGTTGGTGGGGCGCGCAGTTGGTGGAACCCTATGTCTCCGAGAAAGTTGCCTGGGCGATCCGCTACCACCAGGCGCTGCGTTACTACCCGGACGAGTCGGTCGGCTACGAGTATCCGGCGATGTACGTCACGATGTTCGGCGAGAACTACCGGCCTCCGGAGTACATCGAAGCAGCGTACCGCTACGCTCGCAGCCATCCCTGGTACATGATCGCAAGGCAGATCACGGTTTTCGACGACTACAGCTTCGACCGGGATGCACCGTGGCCGCTGGAGCCTTTTGGCAACATCATCGGCCGCCATTTCCGTCAGCCCAGGGAAGGCCTGGGCAACGATTCGAGTCCCGCTGCGCACATGTGGCGCACCATCATCGATCCGAACAAACCGCTCTGATTTTTCGAATCACGGCAGCCGGCCAAGGGCCGGCGTCAACAGCGTTGACAGTTACTCACCTCACTCAAGGCAAGCGGTTTCTCCGCTTGCCGCTTCAAGTGATGCGGTTAGATGTTGAATCCATCCTCCCCGATACCATTCAGGTCAGCGTGCGAGGCTCCCCAGCCGCGGCGATGATCTGCGCTGCGCTAGGGAAGGTGCACAGACTTTCCGGGCCGTCGCGCGCCTCGAGGTGCACCCAACGCACGATACCGGCGGCATCGACAAGAAAGTGCCCGGCGCCCTGGGTGGGGTGGTTCGCCAGGATCACTTTGTCGGCTTCTTCCAGCTCGAAGCCGTCCTTGGCGTTGAGCACGGCGTTGCCTTCCATCGGGTTCATCGGCTGCGGCAGCACGCCGTTCGGGTTGATGCGCACGGCCTGCAATTGCTCCATGGTCATGCGATAGGGCCATTCGGGTCGCTCGCTGCTGCCCTCGGGAATGAGCTCGATGTGCGGCACGCCAAAGGCACGATGCGTGTGGCAGTCCGGGTCGCTCAGCAAGGTTACCGGCGACGGCCGGTGACGGAAATAGAGGCGTGCGCGTTCCACCGGCGTGTTGATCACGGCCAGGGTCTCCACCCCTCCGGCGTGCAGGATGGGCTGTACGCCAGCGAGCAGCACCAACTGGCGCCGGCAGAACGGGCAGTGCAGCCCGCGGTAGAAGCCGAGCAGAAACGGCCGCCCGCGCAAGTCGGCAGCCGAGACCGTTCCTTCGTGGTTGACCGAGGGAAGAACGAACGCGGGCGCGGGGTCTCCCGGTTGAAGCAGGCGGATCTCGGCTCCCATGGTCTGTCTCCTCACCGCACGCGCAGGTCGAACTGAAGCCTGACATTCACACGGTCTGCATCCGCGGTGACTTCGGTGGCAACCAGCTCATTGATTTCCACCTCGTACGGCGCGGTGCGCCCGGCCAGCAGCCGCACCACCGTTTCCTTGAGGTTCACGTCCAGCGCCTTGGGCACCATCGAGTTGAAAACGGTCTGCAGCAACGGCCGGTAGATCTCCTTGGAAAGCGAGTCGATGCGGATATCTTCGACGCCGAGGCGGCCGCCCCCGTAGAAAGGCTTGCCGGAGGCTGTAACGTTGAAAGCGTCGGCGCCGCCAACGCACTCGCCGCCGACCTGCGCGCCCACGCGGCCGCTGAATAACACGCCGATGCGCAGCCGTCCCGCCGACGCCATGACTTTCGGCGATTCCAACCAGGACTGGTTGCACGCATCCGTCTTGTTGAGCCAGTAACGGCCCTTGTCGGTGAAGAACTGCTCGCGCAGCGTCTTCTCGATGGCGGTGTTCTCGATGACCAGTGTGCTGTCAGCCGCCGATGCCGTCGCCGCGACGAATACGACGTTCAGCATCACAACAGCATGCGCGGCCTTAAGACAAATTCGCGAGAACCGGGACTTGGACAAAGATTTCCTCAGGCAACAGGTCGTTGCGCTTCCTTCACGGTGATGCGGTACAGCGTACGCGCATCATCCGGATGGGTGAGGGTCGCCGAGTGCAGCACCGATGCGTTGTCCCACACCACCACGTCGCCCACGCCGTACTTCACCCGGTACTGATACTTCGGCTGGGTCGAATGTGCGGCCAGATCGCGCAGCAGGGCGAGCCCCTCCTCGTCGGGCATGCCCTCGATCGCGAACGCGGTACCCGATACCGCGTACAACGCCTTGTGCCCGGTGTAAGGATGGCGGCGCACCAGCGGGTGCCGGATCAGCGTCGCGCCGCGCTTCTCCTTCTGCTCCTGGGTAGGTGCGAAGGCGGAAGTTCGCGAAGCCTGATCGAGATCGTCGCGATTGCCGTAAACATTCAGCGTCACCAGTGCGTCTATGCGCTTTTTCATCGCCTCCGGCAGGTCTTCGTAGGCCTGCTCCTGGTCCGCGAACAGCGTGTCGCCGCCGAACTTCGGCACCTGGATCGAATACAGCAGCGTGGCGCGCGCCGGAATCTCCAGGTAGGAATAATCGCTATGCCAGTACGTGCCGCCGTCGGCCAACCCAATGGGTTTGCCGTTCTTCTTAACGTTCGACAGGACAAGGATGTCGGTGTAGTCGGGATGATGGAACTGGTCGAGCACATGCGGCTCGGGCCTTCCGAAGCGGTTTGCGAATTCAAGGAAGCTTTCCGGTTCCAGCGACTGGCTACGGAAAACCAGCACGTGGTGGCGGTGCAGCGCATCGCGCACTTCGCCGAAAATCCGCTCGGACAACGGACGCGACAGATCGACACCGGAGATTTCCGCCCCCATGCAGGCGTTCGACTTGCGTACCGGAATCATGCCACCCCGTTCCTCTGCCTTCATGTTTTCAACTCACGAACTGCGGCATCAGCCATCTCGGCCGCGCCACGATGATTTGCGGAAACAGGATAACAAAAACCAGCACGCCGAGCATCGTCACCGGCGGCGCCACTCAAGCCATGGCCTTTCCATTGACTTACTTCAGGAATTCGGGCGAGATCAGTCGCGGCAGAAACAGCGGGATTTCCGGCCATACGATGCACGCAGCCAGTACAACCAGCATCGGCACGAGCATGATCAGCGTGTCCTTGAGCGCGAACCTGAGCGGCACCTTGGCCACGGCGCACGAAATCATCAGGCACAGCCCATAAGGCGGCGTCACCAGGCCGAACGCCAGCGAGATGATGCTGATGATGGCGAACTGCACAGGATGCATGTGCACGGATTCGGCGAGCGGCTGCAGCGTGGTGCCGACGATGATGATCGCCGGGATCGCGTCGAGAAAGCAGCCGACGACGAGAAACGTGAAGGCGATGAAGAATCCCACTCCGGTAATGCCCAGCCCCCAGGACGTGACGTTCTCGAGCAGCGCTTTGGGAATCTGGTAGTACGCGAGGAGCCAGCCAAAAACAGACGCCGTGCCTACGCAGAACAAGGCCACGGCCGCCAGTCTTCCGGTATCGGCGAGCGCCTGATACAAATGCGTCATGTCCATCGCGCGGTAGACAAAGATCGACAAGGTGGCCGCGTAGAGAACGGCGATCGCGGCCGACTCCGTGGCCGTGAACCATCCGAGCAGGATGCCGCCGACGATGATGACGGGCGTGAATAGCGCGGGCAACGACTGAAGACCGTAGGTCACGAACTCCCTGAATGTCGCGCGTCGGTAGACCGGATACTTGTAGAGCTTGGCGTAGACGTGAACGGTCGCCATCTGGGCGCCTGCGATCAGCAGGCCGGGCAGGATGCCGGCGAGATAGAGCGCGCCGATCGAGGTGGAGATGACGCCGCCCCATACCACCATCAGGATCGAAGGCGGGATGATCACGGCGAGCACCGCTGACACCGCGGTTATCGCAATCGAGAACGACAGGCCATAGCCCTCCTTGACCTGGGCGTCGATGAAAATCTTGCTCTGGCTCGCGGCATCCGCGGTGGAGGAGCCGGAGATCCCTGCAAAGAAAACCGAAAGCAGGACGTTGATCTGCGCCAGCGAACCGGGAAAATTGCCCACCATGGTCCGCGACAGCCGTACCAGCCGGTCCGTGATCCCGCCGACGTTCATCAGGTTCGCGGTCAGCAGGAAGAAAGGTACCGCCAACAGGATGAAAGAGTTATAGGCCTTGAACGTTTCGTTGAACAGCGTGATCGGGGATAACCGCGGCTCGATCACCAGAATCGGCAGGCAGGACAGCCCGAGCGCGAAGGCAACCGGGACGCGCAAAATCAGCATCAGGAAAAAACCCCCGAACAGAACCGCGGCGGCGGACCCCGCCGACATCGCGACGTCGGTCATTGCGGCTGCTCCCCGCGCAGGACGCGCAGGTTGGCGACGAAGGACTCACCGAGAAACAGCCCCCAGGTGATCCCCGCAACAGGCCAGGCGAGAAAGATTGTCCACATCGGCAGCTCCGCAATCTCGGACAACTGATCCCAACCGAAGCGGACAAACTCGATGCCCCACCAGACAAACACCAGCGCGAACACGAGCACGAAGACGTGCGAGACGATGCGCAGCAGCGCATTGGCCCGACGCCCGAGTTCCGGCCAGACGTCGACCTCGAAATGCGTGCCCTCACGGACGCCGATCATCGCGCCGAGCATGACCATCCAGATGAACAGGAAGCGCGCCAGCTCCTCGGTCCAGATGTAGGCGGGAATGAGCTGCGTAAAGCGCGCAAAGATCTGCAACGAAACGGGCACGATCAGCACAGCCACCGTGCCCACCAGGAGCCACGTCAGCAGCCGGTGGTAGAGTCTGATGAGGGTCTTCACTTGATCGCGTTGATCCTGGCGAGGATCTGGTCGGCGCCGACGTCCCTGGCGTAGGCCTCGATCACCGGCTCGACCATTTTCTTCATCTGCGCGCGGTCGGCGAAGGGGATGCGCTTGAGCTTCCCGGCCTTTTCCATCGCTTCCAGCTTGGCGGCATCCTCGTGCGATTCGAGATTGCGGCCGTAGGCGCCCGATTCCTTTCCGGCTTTCAGAATCGCGGCCTGCAGATCCGCAGGCAGGGTCTTGAACGTCTTGCCGGAGAAGCAGAGCGGCCGGATCGTGATCGAGTGCTCCGTCATCGCAAGGTTGGGACCGACTTCGTAGAATTTCATCTGCTCCACGCCGGCCGCCTCGTTGTCTCCCGCGGAGATCACCCCATTCTGGATGGCGTTGTAAATCTCGTTGTAGGCGATCACCGTCGGCGACATGCCGGCCGCGGCGAAGGTGCGGGTCCAGATGGGAGCACCCATAACCCGCACCTTGAGGCCTTTCATCTCCGCCAGGTTGCGCACGGGCTTGTTGGCGAAAATGTTGCGCGTGCCGCCGCCGGCATAGCCGATCAGCATGACATCGGCCTTCTGCGCGATCTCGTCGGCGATCGGCTTGAACAGGTCAGAATCGAGCACCTTGCGCCAGTGGTCGAGGTCGCGGAACAGGAACGGCGCGTCGATGAACGGCGCGGCGCGCGCGAACGTGGACATGTGCGCGGGGGATACGATCGCATAGTCAACGCCCTTGCCCTGATTCAGGTAAACGAAGTAGTCCTTCTCCAGCCCAAGCTCGCTGTTGCGGTGGAGGACGAAATTGACCGGCTTGCCATAGTATTTCCTGGTCAACTCTTCGAACTTGAGCAGCGTCCGGTTGAACGCATGGTCGTCGTTGAATTGCACCGCGCCGTGAAGCGTGATGGTCTGTGCGAACGCCGGCGAGGACAGCATGGCAACCGCGAACATCGCCGCCATCGCCACTGATCCGAAAGCCTTCATTGCTGTTTGCTCCAGCTGTTGTCTTGAACCGAGCGAAGGCCGTTCACTTGCCGCCGGCCGGTTTCATGGCAGCAATGCGCTCTGCCAGCGCCGATTGCATTAAATGGGCGTCCGTACCGAAAAATATCAATCTGAAGCCCAGTTCGACATATTCCTTGGCGAACACCGCGTTGGGCGCGGCGGTGGCAAGGACATGTCCGTGCTTCACCGCCGCCGCTGCGATCCGCCGTACCGCATCGAGATACTTCGGGTGCTTGAGGTCGCCCGGAACCCCGAGGAAATTCGACAGGTCGGCGTAGCCGATGCACAGCGAATCCACGCCCGGCACCGCGGCTATCTCCTCGACGTTGCCGACGCCGACCTCGGTCTCGATTTGAAGCATCACGAAGCAGCGCTCGTTCAATTCGGAGAATTTGTCCTTCATGCTGCCGCCCGTGTAGTCGTCGTGGGCCGCGCCCAGAACAGCCCCGCGCCTGCCTTTCGGGGGATACCGCGTCCAGGAGACGATGTCGCGCGCCTGCTGCGCGGTCTCGACCATGGGCACCATGATTCCGAGTGCTCCCGCGTCCAATGCGCGCGCAACAAAGTGATACTGATACGTCGGCACACGCACGAAGGGAACAATGTCGAGCCCGCGACAGTAAGCAAGCTGCTGCTTGATCGTGTCGATGCCGGCGCCGGAATGCTCCATGTCGAAAAGCAGGCACTCGGCACCGGCCTCCTTTGCGATCTGCGCCAGGCCCGGGGTAAAGAATTCGAACGCGAACAGGCCGTAGGCGCTGGCACCGCTAAGAAGTTTCTTCTTGAGTGGGTTGGGTCGCATAAAAAAATTAGGCGCTAGGCTCTAGGCGCTAGATTCTACAGTTTAGTGCCTAGAACCTCGTGCCTCGCGCCTCGTGCCTAGCGCCTGTAACTTTTCCTTTTCCCTACCCATGGAAATACGGCACCTTGCCGAGCACTTCCTGGTTCACCACATTCTTCGGCACGCGGGCGTGGGCAAGATCGCGGCAGGCGCTGAAAACGCTGGCGGCGACGGTGTTGATACACTCATCGGTGAGGCAGATGTGGTGAGGGGTGACCACGATGTTGTCGAGCTTCAGCAGCGGATTGTCCGCCGGGGTGGGTTCCTGCTCGAACACGTCAATGCCGGCGCCGGCGATGCGGCGTTTGGCAAGAGTGTCGAGCAATGCCTTTTCGTCGACAATCGGCCCGCGCGCGGTATTGATGAAATACGCAGTCGGCTTCATCAGCGAGAACTGCCGAGCCCCAACCAGTTTGCGCGTTTCCTCATTAAGCGGGCAGTTCACCACGACGAAATCGGATTCGCGGAACACCGTGTCCATGTCCGTGAGCTTCACCCCCAGCGGCGCCACCGACTCCTGGGTGACGTAAGGATCGCAGGCGAGGTGGTTCATCGCGAACGGGGCAGCCAATCGGAACAGTTCCGCGCCGACATTGCCCACGCCGATCGAGCCGAGCACGCGACCGCTCAGGCCGGTGCCGAAATGATTCAGCCGCTCCTGCCAACGCCCTTCACGGGTGAGCTTGTCCTTGATCGCCACCTTCTGCGCCAGCATCAGGACCAGCGTAAGCTCGGAAGTCGCCAGCGGCCGGCGCACGCCGTCCGGGGTGATGCTGAGGATCACGCCATTCTCGGTGCAGGCCGGCACGTCCACCGTGTCGTAACCGACGCCGAAGCGTGCAATCAGCTTGAGCCTTCGATTTGCGCCGGAGACGGTCTTGCGGGTGACCTTCGCCAGCATGACCGCCAGTGCGTCGTATTTTGCGGCGGTCTCGGGGGTGAGTTCCGGCTCGTTCTC
>CAZYTR010000015.1:0-16188 GCA_964650365.1 uncultured Alcaligenaceae bacterium | reverse complement strand
AATTCCCTGTTCCTTCTTGAACTCGTCGGCGAGATAGTCCATCAGCCGCTGGTCGAAGTCCTCGCCGCCGAGGAAGGTATCGCCATTGGTCGAGAGCACCTCGAACTGGTGTTCCTTGTCCACCACCGCGATTTCGATGATAGAGATGTCGAACGTGCCGCCGCCCAGGTCATATACCGCGATCTTGCGGTCGCCTTCCTTTTTGTCCATGCCGAAGGCGAGTGCCGCCGCAGTCGGCTCGTTGATGATGCGCTTGACCTCCAGCCCGGCGATGCGGCCCGCGTCCTTGGTGGCCTGGCGTTGCGAATCGTTGAAGTAGGCGGGCACGGTGATCACCGCCTCGGTGACCGGCTCGCCGAGGTAGTCCTCGGCGGTTTTCTTCATTTTCACCAGGACTTGCGCGGAAATCTCGGGCGGGGCGATCTTCTTGCCGCGCACCTCGACCCAGGCGTCGCTGTTGCTGTTCTGGATGATCTTGTAGGGCATCAGGTCGATATCCTTCTGCACCTCCTTTTCGGTGAAGCGGCGGCCGATCAGACGCTTGACCGCGAACAGCGTGTTCTTGGGATTGGTAACCGCCTGGCGCTTGGCCGGGGCACCCACCAGCACCTCGCCGTCTTCCATGTAGGCGACAATCGAGGGCGTGGTGCGGGCGCCTTCGGAGTTCTCGATCACCTTGGGCTGGCCGTTCTCCATCACGGCCACGCAGGAATTCGTGGTGCCGAGGTCAATACCGATTATCTTTCCCATGGTCTTTTACCTTTGTTCGAAAGTGAAAATGCCCTTGATAGCGAAGATTTGGTCTTCCGCCCTGAAAATCAAGCAGCGTCGCGCGATTTAGCGATGGTGACCAGCGCCGGGCGGATCACCCGGTCGTTAAGGCTGTAGCCTTTCTGCAGCACGCTGACCACGGTATTGGGGTCGGCATCGGCTTCCACCACGCCGATGCCCTGGTGTTTGTGGGGGTCGAACTTTTCCCCTAATGGATTGATTTCCTTGATGGAAAACTTCTCGAACGCGCTGGTCAGCTGCTTCAGCGTCAGCTCCACGCCGCTTCTCAGCACATCCGTGGTGGCGTTGCCGGAGGCGAGCGCCCCCTCCAGGCTGTCGCGTACCGCCAGCAGCTCGCCGGCGAAACCCTCGAGCGCGTACTTGTAGGCATTGGCGACGTCGGCCTGCGCGCGCTTGCGCACGTTGTCCGCCTCGGCCTTGGCGCGCAGCCAGGCATCGTGGTGTTCCTGAGCCGCAAGCTCGGCTCTTTTGAGCAACTCTTCCATACCCGGCATGGTCTCGACTGTCCGGGTGTCATTTCGCGTGTCCTCCGCCGACGGCGAGGCCACCCCATTGTCGTTCTGCGGAACGGCGGCCACATTTTTCTGGTCCTGCATCAACGTCTCCTGAATGCCGAATGCAAACTTTTGAGGATATCGGGGTCCGACCCTGCTATTTCAACCCTGGCCCGATGCTGAGCCCGGTCGCGCATGCCGGACTTATGGAGCGCTTCCCCAAGCCGCGTCGCTACTCTGAGCGGCTAGTTTTTCGCGCCCATCGCAACCGCGCGGGCGCGGCTTTCCGCGGCGGCGCGCAGTACCGGGGCCTGATCCCAGTCGGTGGCTGCCCAGCCGTGCAGGTTTTCCGCAGCGATGCGGGACAACGCCTGGATCCATTCGTGACGCTGGTTCAGGCATGGGATGTAGTGGAATTCCCCGCCCCCCGCCTTGAGGAAGGCGGACTTGTTCTCGATGCCAATCTCTTCCAGGGTTTCCAGGCAATCGGACACGAATCCCGGGCACACCACATCCACTCTTAAAGTATTGCGCTTGCCCAGCGCCGCAATGGTATCGATGGTGTAAGGCTTGAGCCACTCGGTGCGGCCGAAGCGCGACTGGAAAGTCACCATGTATTGCTCCGGCTTGAGCCCCAGTTCCCGGGCAAGCAACCTGGCGGTCACCTGACACTCGCAATGATAGGGGTCGCCGCGATCCAGAGTGAAGCGCGGCACGCCATGAAAGCTCATCACCAGCTTGTCCGGCCGGCCGTTCACCATCCAGTAATCGTTGACGTTCTTTGCCAACGCGGCGATATAGGCGGGGTGGTCATGGTAGTGCTTGACCAGTCGCAGCGCCGGTGCATTGCGCATTCTCCTGATTGCATCGAATACCGCGTCGAAGGCGCTGGCGGTCGTGCTCGCCGCGTACTGCGGGTACAACGGCAGCACCAGCATGCGGTCGCACCCCTGGCTGCGCAGCTCGCCCAGGACAGTACCGACCGACGGTTCGCCATAGCGCATCGCCCAGGCGACGCTGTGCGGGGTCTTCACGCGCTCGCCCAGATAACCCTTCAACAGCATCGCCTGCTTTTCGGTGTGGACCTTCAGTGGTGAACCTTCCCTGGTCCAGATCTTTGCGTACTTCGCGGCCGACTGCTTCGGCCGGGTATTGAGGATGACGCCGTTGAGGATCGGCCACCAGAGTACGCGCGGTATTTCCACCACGCGCGGATCGGACAGAAATTGCTTGAGGTAGGGCTTTACCGCCTTGGCGGTCGGTGCGGCGGGCGTCCCGAGGTTTATCAGCAGGATGCCGGTCCTGGCCATCGTGCCGTGTTGGAACTTGGGTTCGGGAAGTAAGGACATAAGGGTGAGGCGAGAGGCGTCAGGCGTGAGGCGAGAGGAGACAGGCGTGAGGCGAGAGGCAAGAGGCGTGAGGCGTGAGGCGTGAGGCGTGAGGTGCCCTTGAGCAGCGCACACAACGCCCGGAGGATCTGGTGCGGGCCTCGTTTCTCTCGCAAATATTCAATGCTGTGAGAGCGCGCTGGAAAGCAGCTTGGCGGTGATGTCCACGATCGGGATCACGCGCTCGTAGGCCATGCGGGTGGGGCCGACCACACCGACCGTGCCGACCACCTGGCCATCGACTTCGTAGGGTGCGGTCACCACACTGCACTCGTCCAGCGGTACCAGGCCGGATTCACCTCCGATGAAAATCTGCACTCCGTGGGCGCGGCTGCTGATGTCGAGCAGCTGCAAGAGGCTGGTCTTCTGCTCGAACATGTCGAAAAGCCGCCTCAGACTCGCCATGTTCGACGACAGATCCTGCACGTGCAGCAGGTTGTGCTCCCCGGAAAGCACGTAATCCTCCGTGTTCTGGCTCATCACCTCTGTGCTGGCCTCGAGCGCCTGGGTCATGAGCCGCGTCATGTCCTCGCGCAGCTTGCGAAGATCGTCCTGGATACGTGCCTTTATTTCGTCGAACGTCAACCCGGCGAAGTTCTGATTCAGGAAATTTGCGGCTTCGGTAAGTTCCGCGGGCCCATATGCGCGATCGGTGAGGATGATGCGGTTCTGAACGTCGCCGTCTGGGGCGACGATGATCAGCAGGATGCGCTTTTCAGACAGTCTCAGGAACTCGATGTGGCGGAACGCGGCGCTCCTGCGCTTGGGCGTCATCACCACGCCGGCGAAGCGGGTGAGATCGGAAAGCAGGTGCGAGGCCTGCGACACCAGTTTCTGGGTGTTATCGGGCTGCAACTGGCCTTCGAGCTGGTTGATCTCCACTTGGTCGAGCGGCCTGACCTTTAAGAGCGTGTCCACGAAAAACCGGTAGCCGCGCGGGGTCGGGATGCGGCCGGCGGAAGTGTGAGGGCTGGCGATGAAACCCAGTTCTTCAAGGTCCGCCATGATGTTGCGGATGCTTGCCGGGCTCAGCTCGAGTCCGGAAAACCTGGCGAGCGATCGCGATCCAACCGGCTGCCCGTCGGCAATGTAGCGCTCGACCAGCATTTTCAGCAGGATCTGCGCACGTTCGCTCGGGATGGAATCATTGGTTGCCATGTAGCCATTCTACAAAGCTTTTCGGCGTCGAAGTAGGCGTAGATGCGCGCGGCCGCGGAAGCGGCGGTTCGCAGGGAAATGTGCTTTAATTCGGGGCATGTCGAGCGCATTCAAGACCATCGCCCTGATCGGCAAGTACAAGAGCCCCGAGATCGCTGAACCGCTCCTGCGGCTGGCGGATTTTCTGAATGGACGGGGTGTCAGCATCGTGCTCGATCCGCTGACGGCCGCGCACATCGGCAAGAACAACCACGCGGTACTGCCGCTCGAAGACCTCGGCCGTGCCGCCGAGCTTGCCATCGTCATCGGCGGCGACGGTACCATGCTCAACATCGCGCGCACCTTGGCGCCTTACAACGTGGCGCTGGTCGGGATCAACCAGGGGCGGCTCGGCTTTCTCACCGATCTGTCGATGAACACCATGTTCGAGGCCATCGGCACAATCCTCGACGGCAGCTTCATCACAGAATCGCGCATGCTGCTGCAGGCGGCGGTGTTGAGGGGCGAACGCCAGGTGCTGGACGTGCTGGCATTCAACGATGTGTCGGTGAACAAGGGCGCAGAAGGCAGCCTGATCGAGATCGAGGTGCACATCGACGGGCAATTCATCTACAACCTGCGCTCCGACGGGCTGATTGTGGCCTCCCCCACTGGCTCGACCGCATACGCGCTATCTTCCGGCGGGCCGATTCTGCACCCAAGCCTGAACGTCATCGGACTGGTCCCGGTCTGTCCGCACACACTGTCGAACCGTCCGATCGTGGTGAGCAGCGAGTCGGTGATCGAAATCCTGATTCACAAGGCCGCGGATGCGCGCGCGCACTTCGACAGCCATTCGCACTACGAACTGCAGGAGCGCGACAAGGTCATCGTGCGCCGTTGTCCGCACGCGATCCGCCTGCTCCATCCGCTGGGACACAACTACTATCACATGCTCCGGGAAAAGCTCCATTGGAGCGATACCCTGTAACGACGATCTGTCATCGCCGCCGGTTTCTTCTGCACCCAATGTTGCGCAGCCTCAGCATCCGCGACTTCGTCATCGTTGACAAGCTCGATCTCGAATTTCAGCCCGGCTTCACGGTAGTGACGGGGGAAACGGGGGCGGGCAAGTCCATCCTGATCGACGCGTTGGCCGCGGTACTGGGCAGCCGCGCCGAATCCGGGCAGGTGCGTGAGGGAAAAGACAGGGCCGAAGTGAGCGCGGAATTCTCGACCGACGAAGCGCCATCCGTTTCGGCTTACCTGGCGGACAATGATCTCAGCGCTGATGCGGGCGTGTGCCTGCTGCGCCGAGTGATCGAGACTTCCGGCCGCTCGCGGGCATACGTCAACGCTCGCCCGGCCACGGTGCAGCAGCTCAAGGAGATCGGCGAATTGCTGGTGGACATTCACGGCCAGCATGCGCATCAGTCGCTGTTGCGCGCGGCCGCCCAGCGCGACCTGCTGGACGGCTACGCCGGCGCCGCCGATCTGGCGCGCGAAGTTGCGGCGGCATTCGATGCCTGGCAGGACATCCGGCAGCAGAGGCGGGCGCTGGAGTCTGATGCCAAGGTCCTGGAAGCCGAGCGCGAGCAACTGCAGTGGCAGGTGAAAGAACTGGATGCGCTCTGTTTCCGCGCCGAGGAATGGGAGGAACTGCAGGCGGAGCACAAGCGGCTGGCACACGCCGCCAGCCTGATCGAAGCGGTGCAGTTCAGCCTCGAGGTGCTGTCCGAAGGCGAGATGTCCACGCTGGCCGCGGTCGCTTCGGTGAATTCGCGCCTCCACGGCATGACCGATTTCGACCCGCAGTTGAAGGAAATTCTCGCTACGATCGAGCCGGCGCAGATCCAGCTTCAGGAGGCGGTTTACGGCCTGCGCCATTATCAAAGCCGCCTGGATCTGGATCCGCAGCGGCTGCGCGAGCTGGAAGCCCGGCTCGATGCGGTGCACACGGCGTCGCGCAAGTTCAGGGTGAATCCGCCGGAGATGCCGGAACGTCTGGCAACAATGAAGGCGCGGCTCGCGGAGCTTGAGACCGGGTTCGACCCGGAAACGCTGCGCCAGCGCGAGGGCCAGGCCTCCGCGCACTGGCACGACCGCGCGAAGAAGCTCTCCGCGGCGCGCAGGAAGGCAGCGGCGGATTTCGCCAAGAGAGTCACGGCGTCGATGCAGAACCTCGCGATGGGCGGCGGCGCATTCGAGATTGCTTTGCATCCGCTGAGCGAAGGCAACGCCCATGGACTTGAGCAGATCGAATTCCTGGTTGCGGGCCACGCCGCCGCCACACCGCTGGCGCTGGCGAAGGTGGCTTCGGGCGGCGAACTCTCGCGCATGAGTCTGGCGATCCAGACCGTCACCAGCCAGGTGGCTGCCGTGCCGACGTTGATCTTCGACGAAGTCGATGCCGGCATCGGCGGGCGCGTCGCCGAAATCGTCGGCAGAATGCTCAAGGAACTCGGCAGCCGTCATCAGGTGATGTGCGTCACCCACCTGCCGCAGGTGGCGGCGTCCGGCAACCAGCAATGGCAGGTGAGCAAGTCCGCGGCCAACGGCAAAGTGGCGAGCCAGGTGGCGGTGCTCGACCGTGCCTCCCGGGTCGAGGAAATTGCACGCATGCTCGGCGGGGTGAAGATTACCGAGACCACGCGCAAGCACGCCGCGGAATTGCTGGGATTCGGCGCGCGCTAGCGCGACCGGGACAGGGGCGTCGTGGAAGACAAACTCGTTGTAAAGGAGGCCAACGCGGTCGAAGTCGAGTTACCGGTTGCCGGCATCGGCAGCCGCAGTTACGCTTTCCTGATCGACTGGCACATCCGCTTTCCGCTGGCGCTGGCCTGGTTGGTGCTGATCGCGGTACTGCTTGGCGTGCGGTCGCCGGCGGAGGATTTCCTAGCTCCTTTGCTGAACGCCGGCAAGGTGGCGTTGTATGCGGGATTGCTGCCGGCGGCTGCGATTTATTTTCTCTATCACCCGTTGCTTGAAATCGTCATGCGGGGGCGTACGCCGGGCAAGCGCATGGCTGGGATACGTATCGTCACCGAGCGCGCACTGACCCCCGATGCCGGCGCGCTGATCATCCGCAACGTCTTCAGGCTGGTGGATTCTCTGCCGGCGTTCTACGTGCTCGGGCTCGTCGTGGCGATGTTCACCGCGCGCCAGGTGCGCATAGGTGACCTTGCCGCCGGCACGCTGCTGATCTACGACACCCGCAAAGGCGGCCTCGATTTCGACGGCGTGACCGGGTCGTCCTCGTCGCGGCTGTCGCCCGGGGACAGGGAGTTGCTGGACGATCTGCTGGAGCGCTGGCGTGGGCTCGATGCGCCGTTGCGCAGGGGCCTCGCGGAAAAATTCCTGGCCCGCATCGGCCAACCGCTGGCGAGGAGCGGTACCGAGGCCGAACTGCGCAAGTGCCTGCGAAAGCTCAGGGACGAGTCCCGTGGCAAGCCGGCCTGAGGCCGGGCAGGAGGAAGCAGCCGGGCGATGCGTTAAGCAAGCCGCGCCGCAAGATCGTGCCCCTCCTTCCTCAACTTCAGATCGTGGTACTGCGCGATCATGATCGAGTAGATCAGGGGCGCGGTGATGCCGCCGATCGCGACTTCGATCAGGTTTGCCGTGATCATGACGTCGCTCGCGGGCCTGTCATCTGACAGGAGGATAGTGGCGCCGAATGCAATCACGAGCCCGAGGTAAAGAATCATCACGATGACCACCGGCACGGAAACCACCGCAAGCGTGCGCCACCAGTTGCCCCACACCAGCCGGTGGCTGCGTTTGAGCCCGCCCAGCACCGATTCGCCGTCAAGGACGATGGCGAAGAACGCGAACGACAGGCTCAGCGACAGGATGATGCCGGGAATGATCAGCAAGATCAGGCCCCCGGCCACCCCCAGGATGTAGAGGATGGCTGCGCCGATGAGCGAGAGCACGCACTGGGCCCCGCGTGCTAACGCCTGTCCGGCGCTCCCGTCGTGGATTTCGGCCACCACGCCGAGCCGGTACACCACTGCGGCGATCAGTATCATGTAGATGGGCAGCGCCACCAGGAAGAGGACCAGAAAAGTCGCGCCGGGTATCGGGCTCGCGACCTGTTCGGGACCGCCCATGACGACGTTGGCGATGTTCGGGACTGCAAGCACCGCAGCCGCTGCCAGTGACAGTGGAAGAACGCCGGCAAATGCCTTGACGAACAACTTGAAACCGCTGTCGAGTACCCTGCCTATGGACTGCGGTTCACTCGCGAGTGCCACCATGATTGCCTCCTCAGGTTCGTTGCGATGTCGTGCGCGGCCCGGACGAACTACTGCAGCCGCTCCTGCCGCCATGACGGATGCCGACCCCGGAATGCGGGAGGGCATTCGCCGGCTGCGCAGTTTCAGGATTTGTTGCGGTTCGGACAGCCGGGCTTGATGCAGTCGGCATACAACTGCAGCGAGTGCTCGTGGATCGTGAAGCCGCGGTCCTTGGCGATCTTGACCTGGCGCCGCTCGATCTCCGCATCGTAGAATTCAGCGACCTGTCCGCACTGGATGCAGACCAGGTGATCGTGGTGGCCGCCCTGATTCAGTTCGAAGACCGCCTTGCCTGATTCGAAATGGTGGCGGATCAGGATACCCGCCTGCTCGAACTGGGTGAGCACCCGGTAGATGGTTGCCAGACCGATCTCCATGCCCTCTTTCATCAGCACCTTGTAGACGTCCTCTGCGGTGAGGTGGCGAACGTCGCTGTTCTCGAACAGGTCGAGTATCTTCAAGCGAGGAAGTGTGGCCTTCAGTCCGATGTTCTTGAGATTGTGAGGCGTGGTCATGTCAGAACTGACACGGAGCGGTTGGTGATTTATCATAGCGACTTTCAACCTGCTTGGATACCGCGTCCGGATGCCTTTGCCGCCGGATGACGCAGCTCACTATCATGCGCTTTCTCTGGCTCTTGCCCGCCCTGCTCGCCGGTTGCATGCTCACACCCCACAAGATCGACGTCCAGCAGGGAAACTACGTCGATCAGGAAATGGTGGCGAAGCTCAAGCCCGACATGACGCGCTCGCAGGTGCGCTTCATCCTCGGCACGCCGCTGGTGGCCGACGTGTTTCATGCCGATCGTTGGGACTACGTGTATCTGACCGGCAAGGCGGGCGACGTGCGCCGGCAACGCAAGATCACCGTGGTTTTCAGTGGCGACAAACTCAAGTACATCGATGGTGACGTGGTCGCCTCCGAAAACCTCTCGCGCGCGCCGGCCGAGACCGCCAGCCCCTGATCCGGGCACACCTCCCGAATACGAAACGCCGAGTTCCGATGACTCCTCAGAGAATCGCAATCGCGGGCAGTACCGGCCGCATGGGCCGCGCGCTGCTCGAGGCGTTGGCGCAAACCGGCGACTTCCAGATCAAGGCCGCGCTGGAGCGTTCCGACAGCCCGTTTCTCGGCAAGGACGCGGGCGAACTGGTGGGCGCGCCGTGCGGCGTGCAGATTTCGGCCGATCTCGAGCGCTCGCTCGCGGGCTGTGACGTGCTGGTGGATTTCACCCGGCCCGAGGCAACGCTCAAACACCTCGACATTTGCCGCAGCCGCGGCGTCCGCATGGTGATCGGGACCACGGGATTCACGCCGGAACAGAAGAAGCTGATCAGCGCCGCCTCCCGGGAGGTCGCGATGGTGATGGCCCCCAACATGAGCGTCGGGGTGAATCTGACGTTCCGGCTGCTCGAGCTTGCGGCGAAAGTCCTGAACGAAGGTTACGACGTCGAAATCATCGAGGCGCATCACCGTCACAAGGTCGACGCGCCCTCGGGCACGGCGCTGCGCATGGGAGAAGTCATCGCCGAGGTGCTGGGACGCGATCTCGCTGAATGCGCCGTCTATGGCCGTGAAGGTGTAACCGGCGAGCGCAAGCCCGCCACTATAGGCTTTGCCACCGTGCGCGGCGGCGACATCGTCGGCGACCATACGGTGTTGTTCGCCGGCACCGGCGAACGCGTCGAGATTACCCACAGGGCCGCAAGCCGCGCGACGTTTGCGCTCGGCGCGCTGCGTGCAGCGCGGTTCTTGGCGGGAAAGAAATCCGGCCTGTTCGACATGCAGGATGTGCTCGGCCTGAAGTAGTAACACCCAGGGCGCGTTGAACCGCGCCGGCCCTTCCTCTATAATGCGCACTCACAATGCAAGCGGGAGGGGCGCACGCCTCTCCCGCTTTCCATATGTGGAGTAACCCCACAGAACCGCACTTCCCTGGAGCCTCAAGTGCCTGCGCTCGACCGTCAGCCTGCCGCCCTTGTACTCGCCGACGGCACGATATTCCGGGGCATTTCCATCGGTGCGCAGACCCATACCGCCGGCGAGGTCGTGTTCAACACCGCGATCACCGGCTACCAGGAAATTCTTACCGACCCGTCGTATTGCCAGCAGATCGTTACCCTGACGTATCCGCACATCGGCAACGTCGGCGTCAATCCGGAGGACATTGAATCCGGCAAGGTCTTTGCCGCGGGGCTGGTGATCCGCGACCTGCCGGTGTTTGCCAGCAACTTCCGCCGCAGCCAGGACCTCTCCGGTTACTTGAAGGCGCAGGGCGTTGCGGCGATCGCCGGCATCGATACCCGCAAGCTCACCCGGATACTGCGCGAAAAGGGCGCGCAGAACGGTTGCCTGATGGCAGGCCGGATCGACGAGGCGTTTGCACTGAATGAAGCGCGCGCCTTTCCAGGGTTGGCAGGCATGGACCTGGCGAAGGTGGTGAGCTGCACGAAATCCTACCAATGGAACCAGACCGAATGGGTGCTGGGGCGGGGATACGGCAGCCAGATTTCCCCGAAGCATCACGTCGTGGCGTACGACTACGGCATCAAGTACAACATCCTGCGCAGGCTGGCCAGCCGCGGCTGTCGCCTGACCGTTCTGCCCGCGCAGGCATCCGCGGAACAGGCGCTGGCGCTGAGGCCCGACGGGATCTTTCTGTCCAACGGTCCGGGCGATCCGGAGCCCTGCGATTACGCGATCAAGGCCATACGCCAATTCCTCGACGCCGGCGTTCCCATGTTCGGCATCTGCCTCGGCCACCAGTTGCTGGGACTGGCCAGCGGCGCAAAGACGATCAAGATGAAATTCGGACACCACGGCGCGAACCACCCGGTGCAGGACCTGGACAGCGGGCGGGTGATGATTACCAGCCAGAACCACGGCTTCGCGGTGGACGCCAAGACGTTGCCGGCGAATGTCCGAGTCACGCACGTGTCGCTGTTCGACGGCAGCCTGCAGGGATTCGAACGCACCGACAAGCCGGCGTTCTGCTTCCAGGGCCATCCCGAAGCGAGCCCCGGTCCGCACGATGTCGATTACCTGTTCGACCGCTTTATCGGGCTGATACAAAACCGAAAGGCAAACTCGTGAGCCGCAAACTACACAGTGAGCACACGGGCCCGTCAGGAATTGTTCTTCCGTTTCTCTCCGTGTCCTTCGTGATCTCCGCAGTTCAAGATTTTCATTAGATGCCGAAGCGCGAAGACATCGAGAGCGTACTGATCATCGGTGCCGGCCCCATCGTCATCGGCCAGGCATGCGAGTTCGACTACTCCGGCGCCCAGGCGTGCAAGGCGCTGCGCGAGGAGGGTTATCGCGTCATTCTCGTGAATTCCAATCCGGCGACTATCATGACCGACCCGGAAATGGCGGACGTTACTTACATCGAGCCGATCACCTGGCAGATGCTGGAGAAAATAATCGCTGTCGAGCGCCCCGATGCTTTGCTGCCCACCATGGGCGGCCAGACCGCGCTCAACTGCGCGCTCGACCTCGCCAGGCAGGGCGTGCTGGAGAAGTACGGCGTGGAAATGATCGGTGCTTCCAGGGAGGCGATTGACAAGGCCGAGGACCGCGAGAAATTCAAAAAAGCCATGACCAGGATAGGCCTGGCGAGCCCGCGCTCGTCCATCGCGCACAGTATGGAGGAGGCGCTGCAGGTGCAGGCGATGGTCGGCTTTCCCACCATCATCCGGCCTTCGTTCACGCTCGGCGGCACCGGCAGCGGTATTGCCTACAACAAGGAAGAGTTCGTCGCCATTTGCGAACGCGGGCTGGATGCTTCGCCCACCCACGAGCTCCTGATCGAGGAGTCGGTGATCGGCTGGAAAGAGTTCGAGATGGAGGTGGTGCGCGACCGCAAGGACAATTGCATCATCATCTGCTCGATCGAGAACGTCGATCCGATGGGTATCCATACCGGGGACTCGATCACCGTCGCGCCGGCGCAGACGCTCACCGACAAGGAATACCAGATCATGCGCGATGCCTCGATCGCGTGTTTGCGCGAGATCGGGGTCGATACCGGCGGCTCAAACGTGCAGTTCGGGATCGACCCGAAAGACGGCCGCATGGTCATCATCGAGATGAATCCGCGGGTATCGCGTTCGTCTGCTCTGGCATCAAAAGCGACCGGCTTTCCGATCGCCAAGGTCGCGGCCAAGCTCGCCGTCGGTTACACCCTCGACGAACTGCGCAACGACATTACCGGCGGGGCGACGCCGGTATCGTTCGAGCCGACCATCGATTACGTGGTCACCAAGATTCCGCGCTTCGCTTTCGAGAAATTCCCGCAGGCCGATTCGCGGCTCACCACCCAGATGAAGTCGGTGGGCGAGGTGATGGCTATAGGCCGCACCTTCCAGGAATCGCTGCACAAAGCCCTGCGCGGGCTGGAGACCGGTATCGACGGATTCGACGAAAAGACCACTGATCGCGAGACCATCGAGATCGAACTCGCCGATCCGGGCCCGGAGCGCATCCTTTTCCTCGCCGACGCGCTGCGCATCGGCATGAGCCGGGAGGACGTGCACCAACTGACCCGGATCGATCCGTGGTTTCTGGCGCAAATCGAGGACATCATCCGCCAGGAAAAGGCGCTGGAAGGCAAGCGCATCGGCGATCTCGATCGCGACACGCTGTGGACTCTCAAGCGCGCCGGCTTTTCCGACCGCAGGCTGGCGAAGTTGCTGAACGCCACCCAGGACTCGGTGCGCGCCCAGCGCTGGGAACTGAACGTGCGGCCGGTTTACAAGCGGGTGGACACCTGCGCCGCAGAGTTCGACACCCGCACCGCTTACATGTATTCCACGTATGAGGAGGAATGCGAAGCGAGGCCGACCGAGCGCAGGAAGGTGATGGTGCTGGGCGGCGGGCCGAACCGCATCGGCCAGGGCATCGAGTTCGACTACTGCTGCGTGCACGCGGCGCTGGCGCTGCGCGAAGACGGCTACGAGACCATCATGGTCAACTGCAATCCGGAAACGGTGTCCACCGATTACGATATCTCCGACCGGCTGTATTTCGAGCCGCTGACGCTCGAAGACGTGCTCGAGATCGTCGCGGTGGAGAAGCCGCTCGGCGTGATCGTGCAGTACGGCGGGCAGACGCCGCTGAAACTCGCCCGGGACCTGGAAGCGAACGGCGTGCCCATCATCGGCACCAGTCCGGACATGATCGACTGCGCCGAAGACCGCGAGCGTTTCCAGAAGATGCTGGTCCAACTCCAGCTCAGGCAGCCGCCCAACCGGACCGCGCGCAATCCCGAGGCGGCGTTGGCGCTGGCGCAGGAAATCGGCTACCCGCTGGTGGTGCGTCCCTCCTACGTGCTGGGCGGGCGGGCGATGGAAATCGTGCATGAGCAGCGCGACCTGGAGCGCTACATGCGCGAGGCGGTCAAGGTTTCCAATGATTCGCCGGTGCTGCTGGACCGCTTCCTCAACGACGCCATCGAAGTCGACGTGGATGCCATCTGCGATGGCGCCGAGGTCCTGATCGGCGGCATCATGGAGCACATCGAGCAGGCCGGCGTGCACTCGGTCGATTCGGCATGCTCGCTGCCGCCGTACAGCCTGTCGAAGAAGCTGCAAGACGAACTGCGCCGGCAGACCGTGGCGATGGCGAAAGCGCTGCAGGTGGTGGGATTGATGAACGTGCAGTTCGCCATCCAGAACGATGTGGTATTCGTTCTTGAAGTCAATCCGCGCGCCTCGCGCACCGTGCCTTACGTCTCCAAGGCGACCGGCCGGGCGTTGGCGAAGATTGCGGCGCGTTGCATGGTGGGCCAGACCCTCGAAAGCCAGGGCATCAGCGGCGAGGTCGTTCCGCCGTACTACGCGGTCAAGGAGGCGGTGTTCCCTTTCATAAAATTCCCGGGCGTGGATACCATCCTCGGTCCGGAGATGAAGTCCACCGGCGAGGTAATGGGCGTGGCCGATACTTTTGCCGAAGCCTTCGTGAAGTCTCAGCTCGCCGCCGGCGTGCGCCTGCCCTCAGGCGGCAAGGTGTTCATCAGCGTGCGCAATTCCGACAAGACCAAGGTGGTCGACATAGCGCGCTCGCTTGCGGCACTGGGCTGCACGCTGCTTGCCACCCGCGGCACGGCGGCCGCGCTTGCGGCGGCGAGCCTGCAGGTAACCGCGGTAAACAAAGTGGCGGAAGGCCGCCCACATGTGGTAGACATGATCAAGAACGGCGAGATTGCGCTGATCATCAACACGGTGGAGGATCGCCGCAGCGCCATTCAGGATTCCTATTCGATTCGGCGTTCGGCGCTGCAGGCGCGCGTAACCTACTACACCACCATTGCCGGCGCGCGTGCCGCATGTACCGGCATGCAGAACATGCGTGAGCTCACCGCGTATTCTTTGCAGGACCTGCACGCCAGGCTGCGTTGAGGCGCCGATCCGGTACAAAGTCATGCAGCAGACAAAACATTGGCGGCACCTGCGCCGCGCAGCCACGAAGAGGTGTTGAAAGATGAACAAGATCCCGCTGACAGTCAAAGGCGCCGAGTTGATGCGAGCGGAGTTGCACCAGCTCAAGACCGTGGCGCGGCCGAAAGTAATTGTATCCATCCAGGAGGCGCGAACCCACGGGGACCTGTCGGAGAATGCCGAGTACGACGCGGCGAAGGAAAGGCAGAGTTTCATCGAAGGCCGTATTGTCGAACTGGAGGGCAAGCTCGCCAATGCCCAGATCATCAATCCGGCGCATGTCGATGCCGACGGCCGCTGCGTGTTTGGCTCCACAGTGGACCTGGAAGAGGTCGGCAGCGGCGAGACCGTGACTTACCAGATCGTCGGTGACGACGAAGCCGACATCAAGAGCGGAAAGATCTCCATCAGTTCGCCGATCGCGCGCGCGCTGATTGGCAAGTACTCCGGCGATGTCGCGGAAGTCAAGGCGCCCGGCGGCATCAAGGAGTACGAGATCCTGGACGTGAAGTATCTTTGAAGGCGTGAGACGTGAGACGTGAGACGTGAGACGTGAGGCGTGAGGCGTGAGGCGTGAGGCGAGCGTCGCGCACGCGCGCCCCAAAAGACTCCCGGGTGTCAAACGCGGTTCTGAAAGCTGCGCTTGAGCGCACGGCGTGGCTTTCTTGCCGGCCTGGTCCTGCGTTTGGCGTCCTGCTCGGGGCGCAGGCGGTAGATCAACAGGATCTTTCCGACATGCTGGACAGCAGTCGCACCGAGGTCTTCGCACACCCGGCGCAGGGTATCCGACCTGGCGTCGCGGTCTTCGCCGGCGACCCGGACCTTGACGAGTTCATGCGCGTTCAGGCTGCGGTCGATTTCCTTGAGCACCGCCGCAGTCAGGCCGCCATCGCCGATCAGAACCACGGGATCGAGGGCGTGGGCGCGGGCCTTGAGCGCGCGGCGCTCGCCGGGGGTCAATTGATTCGTCAAGAAAGCCTCCCAAAAAGGAAATTGTAGGCAATGGCACGCACCAAGACCAGCAAGGCCTGGATGCACGAGCATGTCACCGACCCCTACGTGCGGCGCGCGAAGAGGGAGGGTTACCGCTCGCGCGCGGCCTACAAACTGATCGAGGTGCTGGAGAAGGACAAGCTGGTACGCCCCGGAATGACCGTGGTAGACCTCGGCGCAGCACCCGGCGGCTGGTCGCAGGTGCTGGCCCCACTGGTGGGCACCGCAGGACGCGTGATTGCGCTCGACGTGCTGGAAATGGAACCGGTCGAAGGGGTCGCTTTCATTCGCGGCGATTTTTCCGAGACCTTAACCCTGGAACGGCTGGAAAAAGAACTGGCCGGCCGCCGCATCGACCTTGTGATTTCGGACCTGGCGCCCAATATTAGCGGCGTAGGCCTGGTGGATCAGGCCCGGTCGATGGGGCTGGCCGAAGTCGCGCTGGAATTTGCCCGCGACAGGCTGAAACCGGGCGGCAGCTTTCTGGTCAAAATGTTCCAGGGTTCGGGAGTCGACGAGTTCAGAAAGCAGCTCGCCGAAGCATTTTCGACAGTGGCCGTGCGCAAGCCCAAGGCATCACGCGACCGCTCCAGCGAGCTGTACCTGTTGGCCAGGGGAAGACGATCCTCCGCGTGAGCTGCGGCGTCGTCGT
>CAZYTR010000014.1:0-26289 GCA_964650365.1 uncultured Alcaligenaceae bacterium | reverse complement strand
GACGTGGTTTCGAAGAAGGGGCTGTTCATGAAGGCGTGGAGCGAGCGCTACGCCGGGATCATCGAGTACCGACCGAACAGCGAACTCACGGGAGTGGATGCGGCCACGCTGACGGCGAAACTCACATTCGAAGACGTCAAGGCCGATGTGTTGAACGTGGTCCCTCCCCAGCGCGCCGCAAAGATTGCCGCAGACGCCGGGTTGATCACCGCGAACAACAGGTGGTGTGGTGTGGATTTTCTGACCTATGAGTCATCGGCCGTGAAAAACGTGCACGTACTCGGCGATGCCATCATGGCCGCTGCGCAGATGCCCAAATCCGGGCACATGGCGAACCAGCACGCGAAGGTCTGCGCCGCCGCGGTGGTGGCGCTGATGCACGGTGAAGCGGTCAATACTCAGCCGCTGGTCACCAACACCTGCTATAGCTTTGTGAGCGACAAGGAAGTCGTCCACGTTGCTTCCGTGCATGCCTATGTGCCGGAGAAGAAAACTATGGAGATAGTCCCGGGAGGCAGCGGTACGTCTGCGGCGGCGAGCGAACTGGAAGGCCAGTACGCGGAAGCCTGGGGCAGGAATATCTGGTCCGACATGCTGGGTTGAGAGCGCCCGCACGTTTCAGCGGAACAGGCGGGCGGTTGTGACCGCCCGTTTTCTTTCGTATCTGGTGGCGATCAGTCGAGGGCGACGTCCTTCATGATATCGACGATCACCCGCGTCTTGGTGTTCTCCAGGACGATGTCGGTGCCGAAGACCACACGCACGTAACCCGCCGGAAGTTTCGAAAGCTTGGATTCCAGGTCGTCCGGGAGCCCGCGCCCCTGCAATCCGGGAGGCAGTTCACCGTTCTTCTTCAACTGCTTTTCCAGTCCCGGCGGCAGCTTGTCCTTCTTCGCCAGTCCGGGTGGCGTCTTCTTTTTTTTCTTGGATTTGCCCGAGTAGTATTCCTCGATCAGTTGCCGATCCCTGTCGCTGAACACCACTGCAACCGTCGTGTCCTTATCCTTGACGACGACTTTGCCGCTGGTGCCGAATTGCGGCATGTTCTCGCACCCGACAAGCAGAAAGGCCGCACACAAAACGGCAGCGGGCAGGGACAGCCACTTAACGAATCCAAATCTCTGGCGCATGAAATTTCTCCATGTGGATATCAACGGTATTCTACCGCCGCTTATGCGACCGGGCGGGCGGCACCGCGAGGTAGGTCAGCGCGACGATCAGCGCGAACACTACGTAGACTAAACCGAAAACCCACTTCGGCAAGTCGTAGTACAGGACGGCGTGAAGCCATCTTTCCAGGAAACCGATCCCAGCGCGACTGCCGCGCAGTTCGTCCTCCCACACAGTGAGCGGGCAGGCGAAACCAAGCAGCGTTTGGGCCGCGACAAACACGATGGCGGCCAGGTGTGCAATGCGAAACTTGAAGTTGCGTGCCGCCTGCCAGCCGTGCCAGGCACCGACCCAGATGAACGCCAGGCCCCCGACGACGAACGCCACGAACAGCAAGTGGACGATCAGGACGAAGTCTGCAAGCAACGCTTGCATACAGTGTTGAATTTTGAGTGTTGAGTGATGAGTTGCAAACAATGCCACCCAACTCAATACTAAACACTCAACACTAAGCACTCCCCGTCGCGACGGGCCGCGACGGGTCGGCGATCCACTCGCTCCACGAACCGGGATAGAGGAGGGTGCCCTTGATGCCTGCGAACTCCATCGCCAGCAGATTGTGGCAGGCAGATACGCCCGAGCCGCACTGATGCACCACTTGTTCCGGTGACGTAGCGCCGACCAGCGATTTGAAATCGGCGCGCAGTTCTGCCGGTGATTTGAAGAATCCCTGGGCGTTCAGGTTGTCCTTGAAGAAACGGTTGAGCGCGCCCGGAATGTGGCCGGCGACCGGATCGATAGTCTCGTTGCGGCCATGGAAGCGGTCGCTGCTGCGTGCGTCGATCAGCATTATTTCCTTCGAATTGAGGCGCTTGGCGACGTTCGCAGCGTCCACCCAGGAACGGTCGGGCTTGCCGCTGAACTTTGCGGGCGTCGGCGTCGGCCGTTCCTTGGTCACAGGATGGCCGGCAGCGGTCCACGCCTGCCAACCGCCGTCGACTACCGCTACCTTCTGATGTCCGACCCAGCGCAGCATCCACCACAGGCGTGAGGCATAGCTGCCGCCAGCGTGATCGTAGCCGATGACCTGACTGCCATTGGAAACACCCATACGGCCGAGCCAGGCGATGAACGTGCTCGGGTCAGGCAGCGGATGGCGACCGTTCTTGCCAGTCGGCGGCCCTGCGAGGTCCCTGTCCACATGCGCGAATCGGGCGCCAGGGATGTGCGATTCGGCGTACGCCTTCGGTCCGAATTCGGGATCGGTCAATTCGTGACGGCAGTCGAAGATCACGATTTCCTCGTTGCCGAGATGCTTTGCCAGATCGGCGACGGAGATGAGCGTCGTGTAATTCATGCGCAAGGCATAAGTCGTGAGGCGAAGGGACTGAGCGGCGCGTGCTTCGACGCAGCCGACGGCCGCGCACTAAATTTACTCGTTTCGCGGTGCTTGCGCGTGGCTTACAGGTGCGGCTCGATCCGTTTGCGCAGGAATTCGTGGAAATGGATCATCCCGTCTTCCATCGGCGACTGATACGGGCCGAAATCATTGCGGCCCTGCTGGTAGAGCGCGCGGCGGCCTTCGGTCATGCGCACACAGATTTCCTCGTCTTCCCTGGCGGTCTCGATGTAGGCCTGTTGCTCCGCTTCGACAAACTCGCGTTCGAACAGGACGATGTCCTCGGGGTAGTAGAACTCCACCACGTTGCTGCAGTGTTCGGGTCCGCGCGGCACGATGGTGCTCACCACCAGCACTTTGGGATACCACTCCACCATGATGTTCGGATAGTAAGTCAGCCAGATCGCGCCCTGCTCGGGCATCTCGCCATTGTTGTAGCGAAGCACCGCCTCATGCCATTTCTTGTACGCAACAGTTCCCGGCTTCCCCAGCGCTTGATTGATGCCCACGGTCTGTTGGCTGTACCACTCGCCGAATTCCCACTTCAGATCATCCGCATTTACGAACTGGCCCAGCCCCGGATGGAATGGCTCGACGTGATAATCCTCGAGAAAGACTTCGATGAACGTCTTCCAGTTGACGGGGTACTCTTCGATCATCACCCGGTCGAGCATATAGCCCGAGAAATCCACGTAGGCGAGCACGCCCGGTTTCGACAAATCCAGGTTTGGATTGCGCGGACCGGCGAACAGCAGGCCGTTCCAGCGGGTCAAAGGGGTCTTATCCAGGTCCAGGCAGGGGTTGCCGGGAAAGTGCGGGGCACCGAGGAGGCGCCCCGACATGTCATAGGTCCAGCGGTGCAGCGGGCAGACGATGTTGTTTGAGTGACCGCGCCCCTTGAGGATGATGGACTGACGGTGACGACAGACGTTGGACAGCAATTCCACCCCATTCCGGTTGTGCACCAGCGCCTTGGCGTGTCCCATCCATTCGAGGCTGCGATAGTCGCCGACCTCGGGAACCATCAATTCGTGGCCGACGTATCCCGGTCCCTGCTGGAACAGCACTTTCTGCTCGATGCTGGCAATGCGTGGATCGAGATACCACTCGACAGGCAGCTGTGCCGGCGTTCGAGTCAGTGCGGAAACATTTGCCAGATCTGTCATAAACCGATGTCCCTCGCGGGGCAAAACAGCAATAAAAAAACCGCCCCCGGCCTGACGCGCAGTTTGGGCGGAATTCCATGAAATATTGTCCCTTAAAACCCTACCTCGCGCAACGTCTTTGAGCCGATCATGGCTCATCGGCTCAACACCATCGGACCCCATTCGTTGACCCGGGTTCCGAGGATAGGCTATTTTTACGAACTTACACGACCCTGGATACTTTGTCCTCCGTGACCAAAGCCAAATCGCAGAAGCCGCAATCATTCGAGCAGGCACTCGCCGAGATCGAGAGTATCGTCGCCGCCATGGAGGCGGGGCAGCTTCCGCTCGAGCAGTCCCTGGCGGGCTATAAACGCGGCGCGGAGCTCCTCCAGTATTGCCAGGCTCAGCTGCAGCAAGCCCAGCAACAGGTCAAGGTCCTCGAGGCCGGCACCCTGAAGAATCTTTCCGGTGATAACGGCAACGAATGATTTTCAGGGCTGGATGCGGGAGCGTCAGGACCGCGTCGAAAAAACCCTGAATGCCCTGTTACCGGCAACGGAGCTTGCGCCTGCGCGCCTGCACGCGGCGATGCGTTATGCCGTGTTGGGTGGAGGCAAGCGCGTCAGGCCGCTGCTCGCTTACGGAGCCGGTGAACTGTCCGGCGCCGACCCGCGGCGAGTGGATCGCGCGGCCGCCGCGGTGGAAATGATCCATGCGTATTCGCTGGTGCATGATGATCTGCCGTGCATGGACGACGATGTGCTGCGCAGAGGCAAGCCCACGGTACATCTGGAATTCGACGAAGGTACCGCTCTGCTGGTCGGCGACAGCTTGCAGAGCCTCGCCTTTCAAGTGATATCCGAGCAGTCAATTGCCGACGATGCGCTGCACCAGATGGAGATGATCGAACTTCTTGCGCGCGCCTGTGGTTCACGCGGTATGGCCGGTGGACAGGCGATCGACTTCGAGGCCACCGGCAAGATACTCGCGGTGACCGAACTGGAATTCATGCACGTTCACAAGACCGGTGCGCTGATTCGAGCTTGCGTGGCGCTGGGTGCGCGTTGCGGCGGCGCGTTGTCAGCGACGCAGTTCAGGGAACTGGATCGCTTTGGAAAATTCATCGGGCTTGCCTTCCAGGTGGTAGACGATGTGCTGGATGCGCGGTCCAGCACCGCGACGTTGGGCAAGACCGCGGGCAAGGATGCAAAGAATAACAAACCGACTTACGTGAGCGCGCTCGGACTCGACGGGGCGCGCAAGTTCGCCTCGCAATTGCGCGACGACGCGTTGCGCGCGCTGGACGCGCTTCCTCAGAACGGCGGACGACTTCGCCAACTCGCCGATTTCATAGTGTTGCGGCGGTTCTGAATTCGGGCACAGACATGGACGAACTCCTCGAAAAGATCGGCAATCCGTCGGACCTGCGCGCACTCGAACGCAAACAGCTCGCGGACCTCGCCAAGGAACTGCGTGACTACCTGATTCGTTCGGTGGCGAGCACCGGCGGCCACCTGTCATCCAACTTGGGCACCGTTGAACTCACGGTGGCGCTGCACTACGTATTCGACACGCCCCATGATCGTCTGGTCTGGGATGTCGGTCACCAGACCTACGCCCACAAGATTCTGACCGGGCGGCGGGAGCGGATGTCGACGCTGCGACAGTACGGCGGCGTGGCCGGCTTCCCGCGCCGTATCGAAAGCGAATACGACACCTTTGGGACCGCGCATTCCAGTACCTCGATCAGTGCCGCGCTCGGCATGGCGGTGGCGGCGCGCATGAAGGGCGAGGACCGAAGGGTGGTGGCGATCATCGGCGACGGCGCAATGACCGCGGGCATGGCATTCGAGGCGCTGAACAATGCGGGAGCGATGGATGCCAACCTTCTGGTCGTTCTCAACGACAACGACATGTCGATCTCGGAAAACGTGGGCGCGCTGAACAACTACCTGGCGAAATTGATGTCCGGACGCTTTTACGCGGCCGCACGCAAAACCAGCGAGAAAGTGCTCGGCGTGGTGCCGCCGATGCTGGAACTCGTCAAGCGCGCCGAAGAACACGTGAAGGGCATGGTCACTCCCGGTACCCTGTTCGAGGAGTTCGGCTTCAACTACATCGGCCCGATTGACGGCCACAATCTCGACGCGCTGGTGTCGACTCTCGGCAACCTGAAGAGACTCGAGGGACCGCAGTTCCTGCATGTCGTCACCCGCAAAGGCAAAGGCTACGAGCCGGCGGAAAAGGACCCGATCCTGTACCACGGGGTAACAAAGTTCGACCCGGTCGCGGGAATTACGCCCAAGTCCGGCGCAAAGCTGACCTACACCCAGATTTTCGGCGACTGGCTCTGTGACATGGCGGCGCTGGATTCGCGCCTGATCGGCATTACCCCGGCAATGCGCGAAGGCTCAGGGTTGGTACGTTTTTCCCAGGAGTATCCGGACCGGTATTTCGATGTCGGTATCGCCGAGCAGCACGCGCTTACTTTCGCCGCCGGATTGGCTTGCGAGGGCCTGAAGCCGGTTGTGGCGATCTATTCGACTTTTCTGCAACGCGCCTACGACCAGTTGATCCACGACATCTGCATCCAGAACCTGCCGCTCCTGTTCGGAATCGACCGCGCCGGACTGGTCGGTGCCGACGGGCCCACGCACGCCGGCAGCTTCGACCTCAGCTACTTGCGCTGCCTCCCCAACATGGTCGTGATGGCCCCGAGCGACGAGGACGAATGTCGTCAGATGCTCTATACGGGCTTCCAGATAGACGGCCCCGTGGCGGTGCGTTACCCGCGCGGCAGCGGGCCGGGCGTGCCGGTCCGGAAGGAAATGACCGCGTTACCGATCGGAAAGGGCGAGGTGCGCCGTCGAGGCAAACGGGTGGCAATCCTGTCTTTCGGCGCGCTCCTCAATCCTTGTCTTGAAGCCGCCGAAAAGCTCGATGCGACAGTTGCCGACATGCGTTTCGTGAAGCCACTGGACGAAAAACTGGTCAGAGAACTGGCGACTTCGCACGAATGGCTGGTCACTGTGGAAGAGAACACGATCCTCGGCGGCGCCGGCAGCGCTGTCCTGGAAATCCTTGAAAAACAAGGCATTCAGAAGAAGGTTCTGCAGCTCGGGTTACCAGATCGCTTCGTCGATCATGGCGACCCGGCGCGATTGCTCAAGGAATGCGGTCTGGATTCAGAGGGCATCCGCGCATCGATTGTGGCAAAATTAGCCGAGTAGTTTACTCAACTATTGGCGTCGTCTATAATCGGCCACTGGTCATCCAACCGAGATACCCGCCATGAATTCCCCCGAAGGCTTCTCGATTCCCGATGTACAGAGTTCGGCGGATACCCGCCGGCTGGCCATCGACAAGGTCGGAATCAAGGCCATCCGCCATCCGGTGCGGGTGGCAGACCGCAGCGACGGCGTGCAACACACCATCGCCACCTTCAACATGTACGTGGGGCTCCCTCACAACTTCAAGGGCACGCACATGTCGCGCTTCGTCGAGATCCTGAACTCGCACGAACGTGAAATCTCGGTGGAATCCTTCGAGGTGATGCTGCGCGACATGGTCAAGCGGCTGGAGGCCGAGTTCGGCCATATCGAAATGACCTTTCCTTACTTCATCAACAAGGCGGCGCCGGTGTCCGGGGTCAAGAGTCTGATGGATTACGAGGTCACCTTCGTCGGCGAGATATCCGGGGACCAGTACGTTTTCACCATGAAGGTGGTAATTCCGGTCACCAGCCTGTGCCCGTGCTCGAAAAAGATCTCCGAATACGGTGCGCACAATCAGCGCTCGCACGTGACCATCAGCGCGCGCACCAATACCCACGTCTGGATCGAGGATCTGGTCCGTATCGCCGAGGATCAGGCGTCCTGCGAACTCTACGGCCTGCTCAAGCGCCCGGACGAAAAATACGTTACCGAGCGCGCCTACGACAATCCCAAGTTCGTCGAAGACATGGTGCGCGATGTCGCGCGCGCCCTGAATGGCGACAAGCGCATCGATGCGTACGTGGTGGAGAGTGAAAACTTCGAATCAATCCACAATCACTCCGCATATGCATTGATCGAGGGGGATAAGACAAAGGCCGCATCCAAGGGTTGATGGGATTGATTCGAAGTTTCAGTGGAGGCTAATGCGCGTCGCGTGTTACGCCAGAACTGGAATTTCGAGTCGATTCACATTGGCTCCGACGTAACATGAATGTTAGTCTCCGCCGCAACAAGCTCGCTTTGCGAGCGTGTTGTCACTCTGCGTATGCGCTGATCGAGGGCGACAAGACGAAAAAGTAAGCGAATGGGTGTGCAAAATGCAGAACGGGCCGCAATGCGGCCCGTTCTCGCTTCCGTGTTCGACACAACGCTGTTTCCTGGTGCGATACCAATCCAGCGTTTGCCGGATCGCCTCACCCGGTGGCGTGGGCGCCACCCCCATCGGTTTGCGTATCCTTGGCAAGCCCGACGCGGCCCGAGCGGCTGATCAGCCGCACGCGCTTGCCCTGACGACGCAATTCGCGCATTACCGCGAGTCCCAGCGGGCCGGCGCCGAAGATCACGCGCAAGTCCTTCACAGCGCACGCACCGCCATCAGCGTGCCGGCTTCGCGAGCCGGGCCGAGAGGATTGCGTAGCGGCCGACCGAACGCAGGCGAACTGATTTCGAACACATCACCGACTTTGGTCTCGATCTTTTTCGTGAAGCTTCCGGTGGCGGCGCCGAAAAAGTGCACGTGCACGTCGCCCGGACTGCGGAAGTCCGGATACTTGAAATGGTGGTGCTCGAGGTTGCCGATTGAGTGGCACATGTTGTCTTCCCCCGAGAGCCAGTCCTCGGCCCATACTTCCCGGCCTTCGCGCATCAACCGCGCACGTCCGGAGACGGACCTCGGCAACTCGCCGACCAGCAGCTCCGGCCCGTAGCTGCACTGGCGCAATTTCGAGTGCGCGAGATAGAGATAATTCTGGCGCTCCATAACGTGATCCGCGTATTCGTTGCCGAGCGCAAATCCGACCCTTAGAACGCCGCCCTTGTCCCCGACGATGTACAAGCCGACGACTTCGACTTCTTCGCCGCCGTCGAGCGCATACGACGGCAGCTCCAACGCTTCCTCCGGCGCGACCACGCAGCGGCCGTCGCCCTTGAAGAACCACTCCGGAGCAACGCCGATCTGTCCGGGGGGCGGTTTGCCGCCGTCCACGCCCCACTTGAACATCTTCATCGAATCGGTCATCTCGGTTTCCGCCTGCTTGAGCTTGACGTGCATGGAGTCGCGCGCGGCCGCGCTGCCCAGGTGCGACAGCCCGGTGCCGGAGATCAGGCAGTGGTAGGGATCGGCGTGGTCGAGCGGCGGCAGCAGGCGGTGATCGTTGACCACTTCGTCGTAGCTTGCGGTTTGCGCTCCGATCCTGTCCTTGACTGCGGCTTCGAGTGTGGTCTTGCTGCGCGCGGCGGCAAGTGCCAGGTCGTAAGTGCGTGTCACGCCGGTAAGTACTCGCAACGTCTTGCCGTCCTCCGACACCACGGCGACCCTGCGGGCGCCGGGACGGTCTTTGAATTGAACGAGTCTCAAGATGCCTCCCCTTTCGTCCTGTTTTCGTGATTGCTTTGCCGACGATCCGAATGTTACGACGAATCTGCCGCTGCCGCGTCCGCACGTCGTTGAATGGCTGCGCTCGCCGACCTATACTGCAGCCGGCATACGGGAGGAGACATGAAGGTCGACAGCAACGGCATCGGGATCAATTACAGCGTCGAAGGCAAGGGCGCATGGGTCGTTCTCAGCCACTCGCTCGCGTGTAATTATGCGATGTGGGACGAACAGGCGGACGTGTTGAAGCGGCACTATCGCGTATTGCGTTTCGATACCCGCGGGCACGGGGGCAGCGACGCACCGGAGGGGGCCTACTCCCTGGACATGCTGGCCGAAGACCTGCTGCGCGTCCTCGACAGCCTTGGTATTGAGGAAGCGAATTTCGTCGGGCTTTCGATGGGCGGAATGATCGGGATGACTTTCGCGCTTGCGCATCCCGGACGTTTTCGCAGCCTGGTGCTGTGCGATACCTCGAGCAGGATTCCAGCCGAAGCGGCTCCGGTTTGGGAGGGGCGCATCAAGACCGCCGCGGAACAGGGGATGGAGCCGCTGGTTGAGCCGACGCTGCAGCGCTGGTTCACGGAGGCTTTCTACAAGAACAACAAGGCGATGATGAAGCGGGTGGGACAGATGATTCGCACGACCAGGCCGGCGGGTTACGTCGGCTGCTGCCACGCCATCTCGAAGATCAACCTCACCAGCCGGCTTGGCGCAATCTCCAGCCCCACGCAGATCATCGTCGGCGAACAGGACGTCGGCACGCCGGTGGCAATGTCGCGTGCCATCCACGATGCGATGCCCGGATCGGAACTGGTGATCATCCCGTCGGCCTCACATCTGTCAAACCTGGAACAGCCCGGGTCATTTAACAAGGCACTGCTCGGATTTCTCTCGAAGCACGGTTCGTGAGGAAACCCGTGACTGGTATCGGAGAAAAATTTGACTCAGGAATCCGTGAACGGCGCAAACTCGGTGCCGTGTGCTGTGACAAAGTCAGCTGGCCGCAGGCCAGCGTTAAGAGCGTGTAACGCAAAGTATTCTTTTTAATACCCCCTTGAGGGGTACGCAAAGGTACGCGAAGGAAAAACCAGGAAAAGCACATCGATCGGATTCGACTGTACCGATCACCAGTCGGCGTTCACGGCCTTCTGTTCCTTCATCCTTCCGCCTCACTTGTCCCCGGAGGGGATCATCCTTCATCCCTGGTTTTTCCCCTCACCCCTCACGGTATTTGAACGATCTCGACGTTGCGTGGCTTGGACTTGAAGTAGCGGGTGAGGATCTTGTAAGTGTCGAGATCGAACGAGGGCTCGGCCCGGGTCTGAAACACGTCCAACAAGTCCACCTGCGAGTTGAGCGTGCCCAGGTAACACCAGCGGTCGAGAACGTGAATTTCGGTTCGCGTGCTGTGTGGGTCGCACTCGCGTATGCCGATCCGTCCATGAAACGGCCAGGCCTTGATGCGCAGCGAATGCAGCGCCTGCGTCACGCGCATCGAATGGGAAATCGTGCTTTCCTTGCCGACGCAGGCACCGCGGCAACGCTTGAGCTGGTACGCAAAACAGGGGCCCTTGCCCTTCTCCAGCCCGATGCCGATGTGACATAGCCCGTGTTCATCGGCGATTTCCCGCAACGCGTTCAGCGCCACCCGGCGCGAGCGGAACATGCCGTAGAGGTTGTCCAGTCCGGAGAAATTGACCTCCGCGGCGCTTACCAGCAGTGGCGTCTCCGGTCCGTTCACCGGCTCCCAGCGGAAGGCGCACAAGTCGTTGTTGCGCCGCAGCCGCCGGTTGTGGATGGGTACCAGCCGTTTGACCAGCTGTGCTTCCTTGATCAACGCACCCAGCTCCCCCGCGGTTTCGATCCACTCGACGCGGGTGATTTCCTGTGAGATGCGCATGTCCTTTGCGACGCGATGATCGCCGTTGAAGTGCGACATAACCCGCGAACGCAGGCCGATGCTCTTGCCCACGTACAGCGGAATGTCATTGTCGCCGTAAAACACGTACACGCCCGGCCCTTCGGGAATGTCGTCGAGCACGTTGGCCGGCAGGCCCGGAGGCAGCGCTGGCTTCTTCAGCAAATCCTCCACGGCCGCGCCGATCACTTCGCGCCCGAGATCGAGATGGATTTGGCGGGTGAATTCCCACAACACGCGCGCATCGGCGAGCGCGCGGTGGCGGCCATCGCAGGTCAGGCCATGCCGTTCTATCAGACTGTCGAGGTTGTGGCGGCGGTGCTGCGGATACAGCCGTCGCGACAGCTTGACGGTGCACAGCACCTTTGGCTGATAGCGCATCCCGAGACGGCGAAACTCATTCTTGAGGAAACCGTAGTCGAAGCGGGCGTTGTGGGCCACCAGCACCTTGCCTTCGAGCCGTTCATAGAGTGACTCGGCGAGATCGGCGAAAGTGGGGGCATTCGCCACCATGGCGTCGGTGATCCCGGTGAGCGTCTGAATCGAGGGTGGGATGCGCATTTCCGGGTCGACCAGCGAACTCCACTCGCCGACATGGCGCCCGAAATCCACTTCCACCAGGCCGATTTCGGTGATGCGGTCGTAGTGCGCCGTCGCCCCCGTGGTTTCCAGATCGAGGAATACCAGCGGGCGGTCAAGCATGTCCACCCTCGCGGGCGAGGAACAAGCCGTTGAAAAAATCGGAAATCAGGTAATTCACCCGGTGATTGCTGCCGTCACGGCGTCCGCCGACACTCAGGGAAGTTCCGCACCGTTTACAGTACCGGCACCAGCAGCAGCGCGACGATGTTGATGATCTTGATCAGCGGGTTCACCGCCGGGCCGGCGGTGTCCTTGTAGGGGTCGCCGACGGTGTCGCCGGTCACCGCCGCCTTGTGCGCGTCGGAACCCTTGCCGCCGTAATGTCCGTCCTCGATGTACTTCTTGGCGTTGTCCCATGCACCGCCGCCGGCGGTCATCGAGATCGCCACGAACAATCCGGTGACGATGGTGCCGATCATGAGACCCCCGAGTGCTTTGACGCCCGCGCCCGGGCCCATCAGCCCGTTCATGCCGAAGGCAACAACCACCGGAACCAGCACCGGGAGCAGCGACGGCACGATCATTTCCTTGATCGCGGCCTTGGTCAGCATGTCCACTGCGCGCGAATAATCCGGCTTGGCGGTGCCTTCCATGATGCCTTTGATCTCGCGGAACTGGCGCCGCACTTCGTTTACGACCGAGCCGGCAGCGCGGCCCACCGCTTCCATCGCCATCGCGCCGAAGAGATAGGGTACCAGGCCGCCGATGAAAAGCCCGATGATCACAGCCGGATCGGACAGGCTGAATTCCACCAGCTTGCCCTGGGCTTCGAGATTGTGGGTGTAGTCGGCGAACAGCACCAGCGCGGCCAGGCCGGCGGAGCCGATGGCGTAGCCCTTGGTCACCGCCTTGGTGGTATTGCCCACCGCGTCGAGCGGATCGGTGATGTCGCGGATCTTCGACGGCAGCCCGGCCATCTCGGCGATGCCGCCGGCGTTGTCGGTGATCGGACCGTAGGCGTCCAGTGCCACGATCATGCCGGTCATGGACAGCATCGCGGTGGCGGCGATGGCAATGCCGTACAGGCCGGCGAGCGAGTAGGAAGCCCAGATCGAGGCGCACACCGCCAGCACCGGCAAAGCGGTCGCTTTCATCGAAACGCCGAGGCCGGCGATGATGTTGGTGGCATGGCCGGTCTGCGACGCCGCCGCGATGTGACGCACCGGGGCGTATTCGGTGGCGGTGTAGTACTCGGTGATGACCACCATCGCCGCGGTCAGCACCAGGCCGACCAACGAGGCGTAGAACAGATTCATGGCGCCGAGCGGACTGTCCGCCATCATTTTCGCGGTGATGAAGTAGAAGGCGATCGCGGCAAGCACGCCGGACACGATCACGCCCTTGTACAGCGCGTTCATGATCTTGCCGCCCTCGGAAGTCTTCACGAAGAAGGTGCCGACGATCGACGCGATGATCGAAGCGCCGCCCAGAACCAGCGGAAACAGGATGCCGTTCGCGCCGACCGAATTCACCATCAGGCCACCGAGCAGCATGGTGGCGACGATGGTCACCGCGTAGGTTTCGAACAAGTCGGCCGCCATGCCGGCGCAGTCGCCGACGTTGTCGCCCACGTTGTCTGCGATCACCGCAGGGTTGCGGGGGTCGTCTTCCGGAATGCCGGCCTCGACTTTGCTCACCAGGTCGGCGCCGACGGCGGCGCCTTTGGTGAAGATGCCGCCGCCGAGACGCGCGAAGATCGAGATCAGCGACCCGCCGAAGGCCAGGCCTACCAGCGCGTGCAGCGCCTTGGCTTCGCCCGCGGAAGGCAGGATCGCTGCGTAATAACCGGCCACGCCCAGCAGGCCCAGTCCCACCACCAGCATGCCGGTGATTGCACCGCCGCGGAATGCCACGTTAAGGGCGGCATTGATGCCGTGATTGGCGGCCTCGGCAGTGCGTACGTTGGCGCGCACCGAGATGAACATGCCGATGTAGCCGGTGGCACCGGAGAGCACTGCGCCAACGATGAAGCCGATCGCGGTATACCAGTCGAGCCCGAAACCGAGCACAAAGAACAGCACCGCACCGACGATGGCGATGGTGGTGTACTGGCGATTCAAGTAGGCCTGGGCGCCCTGCTGCACGGCGCGCGCGATTTCCTGCATGCGCGCGTTGCCGGCAGGCCTGCCCAGTATCCACTTGATCGAGATCGCACCGTAAATGATGCCGATGATCGCGCACACCAGCGCGAAGATCAGTGCTGAAGACATGAATCCCCCTTTATCTGTTATCTGTTCAGGGCCGAATGACGGGCCGGCCCCTTGACCCTGGAATGAATGAACGCCGCATCGCTTTCCGGCGGTAATCCGGGGAAGGGGGCGGCAGGTCAACGCGCGATTTTATCCGAATTCTCCGGCAAATTGACCGTTTTGAACGGGCAACGGGATTCAGAGTTTGAATGCGGGCAGTTTCTTCGGCACGGCGACGTTCTTGAGGATCACGTAGCGGGGAAGCCCGTCCTTGAAAGGCGGAAAATCCTCCCCACGGATCAGCGGCGCAAGGTAGTCGCGGCATTTCTGCGTGATCTGGAAGCCGTCTTCGGTGATGAAATCGCGTGGCATGAACTTCTCCTTGTTCGCCACGTCCTTCAGCTCGGCGACGCCGATTGTCCATTTGTAAGGCTTCTGCGACTTGCGCACGATCGTTGCCATCACCGCGTTCCTGCCTTCGAGCGCAAGCTCCACCGCCGCCTTGCCTACCGCGTAGGCTTGCGCGACATCGGTGCCCGAGGCGATGTGGCGGGCGGCGCGCTGGAGGTAGTCGGCCACCCCCCAATGGAATTTCAAGTTCAGTCCTTCCCTGACCATGTTCGCCACCACCGGCGCCACGCCACCGAGTTGAGCGTGGCCGAAAGCGTCGCGCAGTCCCTGGTCGGAAAGGAACTTGCCGTCCGCGCCCTTTACGCCCTCCGAGACCACCACCGAACAGTAGCCGTATTTCTTCACCATGGAATCCACCTTGGCGAGAAATTTCGCCTTGTCGAAAGCGACTTCCGGAAACAGGATGACGATCGGCAGGTCGGTTTTCGCGTCCGCTGCCAGTGCGCCCGCGGCCGCGATCCAGCCGGCGTGACGACCCATCACTTCCAGGACGAACACCTTGGTCGAGGTCTTCGCCATGCTTGCCACGTCGAAGCTGGCTTCGCGCACCGATACCGCGACGTACTTCGCCACCGAACCGAAACCGGGGCAGCAGTCGGTGATCGGCAGATCGTTATCCACGGTCTTGGGCACGTGTATCGCCTGGACCGGATAGCCCAGGGTTGCGGAAAGCTGCGACACCTTCAGGCAGGTATCGGCGGAATCGCCGCCGCCGTTGTAGAAGAAGTAGCCGATGTCATGCGCCTTGAACACCTCGATCAGGCGCTGGTATTGGGCGCGGTTCTCCTCGAGTCCCTTGAGCTTGTAACGGCAGGAACCGAACGCACCGGCGGGCGTATGGCGCAGCGCCGCGATCGACGCCGCCGACTCCTTGCTGGTGTCGATCAGGTCTTCGGTGAGCGCGCCAATGATGCCGTTGCGGCCTGCGTAGACCTTGCCGATTTTGTTCTTGTGCCGGCGCGCCGTCTCGACGACTGCGCACGCGGACGCATTGATGACCGCGGTCACCCCGCCCGACTGCGCGTAGAACGCGTTTCTCTTTGCCATGTTATTTCTCCTGAAACCCTAACCGCGGAGGACGCAGAGGACGCGGAGGAAAATCAATGTCAAATGACTCACAATAGGAAACGCGAAGAGGACTGGGAAAACGCAGCCTGACTCGTATTACGTTCGATCATACGGCTGACTTCTGATTTTCGTTGTCCTCCGCGTCCTCCGCGTCCTCTGCGGTGAGTGCTTTACTTGAGCGCAGCGAAGATGCGCTCGCGTATGGCATCCATCGAGCCGAGGCCGGCGATCTTGACGTACTTCGGCGCTCCGGGCTTGCCGCTTGCCGCCCATGTCGAGTAGTAGGCCACCAGCGGCTTGGTCTGCGAATGGTACACCTCGAGACGCTTCTTCACGGTTTCTTCCCTGTCGTCCTCGCGCTGGATCAGGTCTTCGCCAGTGGCGTCGTCCTTGCCCGCGATCCGCGGCGGGTTGAACGCGATTTGATAAGTGCGCCCGGATGCGGGATGCACGCGGCGGCCGGACAGCCGCTTGATGATTTCGGCATCGTCCACATCCACTTCGACCACGTAATCGAGATTTACGCCGGCGTTCTTCATGGCATCGGCCTGCGGGATGGTGCGCGGGAAACCGTCGAACAGGAACCCCCCGGCGCAATCCGGCTGCTTGATGCGCTCCTTGACCAATCCGATGATGACCTCATCGGGCACCAGTGCGCCGGCGTCCATGAACTTCTTGGCTTCCCGGCCCAGACCTGTGCCGGCCTCGACCGCGGCGCGCAGCATGTCGCCGGTGGAAATCTGGGGAACGCCTAACTTCTCGGTGATGAAGGCAGCCTGCGTGCCTTTTCCCGCGCCGGGTGCGCCGAGGAGAATGAGTCGCATGTCGATCCTGTCGTAAAGAGTCGAGTGCCGTGTGGTGGCTGGTCGCGCCGTTTGCAGCAAACTGCCGCGCAGCGCGAATTATGAGGGTTGATTCAACGTGCGATGCCCGCGAAGGCCTTGCGCATTTTTTCCAGGTCGGCGGGCGTGTCCACTCCGGGTTGCGGCGCCTGATCGGTGATCGCTACACTGATGCGGTGGCCGTGCCACAGGGCGCGCAGTTGCTCCAGCGATTCGAACCGCTCGATTGCCGTGGGCGCGAGCGTCGAATAATTTCTGAGAAAGTCGCAGCGATACGCGTACAGGCCCAGGTGGCGATACGCTGGAAGCCCGGGCGGCAATCGCGACCGGTCCGACCCGAAGGCATCGCGCGCATACGGGATCGGAGCACGAGAGAAGTACAGCGCGTAGCCGTCCTTGTCCATCACCACTTTTACGGCGTTCGGATCGAACATTTCTGCCGGTTCATGGATCGGATGGCAGACCGTGGCGATCGTCGCGTCGCCATGACCGGAGAGTTGCTGCGCAACGGCACGGATCAGCTCCGGTGCAATGCGCGGCTCGTCGCCCTGGACATTGACAACGATCTGCTGCCCAGGCCAGCCGCACTGGGCCGCTACTTCGGCGACGCGATCGGTGCCGGAAGCGTGATCCACGCGCGTCATCATCGCGGTGTGGCCATGGCGGCCGACCGCCTCGAGGATCCTGCCGTCATCGGTGGCCACGATAACTTCGGCCGCACCGGATTCGCGCGCGCGATCGGCGACGTGCACCACCATCGGCTTGCCCGCGATGTCGGCGAGCGCCTTGCCGGGCAGCCGCAAAGAGGCGTAACGGGCGGGGATGACGACGACGAATTTCATGTGACCGGTGACAGGTGACAAGTGACGAGTGTGTTCAGGACACGTCGAAAATTGACTCGCGCGTCACACGTCACTCGTCACTCAAACTTCTTCCGTAGGAAGAAGTTTGCGCGCCTCGTCCTCCAGCATCACCGGGATGTCGTCGCGGATCGGGTAGGCGAGCCGGCAAGGCTTGCAGATGAGTTCGTGCTCTGCCTTCCGGTGGACGAGCGGACCCTTGCACAGGGGGCAAACTAGGATGTCGAGGAGCTTAGGATCCATGGCGCGTTTTGAGTCTGTTGAGGATGAGCTGGCCGAGTTCGGGATCGACGGCGGCGTCCACCGACAGCGCCCACTGGTTCTCCCGTGCGAAGCGCTGGCATTTTATCGCATCCTTCTCGGTCATGATGATCTCGTCCGCACCCTCGAAGTCGAGGTCGGCGGGCGCGAACGGATGATGATCCGGAAAGGCATGCGCGGTGAAACTCAACCCCAAACGTTGCAAATGCTCGAAGAATCGCAACGGATTGCCGATGCCGGCCACGGCATGCAGGCGCCGCCCCTGGAATTCGGAGGCCGCCGCCGTATGGCCGGGATTGAGCAGGTTTTGGAAGCGGTTGCCTTCGAGGATCATGTCAAAACGCGACGCCATGCGCAGACTTGGATCGCCTGGCCCGTTGATCACCACCGCATCCACCGATCGCAGCCGCGCCGCGCCTTCGCGCAGCGGGCCAGCCGGGAGCGGCATCCCGTTGCCCAGACCGCGGCTGCCATCGAGGACCGCGATCTCGACGTCGCGCTGAAGGCGGTAGTGCTGCAGCCCGTCGTCGCAGACGATTACGTCGCACCCAGGACTTGCGGCCAGCAGCGCGCGCGCCGCGGCAACCCTGTTGCGCCCGATCCAGACCGGGCAACGGCTGCGGCGCGCCAGCAGCACCGGCTCGTCTCCGGCCACAGCGGGATCGGAATCTGCGGTCACCGCCAGCAGGCCGGCGCGCCCGCCGTAACCGCGGCTGACGATGCCGGGCCTGAACCCCTGTTCCTGGAGAACGCCACACAGCCACAGCGTGAGCGGCGTCTTGCCGGTGCCGCCGACGGTGATATTGCCGACCACGATGACCGGCACCGGCAGGCGCTCCGAGCGCAGCGCGCCGATCCTGTAGGCGAGCCGGCGCAAACTCGCCGAGAGCCGGAACAGCGACGCCAGCGGCAACAGGGCGACGGAAAGCCAGGACAGACGATACCAATGGCGGTCGGAAAAGGACACGCGGGCTCCCCGGGGGATGCGGTGCAATGGTACTGCGGTGCGCGAGGCGCGCCGGAGGTCAGCGCGGCAACTGCGCCGTAAAGGTGATCTTGCCGAAGCCCGCGATCTGTGCGGCTTCCATGATGCGGATCACCGACTGATGCGTGGCGTTGGCATCGGCGTTGATGATGATCACCGGATCGGGATTATCGCCCGCAGCGCGCCGCAACTCGTTGGCGAATGTTTCCCGGGTGGTGAACGTCACCGCTGTGCGATTGACCATGTACTGGCCGGAGGCCGATATGCCGACGTTGACCTGATTCGGCCTTTCGGCCGGCCGATTGGCATCGGCCGTGGGCAGGTTGATCTGCAGTTCGGAGTACTTGGAGTAGGTCGTGGTGATGGCGAGGAAGATGACGATCACGATCAGCACGTCGATGAAGGGCACCAGATTGATTTCGGGCTCTTCCTGGAACGAACCGCGGCGGAAATTCATCGCGTGCTTCCCCTGGCAGTTCAGGCCTTGCGCGCGCCCTGGATGATCTCGACCAGCTTGACGGCCTGGATTTCCATCTCAACCACCAGCGAATCCACCCGCGCGCGGAAGTGGCGGTAGAACACCAGGCTGGGGACCGCGCAGATGATGCCGAACGCGGCGTTGTACAACGCAATCTAGATGCCGTGCGCGAGTTGGGCCGGATTGGCCATGCCGGTCGGGCCCTGGGCGCCAAAGATCTCGATCATGCCGATGATGGTGCCGAGCAGTCCGAGCAGCGGCGACATGGTGGCGATGGTGCCGAGCGTCGTAAGGAAACGGGCGAGGTCATGCGCGGCGGCGCGCCCTGCCTCTTCGATGGATTCGCGCATGATTTCGCGCGTGCTGCCGACGTTGCGCAGCGCCGCGGAGAAGATCCTGCCCATCAGCGAGGACTGAGCAAGCCGGTCCAGCATCTCCGGCGACACGCCCTTCTGGCGGTATTCCTGGACCACCTGCGCCAGCAGACCGCGCGGTGCGACAATCTCCTGGCGCAAAGACCAGAAGCGCTCGCCAATGATGCCGACCGCGATGATCGAGCACAGGATGATGGGCCAGATTGGCCATCCGGCCGCTTCGATGATTGCTAGCACGTAGTCTCCGTTGCGTCAGAAAAATCGGGACACTTTAAACTGCATGGCCTGCACGGGCAAGCTTGCATCGTCGCACTTGACGGATTCGAAAAAGGGCGTTCTCGACCGAAAAAACTGTCCACAATCTCTGTGGATAACACGGTGCATAGAATGTACAAAGAGAAGGTAAGTGGAGTTGGCGAAAGCACTTTTTGTTCAGCGATTAAAAAATATGCGCCCCGTTTTTCATCTCTTTTTCAATGACTTGCATTTGAGGGCCGCGTGGTTGTGAGGTTTCCGGGGTGCTGACATTACAGGTTCGTGACCATTGTGGATGAAGAACAGCGCCCGGCGCGCGTTGTCAAGAGCGGAAAACAGGTTGAATCGGTGGGGAAAAAACTCCGCCGAAACAGCATGCGCACCGAAGTTATGTGCCAGGCGGGAGCGCGCCGGGCCGGCTTTGCTCGAATAGAATGCTGCGCATGAACCTGCAGGACCCGGCGAACGTCGTCATCAGCGTTTCCGAACTCAACCGGCGCGCGCGCGCGCTGGTTGAATCCGGCTTTGCGCTGCTGTGGGTTGCGGGCGAAGTCTCCAACTTCACGCGCGCGACCTCCGGCCATTGCTATTTCCTTCTGAAGGACGCGCATGCGCAGGCGCGCTGCGTGTTCTTCCGCCACAAGGCCGCCGCGCTTGACTGGCAGCCCGATAACGGCATGCAGGTGGAAGTGCGCGCGCTCCCTACGCTGTACGAGGCGCGCGGAGATTTTCAGCTCAACGTCGAGACCATGCGCCGGTCCGGGCTTGGCGCGCTCTTCGAGGCATTCGAGCGGCTGAAGAAAAAACTGGAGCAGGAGGGCCTGTTCGAGACTTCCCGCAAGAAGCCGCTACCCGCCTTTCCGCTGGTCATCGGCATCGTTACCTCTCCCAAAGCCGCGGCGCTTCGCGACGTGCTTACCACGCTGGCGCGGCGCATGCCGGCGATCCGCATCGTGCTGTATCCGGCGCCGGTGCAGGGCGCGGGCGCCGGGGAGAAGATTGCGCAGGCCATCCGCAGCGCTTCGCAACGCGCCGATGCAGACGTCCTGATTGTCTGCCGCGGCGGCGGCAGCATGGAAGACCTGTGGGCATTTAACGAGGAAGTGGTGGCGCGCGCAATCGCCGATTGTGCGATCCCGGTCATATCGGGGGTCGGCCACGAAACCGATTCCACCATCGCCGATTTCGTTGCCGATGCGCGGGCGCCGACGCCAACCGCTGCCGCAGAGCTGGCGAGCCCGAACCGCGAAGATCTGCTGGCAGGGTTGGGCGCGCTGTACCGGCAACTTAAACGCGGCGCCGATCGTCTGCTGGAAGCGCGCATGCAGCAGCTCGACCACCTGGGCAAACGCCTGGTTCACCCGGGAGAGCGCATGCGCAACCAGACCCAGCACCTCGCGCATCTGGTCAGGCGGCTCAAGTCGTCCGTTGAGAGAGTGCTGGACACGTCGGCGTGGCGTATTGCCGGACACCTGGGCAGATTGCGGGCGATGCGGCCGGACCTCGATGCGGCCGCTCGCCGGCAGCGGGACCTGGCGCTGCGCCTCAAGCTCGGTTACGCCCGAATGCTTGAGCTTGACGATGTGCGGCTGCGCAAGTTGGGCGCGAACCTGGAGCACCTCAATCCGAGATTGGTTCTGGAACGCGGCTACAGCATCGTCACCAGGGATGACGGTGGTATCGTGCGCTCGGCGGCGGAAGTGCACACGGGTGAGCGGCTGCGGCTGGCGTTTGCGCGCGGCGCGGCGCGAGCGCGCGTCGAGAGCAAGGAAGACGGGGACTGATTGCGGCGTGCGGGAGGGAAGGGGTATTGTTAGGCCCGCGGCCGAGGTTCGCCCGTCGAACGGGCTGGCCTGTGCTCGACGGCTGAACCGGCCCGGATCAATCAACCAGTTCAATAGTGAGGAGGAGTTATGTCGCTCGTGAAGAGAATGCTTTCCCTGATCGCTTTGGCCTTGTGCGCGGCGTTGTCGATGAATGCGAACGCCCAGCTTGCCGACAAGAGGGTGCTGACGCTTGAAGCTGCGAAGATCATCGCGGGGGCGGCGGAAGCCGAAGCCAGGAAGAACAACTGGAACGTGGTCATCGCCGTGGTGGACGACGGCGGGCATCTGATCTACCTGCAGCGGATCGATGGCACGCAAACCGGCAGCATCGACGTGGCCATCGGCAAGGCCCGCACTTCGGCGGCATTCAAGCGTCCCACCAAAGTTTTCGACGAGATGGCGAAGACGCGGCCATCCATTACGTCCATCTCGCCGAACGCGGTGCTCCTTGAAGGCGGCGTGCCGGTTGTGGTGGGCGGGCAGGTGGTCGGTGCAGTCGGGGTAAGCGGAGTCACCTCGCCGCAGGATGCGCAGATTGCCGAAGCCGGCATCGCCGCGCTGGGCATGTAGCAAGTCTCGAATCGGGCTGCAACCATCGGCCATCGGCGACAGAGGCAGCTGTAAAACGGAAAACCCTTGACGCAAAGACTCCTTTCAATACCCCCTTGAGGGGTATTGAAAGGAGTCTTTGCGTCGAATTTGTTGATTCCGGGTTGGTAATTTCAACAACCTGCTAGCCATTCAATTCCTTCTGCAGCCAGCCCACGATTTCTTCCCCCAGGTCCTCCGCCAGGCAGTCGAACGTAGTCACCCCTTTCATCGCGCGCAGCCAGGTGAGCTGGCGTTTTGCCAGCTGGCGCGTCGCGGCAACGGCTTTGTCGCGCAACGTCCCCAACCCGAACTCGCCATCGAGATATTGCCACGCCTGCCGGTAGCCCACGCAACGCATCGAAGGCAGTGAGGGCTTGAGCTCGTAGTCCTCGCGCAGCGCGCGCACCTCGTTGATCAGCCCCAGTTCCAGCATTTCCTCGAAACGCGCGGCGATGCGTTGATGCAGAGCCGCGCGGTCCCCCGGAATCAGCGCGATCGGGATCAGGCGGTAGGGCAGGCTTGCGCTCCTGCCCTCGGCGATCAACTCGGACATGGGCTTCCCGGTCAGATAAAAAATCTCCATTGCGCGCTGGATGCGCTGCGCATCATTCGGGTCCAGGCGCGCGGCGGTGGCCGGATCGATGCGCTCGAGCTCGCGATGGATGGCGGGCCAGCCTGCCTCGATGGCCATTGCGTCGATTACCATGCGGATGTCCACATCCGCCGCGGGCAGGTCGGAAAGCCCCTCCTGCAGCGCCTTAAAATAGAGCATGGTCCCGCCGGTGAGCAGCGGCACGTGGTTGCGTTCGACGATGCCGCGCATCGCCTCCAACGCGTCGTCGCAAAACTGCGCTGCCGAGTATTTTTCGGTGGGATCGATGATGTCGATCAGATGGTGCGATACCTCGAGCCGGGTCGCCAGATCAGGTTTGGCCGTGCCGATGTCCATTCGCCGGTACACCAGCGCCGAATCGACACTGACGATTTCCACCGGAAAATGCCGCGCCAGTTCCAGCGTGATCCCGGTCTTGCCGCTAGCGGTCGGACCCATGAGCAGGATCGCTGCTGGGCGGTCCTGGGGTGAGGCGGGAGGCGTGAGTCGGGAGGCGGGCATGGCCAAGCGTCGGAGAGAATTCGCAGTTTGAAGTTTGGAAGGCGCCCGATACCTTCGCTTACGAGCGAACGTGCGGGGAGGTTTGGCGCCTCACGCCTCCCGCTTCACCGTCCCCGAAGAAACATCCTGTCGAGTTCGCCTATCGTGACCTGGAACCAGGTCGGCCGCCCGTGATTGCATTGCCCGGAGCGCTCGGTCGCTTCCATGTCGCGCAGCAGCGCATTCATCTCGGCCGGGCTGAGTGAGCGGTGGGCCCGGACCGCCGCATGGCAGGCCATGGTGGAAAGCATTTCGTTCTGGCGTTCGGCGAGCACGCGGCTACCCCCGAATTGCGCGACTTCCCTGAGTACGTCACGGGCGAGCTCAACGGCATCGGCCTGGGCGAGCGTCATCGGTACCGCGCGTACCGCGATCGCGTTGGGCGCGATGACCGCGAGATCGAAGCCGAGCCTGCACAACGTCTGTGCGTTGTCTTCGACGGTCGCCACGTCGAGCGCACCTGCCGCCATAGTGGCCGGGATCAGCAGCTGCTGCGTGGGGATGTGGTCATCGTCGAGCGCGCTCTTGAGCTGCTCGTAGACGATGCGCTCGTGGGCGGCGTGCATGTCCACCACTACAAGGCCCTTTTCGTTCTGCGCCAGGATGTAAATCCCGGCCAGCTGCGCCAGCGCGAATCCGAGTGGATGCGGCGCATCTCGTGGCAGCGTCGCGGGTACGCGTGCCGGCGCCTCCAGTGTGTCCTGGCCCCGCCCGAACAGGGTTGCATAGAAGGCTGCCGGCTCCGTGGCGCGCAGGTCCATGCCGGACTGGCGCAAGGGCATTGTGTCCGTGCGCGGGTTTTCCGCTGCGGGCGAGGACTCCTGCGCCGGCGACGTCCCCGCACGGGTTCCCGCCAGCGCCTTCTCGAGGGCATGGAAGACGAACTGGTGAATGCCGCGCGAGTCCCTGAAGCGCACTTCGATCTTGGTGGGATGGACGTTTGCGTCCACCAGCGCCGGGTCCAGATCCAGAAACAGCACGTAGGCGGGATGGCGCTCGTGATGCAGCACATCGTGGTAAGCCTGGCGAACCGCGTGCGCCAGCAGCTTGTCGCGAACGTAACGGCGGTTGACGAAGAAATACTGCGCGTCGCGCGCCCCGCGCGAGTAAGCCGGCTGAGCGACCAGCCCGTACAGGCGAAAATTACCGGCATCGACCTGCACCGGGATCGCGGCTTCGCGGAACGTTTCCCCAAGAACGGCATGGATGCGCTCCTCGGTGCTGCCCGCATGCAGGTGCGACTGCGCCCGGCCGTTGTGCGTCAGCGTGAACCGCACTTGCGGGCGCGACAGGGCGACGCGCCTGAAAGTTTCTTCGCTGTGGGCGAACTCCGTCGCCGGACTTCTGAGGAATTTGCGCCGGGCAGGGGTGTTGAAGTAAAGGTCGCGCACTTCAACCGTGGTGCCAGTGGCAGCGGCGGCGGGCTCGGGTGCAGACAATGAACCGCCGCTCGCATCCACCTTCCATGCATGCAGGCTGTCCATGGTCCGGCTCAGCAGGCTTAGATGGGACACGGCCGCAATACTGGCCAGCGCTTCACCGCGGAATCCCAGGCTGGTGACGTGCTCCAGGTCTTCGAGCGTGGTGATCTTGCTGGTGGCGTGGCGGGCAAGCGCAAGCGGCAAGTCGTCCGCGCCGATGCCTGCACCGTCGTCGGCGACACGGATTTGCCGGATGCCGCCCTCGGCGAGTTGCACCGCGATTTCGGAAGCGCCCGAATCCAGGCTGTTCTCCAACAACTCCTTGAGTGCCGAGGCGGGTCGCTCGACTACTTCTCCAGCCGCGATCTGGCTGATCAGGAGGTCGGGAAGCAGGTGAATGGCGGGCATCGAAGAGGCTCCGGAGTGGGCAAGGATTATAGCCGGAGGGCGCGGCTACGAGCCCCGTTCGAAACGCAACGAGGGTCCGCATTCGAACCGGCGCGGAAGCGCCGCGACCGGGGCTCGATCCCGACGCTCATCTCGCGCTCCTCGCCTCGGCCCTCTGCTTTCACATATAATTGCCAACTTTTGCAATACCCACCTTGGCCTCCATGACGAGCGCATCGTTTCTCCGGGGGCCAGCTCGACAGGGAGGATATTCCATCCATGCAGATCGGCATACCGGCGGAAATCCGCGCGGGCGAAACGCGGGTCGCCGCGACTCCGGAAACCGTCAAAAAGCTTGCTGGCACCAGCCATCATGAGTTGCTGGTCCAGAGCGGCGCGGGTGCCGGCTGTTCGATTCCGGACTCCGAGTATGCGGCCGCCGGCGCCGCCATCGTGCGCAGCGCCGCCGAGGCCTATCGATCCGATATCGTACTGAAAGTACGCAGTCCCGAACCGGGCGAACTCGCCATGCTCAGGTCCGGCGGCATCCTTGCCGGCCTGCTCGCGCCCCACAAGAAGGAGGGCATCGAAGCCATCGCCAGGACCGGCATCACCGCGTTTGCAATGGAATCCCTGCCTCGGATTTCGCGGGCACAAAGCATGGACGTGTTGTCCTCGCAGGCCAACGTCGGCGGCTACAAGGCCGTCATGGTGGCGGCGAATGCCTACCAGCGTCTGATGCCGATGATGATGACCGCAGCCGGGACGATCAAGGCGGCGCGAGTGGTGATCATGGGCGTGGGTGTGGCCGGCCTGCAGGCGATAGCGACGGCCAAGCGCCTGGGCGCAGTGGTGGAGGCCACCGACGTGCGGCCCGAAACCAAGGAGCAGGTCGAGTCGCTGGGCGCCAAATTCGTCGAGGTGCCGCTCACCGATGCCGAGAAGGAACTGGCCAAAGGGCAGGGCGGTTATGCGCGCGAGATGGGCGATGACTACAGGAAGCGCCAGGCCGCCCTGATCGCGGAACGCATCAAACAGGCGGACATCGTCATCACCACTGCACTGATTCCCGGGCGTCCGGCGCCGGTGCTGGTTACCGAGGATATGGTCAAGAGCATGAAGCCGGGCTCGGTGATCGTCGATATGGCGGTGGAGCAGGGCGGCAACTGCCCGCTCTCGGAACTGGACAAGACCGTGATCAAACACGGCGTGCAAATCATCGGCATCGCCAATCTGCCGGCACTGGTGCCTGCAGACGCCAGCGCCCTGTATGCGCGCAACTTGCTCAACTTCCTCAACCTGTTGCTGGACCCCAAGACCGGGCAGCTGAAACTTAACCGCGAGGACGAGATCATCGCCGGTTCGCTGGTATGCATTGG
>CAZYTR010000013.1:0-7703 GCA_964650365.1 uncultured Alcaligenaceae bacterium | reverse complement strand
ACCACCGCCGCCGAATAGCAAATCGTTTCCGGCCCCTCCGTCTAGGTAATCCGCGCCGTGCCACTCCTCTGGAAGATAATTGGCATCCCCTGATATCGCGTCATCTCCGTCTCCCCCTAAAAGAGTGTCGTTGCCTCCTTCTCCGAGGAGTACGTCGCTTCCTGTGCCTCCGTCCAGGAAATCGTTCCCGGTTTGCTCGATGCCTCCGACGTCTCCCGTGTAAATCCCCACTGCCCCTGGAACAACGTGCAAGTTGTATCCGGTGAAACGATCACCCGGTTGTTCGTATTTGCCAAAGTCACCGGCCATGAGATCGTCGCCATCGCCACCGAACAAGGAATCGTCCCCCTCCCACCCTGCAAGAAGGTCATCCCCATCTTCGCCGAACAATTTGTCATTACCGTACATTCCAAGTACTACGTCGTCCCCGCCGCCTCCGAACAACACGTCGTCATCGCCGCCTTCCCTGTAATATCGGAGTTCATCGAGACGAGGAGTGATGATGGGATAGAAACTGATATCGAACGGAGCGGGCCCTTGTTCGACTTCCCAACGTCCGGCACTGACATAAACTGGATGGTAAGGTCGGTAGTCGTCGTCGCCGCTGAGGACGTCCGCACCGGGTCCACCGTACATCGTGTCTTTTCCCAAACCTCCGAGTAGCACGTCATCCGTCGCGGCGCCGTAAACCAGATCGACCCCTTCGCCCGCAGTTATCCAATCGCCTCTGTGGCCCGCTGGATCGCCGCTGCCTTGAACGATCGACGGCATATCTGCAGCTCTTCCGGCGAAGAGAATATCGTCTCCGGCCACACCAGCGATGTAGTCCTCCGCAGCCCCAAGGATAGTTTCCCCGTCTGGATAAACCAGTTCGTCGCTTGCGTCGAAAGGACCCGTATAGTTTCCACCCTCGATGAAATCATCCCCGCCGCCACCGCCAATTTCATCACCGCCATTATCCGAGCCGACGACATGATCGTTCCCGCCATAACCGATTGCTGTTCCGCCCGGAATTACGATGTGGTCATCTCCTTCGCTACCATAGAGCAGTTGCCATCCAGCACCCCAGGGAACGTTCGGATCGCGAACGATATTATTGAGATCATCAACCAACAGGTAATCGTAAGGGTAGGTACTCGATTTGATAGGGCCCCAAAAATAGCCAGCCGGTAAAGGTTCATTGAGATCCGGAAGGTCGAAGACCTTGTAGGCATAATCGCCACGAATCTCGCGCCCGCCGCCAGCCGCTACCGGCGGCTGAGGAGGATCTTCCCCGAGTGCTATGCCTAACGCCCCATTCTGGAAATCCTCGACAAGAATCTGGGCCGAGTTATTCCAGATAGTCAAGGTTGCCGAACCATCCACTTGCTCTGACTGCGCGTAATACGTGAGTCCGTCGTTGCTCTGCCATAAATGTGCGCCGATCTTCTGACCACCAGTAAGAACGGTGCCACCAAGTTCAATGCTTCCAGCGCCATCGCTATCAAATATGACATCCGTTCCACCGCCGTTTCCGATCTTGTATGCATCACTACCCGAGCCGCCTTCAAGACGATCAACTCCCGCCCCACCGTCGAGCGTGTCGTCCCCGTTTCCACCCTGTAGCGTGTCGCTGTCGCCTCCACCGTAAAGCTCATCTTCCCCTTCGTCGCCTTCAAGCCAATCTGTGCCTCCCGCTCCCGAGAGTACGTCCGCCCCGCTACCACCATAGAGTCGATCGTTCTTTCCTCCTCCGACCAATGAATTGGCGTCGTCGTCCCCGAAAGTGACAAACCTGTTTCCACCTAAAAACAGCCCCTTCGGAACGATGGTTACGCGGCCTCCATGCGCGTCGTAGGCGGAATAGATCACACCTCCCGTTGCAGCCTCCAAACGCCCCGCGCCGTCGATTTGATCCTTGGTGCGCGCCTCGTTCAGTGCTACCAGCATGGATGCCCGATCCTCGATCCACGTGTCTCTCAGTGCTCCGGTGCCGGCAATTGGATCGTAGCGGTCGAGTTCGCCGTTTTCGTTGTGAGGGGAGTAATTCACCCCGATTACCGCGAACGGATTGAGTTCCTTCAGCGCGTACCGGTAAGCGATCGCCGCGGTATCGGTGGCGTCGGGATTGGTGGCGACAAGCACAATCTCGTCGGCGGACTTGCCGACCAAGGATTCGACGCGAAACATGCCTATGGCACTACCGTTATTGCCTATCTCGGCCCGATCACGAATGGCTTTCAGACTGGCATACAGAGATTCACGGTTCCCTTCCGCGGGATCCTCTTTGAGTACGCCAAATAGTCTGCCCAGAATCCCAACCATGGATTCGAGTGTGCGCTTCGCTTCTGGCGCGGCAGCCTCGAACAGCGGGCGCAATTCGTCCCGCGCTTCACGAAGTGACTCGAATTGCAGCGCTCCATCCATGCGAAAGAACAGATCGTAGACCGCCAGTGCGTCGGTCATTTGCTCTATGCCGTGACCAAAAACAGTAGAGGGTCTCGCCGACTCGGTATAGATCTCCTCGTATCCGCCCTGCTGCTGCAGATACCAATCCTGTACCACCACCTGCGGCCCGGCACTGCCGTAAACATTCAAGAGCCTGGAGGCATCAAAGGTGGCAACCCCGCCGAGCAGCGCGAAGAGATTGTCCACATTGCTGTTGCTCGCGAATCCGGCACCGGTGACTGCCAGCGCATCCACGCCCACTTGGGGAAACAAACGAGTAAACGCGGCGGCGAGATGTCCCCCAAGCGAGTGGCCGGTCACAAAGGTTAGTGTCTTACCAATGGCCGCACCCGAACCCGCGGCAAGATCGGTACCGGCGAGCAAGATATCCGAAGCGCCGTATTCGACCGTGCGCACCAGCGGTCCGCCACCGTAATCGATGATGAAGCCCTGCGCGCGGTACTGCGCTTCCAGTTGCCCGCCCGCTTCGCTAGAAACCAGATACGCACCCTGTAGCGCCTGCGTCTCGGCCTGCAGCGTCACCAGTCTCGCAGCCGTGTAGTTGCCTTGCGTGGTGAGCGATTTCCAATAGTTGTACAGATCGACCACTTGATCGATGGCGATGCCATCAAGAACGATGTCGCCACCGTCGGTCAGCACAACGTCATCCAAACCCGCGGTGCCCCGGCAGGCCAGAACGACTTCATCAGGATTATCTTTGCTCCCAAACAGTGTCGCGGAGAAACCGCTCGCCGTATCTGGGATGTGATTGGCCACGGACCAATGAGCTGCGACTTCGGCGGCCTGGGTAACCGAGAACTGCATGTCATTAGCGGACCTTCTTAGTTCAGTGTCAAGGTCATTGCCTTCCCTGAGATCCGCATAGCTTGCTTCCGCTAGCTGTGCTATTTGGAAAAGCGATATGGGATTCACTTTGTCCTCCCCATATTTAGAATATTTACCTTTAGTTCTCGCATCTTTTCATTGGGCGATGTGCCGACCTCACCGCAAAGCCGATTACCCCAGCTAAGTACCAACAATTGCCGATATTCGTCTAGACTCCCACCGGAAGAAATAAGATTCCAACTGTGGCCGCGCCAAAAATTAATGGAGCGGGCAAGCGTTTGATGAGTTATCGAATCAACCAAGACCTCTTCCTCACGACCAATTGCGTGGGCGAATTTTGCATCTTGGGAATTCTCGGAGTAGAAGCGCTGTGTAATCCAATGACGCTGTGATCGCGTAGACGAATATTCAGGCTCCAACTGCTCGCTTAGAGTCTCCGCTAGGCCGGGATTTTCCAGCTTCCACTGCTCTAGCGTCTTGTATACAGTGAAGCCGCCCTCTGTCTCGCAGTAATGCCGATGGAGCCACAAGGTCGGAATCACGTCCCAGAATACCGGCAGGAATATCAGCCCAAATCCGATCGCTGCTCCCAGCCAGCGTTTTCCCGTGCTCAGATTTCGCTTAGCAGCGATCTTGTATCCGGCGATCGAGCAACCGACCAGAACGATGAAATACAGCGCGATGACAGCAATAACGATCAGCCCTGCCATGTCAGTCTCCTAATCTTCTTGCAGGAGGAAACGCAAAAACCGGGGTCACACACAAACCCAACAAAATCGCAAAACCGCGCAAAACCGGGGTCAGGCCTGCATAATTGCATATTTATCCTGTAAACTTTCCCTCATGGCTCGCAAACCTCGCCTGCACGTACCCGGTGGTCTGTATCACGTGTGCCTTCGCGGCAACGCCCAGCAGGACATCTTCTTTACTTCTTCCGATCGCGGGGTGTTCTACGAACTCATCGCCGACGGGGTATCGCGCTTTGGCTTCCGGGTCCACGCCTTTTGCCTGATGACCAACCACGTGCATCTGGGCATTCAGGTGGGCGATGTAACGCTGTCTGTCGCGATGCAGAATCTCGCCTTCCGCTACACCCAGTACATCAATCGGCGTCTGAAGCGCGTCGGTCATCTGTTCCAGGGGCGCTTCAAGGCGTATCTGGTGGACCAGGACCGCTACGGACTGCAGCTGATGCGTTACATTCATTTGAACCCGGTGCGATCGGGGTTGGTGAAGTCCCCGGGGGCGTATGCCTGGAGTAGCCACCGGGCCTATCTGGGGCGGGAGGCTCTGCCATGGCTGACGACCGACTGGGTGCTGGGGCAATTCGGTGCCCGCGCGGGGGTTGCCCGAAGCCGTTTTGCCGAGTTTGTAGATACGGCCCGTACTGAAGGTCATTCCGAGGTCTTCTATGGCGGCAAGGCCGATACCCGGGTGGTCGGCGAGGAGGACTTCCTCAAGAAGGTGGTCAAGCCGCCCGGGCGGGCGCAGCGTCCACCCCCGTTTTCCAAAATCGTGGTCTACGTTTGCCGCACTCACACTCTCACACTTGAAGCGTTGAGAGCACCAGGCCGCAACCGCCGGGCGGCCAGCGCGCGCGCCCTTACCGCATGGCTTGCGATACGGCTGCGGGCATGCACGCTTGTTGAGGTGGCTGAACATTTCTCGCGCTCCCCTTCCACGTTAAGCCATCTGGTTGCCAATCTGGAGAAGCTTTCGCACAGTTCCGAATCTCGCGCCGAAGCTCTGCGAAGACATCTTTATGCAATTATGCAGGCCTGACCCCATTATGGAAGTCTCTACCGATATTGAACGTTTGCACCTCCTCAACGCTTGCCGGCAGCTTGTGGGCGATCAGCAGAATGGTCACCCGTCCCTTGAGCTGGTTGATCGTATCCCCAACCGCGCGCGCTGCTTCGTCATCCAAATTGCTGGTCGCTTCGTCGAAAATCAGGATCGGTGGACGTTTTAGAAGTGCTCTTGCGATGGCGATTCGCTGCTTCTGTCCGCCGGAAAGTCCGGCGCCGTGTTCGCCGATCAGCGTCTGGTAGCCTTCGGGCAGTGCTTCGATGGTTTCGTGGATGCCCGCCGCCTTGCACGCCATGACCACGTCGGCGAAAGTCGCATGCGGGTTGCCCAGCGCGAGGTTTTCGTAGATCGCCCCGGAAAATAGAACCGTGTCCTGCGGCACGACGCCGAAGGCGCTCCGGAGTTCGTTCGCGGAGAGATAGCGGATGTCGTGGCCATCGAGCTTGATGGCGCCTTCAGTCGGCTGATAGAAGCCCTGCAGCAATCTCGCGAGCGTGCTCTTGCCGCAACCGGACGGGCCCATGATGGCGATGCACTGGCCCGGCTCGATGGCGAGGTTCAATCCCTGGTAGAGATACGGCAGGTTGTCGGCGTAACGGAAGGAGAGATTCTCGACCTCGATCCTGCCCTTGCGCGCCGAATCGCGGCTCGGCACCACCGAGTAGGGTTCGCGCGGCGCGTCCATGACATCGCCCAGACGCTTGACAGCGATCGCCGCCTGCTGGAATTCCTGCCACAGGCCGACGAGTTTCAACATAGGCTGCGACAGGCGGCTCGCGAACATCTGGAAGGCGACCAGCATGCCGATGGTGAAACCGACCTCCTGCATCACCAGCCAGGCGCCCAGGCACAGCACCGACAAGGTCAGCAGTTGCTCCAGCATATTGGCGGCCACCTGGTAACTGTTGGCGAGTTGCCGCGTCTTGAAGCTCGCCTGCAGATAGGACGCCAGGTAATCGCCGAAGCGTGAATTGAGCTGCGGTTCCATCTGCAGCGACTTCACGGTCTCGAGTCCGCTGATGTACTCGGTGAGAAAGGCCTGGTTGCGGGCACCGAGAAGGAATTGCTCGTTCAAGCGGCTTCGTATCAGCGGCGCGATTGCGAGGCTTAGCACAACGATGGCCGCGAGTATCGCCAGCGTGATCAGCGAAAGTTCCCACGAATACCAGACCATCACGGCGAGAAAGACGCCCATGAACGGCAGATCCAGCATCAGGGTCACCGCGGCACTCGCGAGGAATTCGCGAATCGTTTCGATGCCGTGGATGCGCGCTACCAGCACGCCGGTGGACCGATGTTCGAAGTAACGCGGCGGCAGGCGAAACAGGTGCTCGAACACCTGCAGGCCCAGCACCGCATCGATGCGGTTGCCCATGTGGAGGATGAGGTACTGGCGCACCCAGGTCATGGCGGCGGAGAAAATCATGAACACGGCTAGCCCAATGCCGATCACCGTCAAAGTGCTAAGCGTGTGGTGGACGATGACCTTATCGATCACGACTTGGGTGAACAGCGGTGTGGCGAGCGCCATCAACTGGATGGCGAAGGAGGCAACCAGAACGTCGCGGAAGATGCGGCGATGCTTCAGCAGTTCGGGGATGAACCAGCGGAAGCCGAATTTCGCGCCGGCCGCGCTTGACGCGTCCGGATCGGCGAGCGGCTTTTCTTTCGGGGCGGCCAGCAGTACCTGGCCCGCGTAGCGCGCTTCGAACTCGCTGAAGGGCAGGATAGTGTGGCTCGTCTGCCCCTGTTCGAACAAGGCGACGCGGTCGCCTTCCACTCGTAATAAAAAGGCGAGCCGCTGGTCCGGCGCTGCGGAGTCAAGGGAGGCAAGACTCTCACGACCAGCGACGAAGCCGTGGTGCGGCTCGCGTAAAGCGGGAGAAACCAAAACCAGGAACGGGGCGGCCAGCTCCCGGAGCGCGGAGGCCGGCTGTTTCGCCCAAGCCGCTCGCAGTCCGAGCAGGTCGGCCGCCAGGACTATCGAATTGATTGCGTACGGCGGCGGCAACTGACCGGCGACCAGCTTCTCGTCGAAGGGGATGCGAAAAGCCTGGGTCAGCGCGGCCAGCACCCAGACCAACGCTTCGCGTGGCAGCACGGCGCCAAGCGAATCCCTCCCTTCAAAGGCGTCCGGTCCCTGCAACGAGGACCGTACCGCACCTGAGCGCATTCGGGCAATCTCGTTGTTATTGGTCTTGCCTCGTCGCTCCAAGCCAGCAAAGCGACGTACATGATGGACTTATCGGCCAGACTGGCAAACTTGTCAAATCTATCAAAGTGTTAGGTTTGACCCGGGTCAACGCAACATGCGCAAACAATCATTGACTTAAGTGCTTTCCAATCGGTCGCCCCGGGCGATGGCGCAGGCAAAAAAAGCCAACAATGCGGTGCCGCCGACACGCCAACCCCGAGCCCGGAGGGGTGATGGGCGCTTCAGGACGTTCGGTCCTGGCGCGGCAGGTCCCAGTGGCAATCCGGCCGGGTCGCCGGGCATGCAGCCAAACCCGGGGCAGGTGATCCTTTCGGGCGTCTCGAGGCGACCTATCCGCCCGCATAGGCAGATTGTTCCGATGTTCGGAACGTTTTTCTGTTTCGAAGCATCGCTGTGCAGGCTTTCA
>CAZYTR010000012.1:0-2318 GCA_964650365.1 uncultured Alcaligenaceae bacterium | reverse complement strand
AACCGCGAAAGCCGCAACCGCGAAGGCGGCAGCGGTTAAACCGGCACGGCTGCAGCAGCATTACCGCGAAGCGGTGGTGCCGGCTCTGATGAAGCAGTTTGACTACAAGACCGCCATGCAGGTGCCGCGCATCGACAAGATCGTGCTGAACATGGGCGTCGGCGAGGCGGTCAACGACAAGAAGATTCTCGACAACGCGGTGGGCGACATGACCAGGATCGCCGGCCAGAAGCCGGTGGTGACCAAGGCCAAGAAATCGATCGCCGGCTTCAAGATCCGCAAGGACTATCCGATCGGCTGCATGGTGACGCTGCGCCGCGGCCGGATGTACGAATTCCTGGACCGGCTGGTCGCGGTGGCGATTCCGCGCATTCGCGACTTTCGCGGCATTTCCGTGCGCTCCTTCGACGGCCGCGGAAATTTCAACCTGGGCGTCAAGGAACAGATCATCTTCCCCGAGATCGAGTACGACAAGATCGACGCACTGCGGGGCCTGAACATTACGATCACCACGACAGCGAAGACCGACGAGGAAGCGCGCGCGCTCCTTGCCGCCTTCAAGTTCCCGTTCAAGAACTGAGGTCGCCATGGCAAAGACCGCATTAGTCAATCGCGAAAAGAAGCGCCGCGCCACCGTGAAGAAATTCGCGGCAAGGCGCGCCGAGCTGCTCGCAATCATCAACAACAGCAAGGCTTCCGACGAGGAACGCACCGAAGCTCGCGGGAAGTTTCAGAGGCTGCCGCGCAACTCCAGCCCGGTGCGGCTGCGCAATCGCTGCTCGCTGACGGGCCGCCCGCGCGGGGTCTACAGTAAATTCGGTCTGGGCCGCGGCAAGCTGCGCGAGATCGCCATGCGTGGCGAGATTCCCGGCGTGGTCAAGGCAAGCTGGTAGCAGGAGACTTTGGATGAGCATGAGTGATCCCATTGCCGACATGCTGACACGCATCCGCAACGCACAGCTTGCGGAGAAAACCTCGGTTGTCGTGCCCGCGAGCAAGCTCAAGGTATTGATTGCCATAGTCCTCAAGGACGAAGGCTATATCGAGGACTTCGCGCTGCGCGCAGAGGGCCCCAAGCAGGCCCTCGAGATCGGCCTGAAGTACTACGCCGGCCGCCCGGTGATCGAGCGGATCGAGCGGGTCAGCCGTCCGGGGCTTCGCATCTACAGACCGGCCAACGACATTCCGCAGGTGATGAACGGCCTGGGCGTGGCGATCGTGTCCACCTCCAGGGGCGTGATGACAGACCGCAAGGCGCGCCAGACCGGTGTCGGCGGCGAAGTGTTGTGCATCGTGGCGTAGCCGCAGGCGAGGAGCAAAACAGATGTCTCGCATTGGAAATCTTCCGGTCACTCTTCCCAGCGGGGTGGAAGTGACACTGGCCCCCGGCCAGATTTCGGTCAAGGGGCCGCTGGGCATGTTGTCGCAGCGCCTGGGTTCCGGCGTGGATGTGAAGCGCGACGGCGACAAGGTGGTGTTCAAGCGGCTCGACGATTCGAGGCAGTCGAACGCGCTGTCCGGGACGCTGCGGGCGCTGGTAGCCAACATGGTGCAGGGTGTGACCAAAGGCTTCGAGAGGAAGCTGCAGCTGGTCGGGGTCGGCTATCGGGCGCAGGCGCAGGGCGACAAGCTGAACCTCACATTGGGTTTCTCGCATCCGGTGGTTCACAAGATGCCCAAGGGCATCAAGGTCGAGACGCCGCAGCTGACCGAAATCGTCATCAAGGGCATCGACAAGCAGGTGGTCGGACAGGTTGCGGCCGAAGTGCGCGGTTATCGTCCGCCCGAGCCCTACAAGGGCAAGGGCGTGCGCTACGCCGACGAGCGCGTTGTGCTCAAAGAGACCAAAAAGAAGTAAACGGGACCGGACATGATCGACAAGAAGCAGTCACGCATGCGGCGCGCGCGCCAGACCCGCGCCAAGATCGCCGAATTGAAGGCGGTGCGGCTGGCAATTTACCGCTCCAACGGCCACATCTATGCGCAGGTGATCGACCCGACGGCGAAGGTGCTGGCTACCGCCTCGACGCTCGAGCCGGAGGTGCGCAAACAGGTGCCCAACGGCGCCAACGTCAAGGCCGCCGCGGTGGTGGGCAAGCGCATCGCCGAAAAGGCGAAGGCGCAGGGCGTGGAGCAGGTGGCCTTCGACCGCGCCGGGTTCAAATATCACGGCCGCGTGAAAGCGCTGGCCGAAGCGGCGCGTGAAGCCGGACTCAAGTTTTAAGGACAGATCATGGCCAGGATGCAGCAGTACAAGGAAGGCAGCAGCGATGGGCTGCGAGAGAAGATGGTGTCGGTCAATCGCGTCACCAAGGTGG
>CAZYTR010000011.1:0-3068 GCA_964650365.1 uncultured Alcaligenaceae bacterium | reverse complement strand
ACATGAGTCAATGCCATTCTTCGTTGAAATATGACGGCTCAGAATGTCAGGCAGCAGCCTGACGCTTGGTGATGCCCAGTTCATGCTGCAATGCCGCACGCAGTGCCGGCAGATGCTTCATCCCGCGCACGCATCGCAGGCGTGGCTCGATCTCGAGCAGCGCAGTGCCGACCCAACGCTGCTTCTGCTCGCTGTTGCGGTAGTGATCGACATGGTCGGTGAGCCGACCGATGTGCGCCTGGATCGACTCGATCGCGTTGGTGGTTGCGAACGACCACCGCAGTTCCTCGGCCAGCCCGATGCGATGCAGGGTCAGGGTCTCCTCCAGCCCCTCGTCGAGACTGCCCGCCGCCGACTGGTTCGCCAGTGCCAGCTCGCTGCGCACGCGCTTGAGCGCCGCCTTCGCCTTGTCGTACGTCGGCTGCTCGTACGCGGCCTGCAGCTTCCGGCGCATCGCGGGTCGTCGCGCCTCGGGCAGGTACGCGAGCACGTTCTCGCGCTTGTGCCAGCGGCAGCGCTGGATCAGCGCCGCGGATCCGAACACTTCGCGCACCGCGGCATGGAACCCCTTGGCACCGTCGAGCACACACAACAGTCCCTGCTCGAACTTCAGCCCGCGCTTCACCAGCGACTTCAGGAACTCTCGGCACACCTTCGTGTTCTCGCTCGCCGTCTGCACCATCCCGAGCACGACCTTCTTGCCCGTGATGGTCACGCCAATCGCGATCACCATCTCGTCCTCGCCGAAGCTCTTGCCGTCCATGAAGAGCGCCACCAGGTCGTGGCCCGAGAGGTCGCGCCCATCAGCGACTGCAGTTTCGCTGCACTCGCCCGGATGAATCGCCGCGACACCGTCGACGCCGACAGGCCGAACACCTCGGGCACCAGCGCCGACGTCTCCTCGTAGTTGCGACAGCCGATCCCGCGCAGCACACGCCCCAGCAACTGCGCGTCACCGCCGCGGGGCGAGCGCAGTTGCTCGTAGGCTGGCAGCCGCACCTCCCGGTCCGCATGCCGGTCACGAACCCGGGGCACCTGCACCGCCACCTTCTGGTCGGCCAAGAAGACCGAGCCCCGCTCCGACCCCCAGCGGTAGTAGCGGCGATCCGCGGGGCCACGCTGATAGCGCGGGCCCGCCAAATGGGTCACGGCATCGTGCAGAAGGTCCTGCACGGCCTCCAGGCCCAGGGGAATCAAGGCCTGGATCATCTCGACGCGCGCATCCATGTCCACCATCGCCTGCTGGACCGCCGCCTCGTCCCGAACTTCATGCTTCCGCTCCACGCGCTTGCCGGGTACCTTGCTCATCGAAGGCTCCTTGTTGGGAATGATCCAGTCCATTCGCAGTGAACTGGAGCATCCTACTTGGAGCCGTCTCTATTTCAACGAAGGGTAGCACTCGCTCTGGCACATTCCTGGCCGAAGACACGTTGAACGGCAAGCCTATCCGCGTGAGGTTCATGTGGACGCTCCCGCACCGTGACTCACCGCGTTGGGAGCAAGCGTTTTCGCCTGACGCCGGCGCGACATGGGAAACCAACTGGGTGATGGATTTCACCCGTCAGCAATGACGCCCGACTATCCATGGCAAGTTCGGCCTAACCCTTCGCTCCAGACGCCGTGCTCCGGCCCGCGGCCGCCTCACGCGGCTGAGCTTGAACGTTTGCGGGCCAAGATCGATCACCAGACCGAGGAGGCTTTATGACGAAACGTGGTGGCCCCACCGCTACTGCGGGTTTGTTGGTTCTTGCTGTGCTGGTTGGAGGATCGCTTGCTGCGAAGCCGGCTCTCGCTCAGTCCGCGGACAAGAAACCCAACATCGTCTTCGTCCTCATGGACAACCTGGGCTATGGCGAAGTCGGCGTTTACGGCGGCGGCATTCTGCGGGGTGCTGCAACGCCGCGCATCGACAGGCTCGCCGCCGAGGGCATGCGCCTGCTCAACTTCAACGTCGAGTCCCAATGCACACCCAGCCGCTCGGCCATCATGACCGGACGCCACGCGATCCGCAGCGGCACGCACTCAGTGCCGTTCCCCGGTCAGCTTGACGGATTGACGCAGTGGGAAGTCACCATCGCCGAATTGCTCTCCGGCCAGGGCTACGCCACCGCCCAATTCGGCAAGTGGCATCTCGGCAGCGACCAGAGCCGCTTGCCCACCAGCCAGGGGTTCGACGAGTGGTTCGGCATACCGCGCACTACGGATGAAGCCTACTGGCCGTCCGCAACCGGGTTCAAGGAATCCGGTGTCGAGCCGGAACACATCATGGAGGGCAGAAAAGGCGAGAAGAGCCGCAACCTCGAAATCTATGACTTCAAGCAGCGCCGGTTGATCGACGCGGAGGTCACGCGCCGCGCGATGGATTTCATGAAGCGCAGCGTGAAGGCCGGCAAACCGTTTTACGCCTACGTCGCCATGACCCAGCCCCACATCCCGGTGCTGCCGCATCCGGATTTCGAGGGCAAGACCGGCTTCGGCGATTTTCCCGACGTGCTGGCTGAAATGGATGTCCGTGTCGGCCAGCTCCTCGATGCCGTGGACGAACTGGGCGTGCGCGACAACACCCTCTTCGTCTTCACCTCCGACAACGGGCCCGACCCGACCTTTCCGCACCAGGGCAGCTCCGGCCCGTGGCGCGGCTACTACTTCACACACATGGAGGGTTCATCGCGGACGCCGTTCATCATTCGCTGGCCGGGGAAGGTTTCCGCCGGTCGTGTGAGTAATGAGATCGTTCACGAGATGGACACCTTCGCGACCTTCGCCAAGCTCGCTGGCGCTCCGGTGCCGAAAGACCGGCCTATCGATGGCGTGGATCAGAGTGATTTCCTGATGGGCAAGAAGGAGGCTTCGAACCGCGAAGGCATTCTGCTGTTCAACGCAGATCGCCTTGAGGCCGTGAAGTGGCGCAATTGGAAGCTGCACCTTTACAACGAACAGCACAACTGGTTCACCCCGCCGCAGATGCTCGGCACGCCGAAACTCTTCAACCTCATCCTCGATCCCAAGGAAGAATTCCCGGTTACCGTCGAGAACACCTGGGCCATCACGCCCATGACGAAGATGAT
>CAZYTR010000010.1:0-12800 GCA_964650365.1 uncultured Alcaligenaceae bacterium | reverse complement strand
TGCGCTATCCGCCCAGTCCGCCATGGCGGCGGAAGATGAAAATGGTGCCGACAAGGTTCCACGCAAGGACATGGTTCTCAAGGGCGACGCGAAATGCACGCGCTGCCACGACGAGACTGAGGCCTATCCGGTGCTGTCGATCGGCAAGACCAAGCATGGCACCATCGCCGACAGCCGCACCCCGACCTGTACCAGTTGCCACGGGGAAAGCAGCGCCCACGTCGACAATCCGGCGGGAACGAAGGTCCGGCCGCAGGTAGACCGGCTCTTCGGGAAAAAATCGACCACGCCAGTGGCGAGCCGGAACGAGGCCTGCCTGACCTGTCACCAGGGGAGCAAGCGCATCGGCTGGCAGTCGGGCACCCACGCCCTTCGCGATGTCGCCTGTACCTCCTGTCACCAGGTGCACGCCGCTCGCGACCCGGTGCGCGACAAGCTTACCCAGTTTGACGTCTGCTTCACCTGCCACAAGGAGCAGCGCGCCCAGATCAACCGGCCGTCGCACCACCCGATCAAGGAAGGCAAGGTGTCTTGTTCCTCTTGCCACAACCCGCACGGCGACAATCCGAAGCATCTGGTGAAAAGCAGCGTCAACGATACCTGCTTCACCTGCCATATGGAAAAGCGCGGACCATTCGTGCACAACCACCAACCGGTGACCGAGGACTGCACGATCTGTCACAACCCTCACGGCAGCACCATCGCCAACCTGCTCAAGTCGCGCCCGCCGTTCCTGTGCCAGGGATGCCACAGCCACACAAGCCACCCGAGCCAGGCTTCGGGTCTGCCGACTGGACGCACCACCAGCACGTCCCAGCTGGGATCTGTTGGCAGAGGCTGCCTGAATTGCCATACCAATATCCATGGCGGGAACAGCACGCAAAATTCCGCGACCGCCGGGCGCTTCCGCCGTTGATGGAATGAAGGAGACAACCATGAACAGCATGAAACAGGTTTTCAGACTGACAGCGGTTACCGCCGCCCTGTTGGCGGCTTATGGCCCGGTGCGGGCCGCTGATGAGCCGGTGCAGGCCGCTGAGCCGGTGCAGGTGCAGGCCGCTGAGCCGGTGCAGGCCGCTGAGCCGGTGCAGGCCGCTGAAGACGAGGAGATAACGCGGTTGACCGAACCGGATAGTTGGGTTTCCCTGGGCGCTGGGCACTGGTCCAACGATCGTCCGCACGAGGGCATTTATGATGGCATGCGCGATAGCGGCGGCTATGGATTGCTGGATGCCGAGATCGTCAAGCGCAATGATGATACCGGGACCTGGTATACCTTTACGGGGCGCAACCTGGGACTGGATACCCGTGAATTCAAGGGGGAGGTTCTGCGCCAGGGGAATATCGGTTTATCTATCGAATATAGCCGGATACCACGCGACAATCCCTACACAATCAACACCGGGTTGCAGGGAATCGGGACCACAAGCCAAATCGTCAGCGGTGCCGGGGTCTCTGCTTTCCCGTTTACGGACGTAACCCTGGGCACCGTGCGGGATCTTACGCAGTTCGGGATCTACAAGAACATGATGCCCAATCTGGATTTCAATATCAGTTTCAAGAACGAGGAAAAAAGCGGTACCCGGCAATGGGGACGCGGGAGCGCGGCGGAATTTGCAGTGGAACCCATTGACAGCACTACGCAGCAGCTAGAAGCGACGCTCAGCTACGCAGGGGAGAAATTCCAATTGTCGGGCGGATACTACGGAAGCCTGTATGACCAGCACTATGGCTTCGTGAGCATCATCACCAACGGGGTCGCCCCCCCTGCCACTTACCTGTCCCTGCCGCTGGACAACCAGGCACACCAGCTTTTCCTGGATGGGGGCTACAACTTCACGTCTACCACTCGCGGCACGTTCAAGCTGGCATATACGCAAGCAACGCAGGATGCGCGTCTGCCCACCGCGGACATTCAGGCTGTGCCGAAGTTTTCGGGGGCCCCTACCAGCCTAGATGGCGAAATCAACACGACGCTGGTGCAATTGGGGCTGAGCGCGCGGCCGATCGAGAAGCTTTCCGTGGTGGCCAATGTTCGCTATCACGATGTTCAGGATGACACGCCCATCCGTCGTATCGTGGAACCCGCTGCCGGCTGCCCCACATGCGTCGACAATACCCCTTTCTCATACACAACCATCACCGGCAAGCTGGAGGGCACATACGGACTGCCCGCAGGCTACAGTCTGACTGCCGGGGTTGAAGATCGCTACCAGGATCGCACTGTACCTGTGTCGAACGCCAGCGGTGCGGGGGGCGCTGACACCCAGCGGGTGGTACCGATGCGTGCGGAAGTGGATGAATGGACGGCCCGTCTCGAATTGCGCCGCTCCCTGTCGGAGACGATCAACGGTTCGGTGGCTTTCGCCCACAGTGAACGCGACGGCTCGACTTACGTCTCGGCCGCAGCCGGCCCCGGCGGTCCACCAAGCGATCTCATAACTCCGATCAACATTGCTGACCGGGACCGGGACAAGGTGCGCCTGGCTATGGACTGGGCACCCCGGGAGAACCTGTCGTTCCAGTTCGGCTACGAGGACGCCCGCGACAACTACCCTCATGATGCGTCCCGGCCGTATGCGCTGCAGGATGGCACCGCCCAACTCTATTCCGTGGATGGCAATTATGTCGTGAACGACACCTGGCAGATCACAGCTTGGTATTCCCACGACATCACCAAGGCAACCCAATATGGCCAGCGGGCGGCAATTGCTGCGAGCGGTACCCAGCAGCAGCTCGCGGCGGCGGCGAAGGATGCCAGCCTGGAGGACATTGGCGATTCCGTCGGGCTGGGACTGCTCGGCCAGGCCACTTCCAGACTCAAGCTGGGAGCGGATGTGCAGTGGACTCGTACTGTCAGCCAATATACGGAAAGTCTGACCACGTCAGGTGCTGGCACGACTTATCCCGTCACCATCCCAGCCGGGGTTACCGTCGTGCCTTTGAAGGACATCGAAAACACCCTGACCAGAGTAGGTCTTTTCGGCGAATACGCAATGCAGAAGAACTCGGATGTGCGCCTCGACCTGGTGTACGAGCGCTGGGACACCGACGACTGGACCTGGCAGACTGCCAACGGCACGCCGTTCACCTACGGCACGACGACGGATGGCACGACAGTCAACGCGAATCCGAGGCAGGAATCCGTTTTCGTGGGTGCGCGCTACATTTTCAGATTCCAGTAATTCGCATTCTCTGTGCAGACAGTCTAAGAACCGCCTGAATCGACCGCACGACGACAACGCCCCGACGACCTCGGGGCGTTCTTTTTTTATAGTCGGTTTGGGATGTCACGACAATCACGCCGCCAGGTTCTTCCGCGTACGCGGAAAAACTTTGACGGTCTCCGACCAGAGCATTCCCGCCGATGCCGCCACGGCGCAAAACAGCAGGTCATGCCAGGCCAGGGCCTCGAACTTGAAAATCGTCTGCATCGCCGGCAGGTAGAGCGCCACTGCCAGGCCGCCGAGCGCGCCACCCACCACCCACCACAGCGCTCGATTAGGCATTCTCAGCGTGGCAAAGATGCTGCGCGTCTGCGAACGATTGGAAAGTATCAGTGCGGCGTTTCCCAGAACCAGCGCGGTGAATGCCATTGCCCGCGCACGTTCCTCGGTGAATCCGTAGTCGAGCACCAGGAAATACAGCACCGCCACTGCGATCAACATGGCCATCCCCTGCAGGAACGAATCCCAGAGCAAGCGGCCTCCCAGCAACGGTTCCTTCGGATTGCGCGGCGGCCGCCGCATGGTCGACGGATGGGCCGGCTCGGCCTCGAAGGCAATCGAGCACGCCGGATCGATCACGAACTCCAGGAACACGATGTGCACAGGCGCAAACACCAGCGGCCAGCCGAACAGCAATGGCAGCAGCGCCATTCCCGCAGTTGGCACGTGCACGGCGATCAGATAGCTCATCGCGTGGCGGATATTGTCGTAGATGCGCCGCCCGAGCCGCACGGTCTCGACGATGGACTTGAAGTCGTCTTCCAGCAGCACCAGCGAGGCCGCTTCGCGCGCCACATCGGTGCCGCGTCCGCCCATAGCCACGCCGATGTGTGCCGCTTTGAGCGCCGGAGCGTCGTTGACGCCGTCGCCGGTCATGGCGACGATCTCTCCATTGGCCTTCAGCGCGTTGACCAGAGCCAATTTCTGTTCCGGTATCACCCGCGCGAAGATGCTCACCTCCGCTACGCGTGTGCGCAACTGCGCGGCACTCAAGCGCTCGAGCTGCGCGCCGGTCAGCACCCCGCCGGGGGACTTCAAGCCGATTTCGTCGGCAATCGACTGTGCCGTTCCCGGGTAGTCCCCGGTGATCATCACCACCCGGATTCCGGCGTCGTAGCACTCCTTGACCGCCTGCGGCACTGCAGGCCTCAGGGGATCCGCGAGCGCGATGAGTCCTAGAAACTTGAACGAGAATCCCGTGGGGCGAGCCGGAAACTCGCCCCCATGAAAACGCGCCTCCGCAACGCCAAGCACCCTGCGTCCGCGCGATGCGATTTGCGCGGTCTGCTCCAGTATGCTCGCCTGCAGCGCCGCGTCCGCCCTGCAAAGCTTGGCGATCGCCTCGGGCGCCCCTTTGGCGGCGACGACGAGCTCGCCACCGTCCGCCCTCTGCCAGCAGTGCGTGACCGCCAGCAAGTCGCTGGTGAGGTCGTACTCCCTCACCAGCCGCCATTGGCTGCGCATGCGCACGGTCTCGGCGTCGTGCTCGACCGCGTAGCCGACGATCGCCCGCTCCATCGGATCATACGGATTGAGCTCGCACGCCAGTGCAGCGTAATGCGCGACCGGCCGAACATTCGCCGGCAGGGCGCCGCGCGCGGCATCGTGATGGTGGCCCGCGACCGCGAGTTCCGCCACTGCCATGCGGTTCTCGGTGAGCGTGCCGGTCTTGTCCACGCACAGCACGGTCGCCGAGCCGAGCGTTTCGATCGCCGGCATGCGCCGGGTCAGAACCTTTTTCTGCGAAATGCGCCAGGCGCCGAGCGCGAGGAAGACCGTAAGCACCACCGGGAACTCCTCCGGCAGCACCGCCATCGCCAACGTAATGCCGGCCAGCAATCCCGCCAGCCAGTCGCCGCGCAACGTCCCGTAGAGCACCACTACGGCAAAACACAGCAGCAGCCCGATCGCGGCGAAAATCCGCACGATGCGCGCGGTCTGGATCTGTAGCGGTGTGTCCTGAACTTCCAGCGTCTCGAGCGCCTTGCCGATGCGGCCGATCTGCGTCTGCGCACCGGTCGCCAGAATGCGCGCCTTTCCGTACCCCTGCACCACCAGCGCGCCGGAAAACACGAACGGCTGCGCATCGCCGCCCGGATTCGCCATCTCGCTTACGTCCGAGGTCGCCGGTCGTTTGGAGACCGGCAGGGACTCCCCGGTGAGAAGGGACTCGTCGGCGCTGAATTCGTTGCACTCGAACAACACGCCGTCGGCCGGCACGCGATCGCCTTCGTGCAGCAGCACCAGATCACCGGGCACGACCTCACGGCCGGCGATGCGCTTTTCCTCGCCTCCGCGCACCACCAGAGCGCGCGGACTGGACAGATCGCGCAGCGCCTCCAGCGCGCGCTCGGTCTTGCGTTCCTGATAGATGGTGATGCCCATCACCACGAACACGGACACCAGCAGGATCAGCGCTTCGTAAAGATCGCCAATGGCAAGGTAAATTGTGCCGCCAGCGACCAGCAGCAGCAGCATCGGTTCGCGCACGACTTCCAGCGCAATCCGTAGCACGTCCCTGCGTTTGCCGCGCGGCAACTCGTTGGCTCCGTGCTGCGCCAGCCGGCGCTTCGCCTCGGCCTCAGTGAGGCCCGTGGGGGAGTGTTCCGGGTTGCCCGGCAAATTCGTGGCCATTTGATGGTGATTCAGTGATTAAGTGATTCAGTGATTCAGTGGTCATGATTTCTTTGCAGTTACTCAATTACTCAATCACTCAATCACTCAATCACTCAATTACCTAATCACCCAATCACCCAATCACTCATTCACCGCCCTTCAGGCGTGTCGTCATCCTCAAGGATGCGGTGCGCCGGACCTTCCAGGTCGTCGAACTGGCCGCTCTTGACCGACCACCAGAAGATTCCGCCGATCAGGAACACCAGCACGACCGACAACGGGATGAGGAGGTAGAGGATTTCCATTTGAGATCAGGGAATGGGTAATGGGCAATGGGCAATGGGCAATGGGCAATGGGCAATGGGCAATGGGTAGGAACGATACCCCCGTTCAGCCCTCACCCATCGCTCATCGCTCAATCGCTAACCCCTTCACCCTTCACCCTTCACCCTTCACTGTTCTTTGCTCGCAGTGCATTCAGCACGACGAGCAAAGAACTCAGAGACATCCCGATCGCGGCCATCCACGGCGTGACGTAACCGGCTACAGCGAGCGGAAGCACGACGATGTTATAGGCAAAGGCCCAGGTGAGATTTTGCCGAACGATGCGCAGCGCCTTTTTCGAAGCAGCGATGCCGCGCGCAAGGTCCGCGAGTCTCGCCGAAACCAGCACCATGTCGGCTGCGCCCTGCGCCAATGCAGCTCCGCCACCCATCGCCACTGATACGTGGGCCTGCGCCAGCACCGGTGCATCGTTGACGCCGTCGCCGATCATCGCCACCACCGCGCCTTGTGCCTGCAGGGCCTGTACCGCGGCGCGCTTCTGCTCCGGCGTCATCAGGGCGCGGAAGTCCTCGATCCCTGTCGCCCGCGCCGCCGCTTGCACCGCCTCTTCGCTGTCTCCGGACAACAGCACAACGTGGCTCCCGGCGCGCCCGAGTGCGGCAATCACATCGCGCGCGTCATCGCGAATCCGATCGCTGAGATGGAAAACCGCAATCGGTCCCCGCTCATCGCCCAGCCAGACCTGTGTGGTTTCGCTTCCGCCACGATGCTTCTCCGGCGGCGCGCCGGACAGTTCCCACACGAACATGCGCTGGCCGATGCGCACCCGCCGGCCGTCTACCACGCCTTGGACGCCGCTGCCAGGCACATTGCGGATGTCCTGCGCCATCGATGTCTGGGGGCCGGCGGCGTCCACCATCGCGCGGGCCGCCGGATGTTCGGACGCCTGCTCGAGCGCTGTCGCCAGCGCCAGTGCCTGGGTCCGGTCGCCACCACCTAGCACCCTTACCTCGGCAAGGCTCAGCCGTCCTTCGGACAGCGTGCCGGTCTTGTCGAACACGAAGCAATCGGCTCGCGCCAGCGATTCGATCGCATGCCCGCGGGTCACGATCAGCCCGAGCCTTGCCATCGCCGCAGTGGCCACCGCAAGCACGGTAGGCGTGGCAAGCGACAACGCGCACGGGCAGGTCACGACCAGCACTGCCACCGCCACCGGCAGCGCGCGCGCCGGTTCCGTCAGTAGCCAGTAAGTCGTCGTTACCGCGGCGACGAGGAGGACGAAAGCGACAAAGCGGGCGGCGATGCGATCGGTGATTTGCTGGACGCGCGGACGCTCCTGCGTCGAGCGTTCCATCAGCCGGACAATTCCGGACAACGTGCTGTCCGCACCGATGCGCTCCACCGTCACGGCAACCGGATGACCGCGGTTGACCGACCCGCCGATCACCCTTGAGCCTTCCGTCTTCGCCACCGGGCGGCTTTCGCCGGTCAGCAACGACTCGTCCACCTCGGTGTCGCCCTGTTCCACGCGGCCGTCCGAGGGAAAATTCTCCCCGGGCCGCACCAGAACCTGGTCACCGACCCTGAGTGCGGCGGCGGCAATCGTCTCAGTGTTCATGCACAGCGGAAAATTCACCAGCCGGCTTGCCACTGCAGGCAGCGCCCGTGACAGGTACTCCAGGTATTCAGCCGCGCTCTGCCGCGCGCGAAGTTCCAGATAGCGGCCGCCGAGCAGGAAGAAAACGAACATCGCCACCGAATCGAAGTACACCGCGCCGCGGCCGGTAAGGGTCGCTACGGTGCTGGCCGCAAACGCGATGGCGATGCCGAGTGCCACCGGCACATCCATGCCGACGCGGCGCGTGTGCCAGTCGCGAATCGCGCCGCGGAAAAAAGGCGCCGCAGAATAAGAAACGACCGGGATCGTGAGCAGCAAGCCGGCCCAGCGCATGAGGCTCCCGATGTCGGGGCTGATGTCGCCCTCGCCGGCAATGTACGCCGGCACCGCATACATCATCACTTGCATCATCCCCAGTCCCGCCACCGCCAGCCGCAGCAAGGCGCTGCGACGCTCCCGCCGCCGGCTGTCCTCCAGCGCTCTGATGTCGTAGGGGTAGGCGCGATACCCGATCGAGCGAATTGCCTCGAGAATGACCGAAAGTCGGGTGCGCTCCGCGTCCCAGCGCACGCGCGCGCGCCGGGTGGTGTAGTTGATGTGCACCGCGGTCACGCCGGGCAGGTGCGCAAGATGCGTTTCGTTCAGCCAGATGCAGGCCGGACAGGTCACGCCCTCGAGGATGAGCGCGGCCTCGCGTTCGTGTTCGCCGGGTCGGGTGACGAAGCCTTTCTGGATTTCCTCGCGGTCGAACACCGTCAGGTCAGTGACGGCTTCCGGCAGCGCTTCGCGCGGTGAGCCGGGGAAGCTGTCGCGCTTCTCGTAGTAATCGGCCAGCCCCGCATTCACAATCGCGTTGGCAACAGCCTCGCAGCCGGTGCAGCACATGGCGCGCTGCGCGTCCCCGATGGACACGCGATAGCGGGACCCGGAAGGAATCGGCAGCCCGCAGTGATAGCAGCCAGCCTCCTCCGCGGAAGCGGTCATTGCCGGGAATGCGGCGGAGTGAGCTGACATGTCGTCGTTATCCTCAACTACCCGCGCACTGGCTGAACTCGATTGTCGTTCGCGACGTTGGAAAAAGAGCGGGCCGCGGAGTCTGTTCTCCGCGGCCCGCCCGGAGACTGCGCGATTATGCCGACTTGCTTTCGGTCCGGCAGGTGTTCATTCCCAGAAGACTGTAGGCAGGGCACCAGCGGATGAAGCCGGTGGCAAGCGCAACGATGCCAAGCAGGCCGAACCAGCGTGTGTTGCCCTCCAGCAGAAAAACCGCACTCAAAATCACGATGCCGGCGGCAATGCGGATGACGCCGTCCACGTTTCCTACGTTCGTTTTCATCTTGTCGCCTCTTAACAGTCAGAACCCATTTGAAAAATTTTACCCAGATCCGGTCGAACTCATTTTGACACAGATCAAGCGCGGCAAAATATACCCAAGAAAGCCCGTCAGCGCGGGCTTTCCTGTTCGATCAGGCATCGCCCCGGTTGATCGCGTTCAAGGCTGAGGCTGAGACGCCACGCCGCGCTGCGTTTTTGGCAGGACCAGGATGATCAGCACGCCGAGCAGCGCGAACGCGGCAAGCGTGAAGAAGGCGGCCTGGCTCGATCCGCCGGTCGCCGTGCGAATGCGACCGATCATGTCCGGGCCGAAGTGCCCGCCCAGGTTGCCGACCGAGTTGATCCAGGCAATGCCGGCCGCGGCTGCCGTTCCCGAGAGGAAACTCGTCGGCAGCGACCAGAACGTCGCCACCCAGGACAGGATGCCGACCGTTACCATGCTCAACGCCGCCAGGGAAACCACCACATTCTCCTTGCCGACCAGTGCAAGGCCAATCATTCCCCCCATGGCGAGCAATAGCCCCGCCGACGCATGCCAGCGCCGTTCGCCGCTGCGATCGGAATGGTGGCCCCAGTACACCATCGCCACGGCGGCAAGGCCCCAGGGAATCATGCTCAGTAGTCCGACTTTCAGGTAATCGGTCTTGGCGATCCCCACTTCCTGGATGATGGTCGGCATCCAGAAGTTCACGGCGTAGAAACACACCACGCCGCAGAAATACACCACCGCCAGCGCCCAGACCCGGCCGTCGCGGAAGGCATCCATGAAGCTGTGGCGTTTGCCGAGTTCGTGCTTGCCGGCATCGTCTTCATCGAGCCGCTGCGCGAGCATTTTCTTCTCTGCATCGGAGAGCCATTTCGAAGTCTTGGGGCCGTTGTCGAGCAGCACGAAAACCAGCGCCCCGATGATGACCGAGGGAATGCCTTCGAGCAGGAACAGCCACTGCCAGCCACGCCAGCCGTTCAAACCGTCGGCGAACTGCATGATCGCGCCCGAAATCGGGGAGCCGACCGCGTTGGAGATCGCGATCGCGGTCATGAACATCGCCACCATCTTGGCGCGCCGCGACGCCGGGAACCAGTAGGTCAGGTACAGTATGATGCCGGGGAAGAAGCCCGCTTCCGCAACACCGAGGAGGAAGCGCAGGAAGTAGAAAGTGAACTCGGCGTCCGTGCAGTTGAACATGGTCGCGATCACGCCCCAGTGGATGTCATTGGTGAACATGAACGCCGAGGAAATGATCCCCCAGGTGATCATGATGCGTGCGATCCATATCCGGGCGCCCACACGCTCCAGGATTACGTTGCTCGGCACCTCGAAGATGAAGTAGCCGATGAAGAATATGCCGGCGCCAAAGCCGTAGATCGTGTCGCTGAACTTCAGGTCCGGCGCCATCTGCAGCTTGGCGAAGCCGACGTTCACGCGGTCCAGGAACGCAACGATGTAGCACACGAACAGGAACGGGATCAGGCGCCATGCAACCTTGTCATAGGTCGCCTTCTCGAATTCCGGGGAAAAAGTGGTGGCCAATGAAGTCTCCTCCTAAGTGTTGTTATGTTGTAGTTCGACCGACCGTTTGTTTTTGTTTTTTGCCGGCGAATTCTAACAGCCTGGGAGGCGCTGTGGACATTTCGGCCACGCGCCGCCGGCGGTCCCCGTTGGGCCGGCACTTCGCGCCATTCCCGAATGCGACTCCCTTGACCGGCGTCAACAGCCCGGCCCGCCGCCGATCGTATAAAGGGCCTTGATTTCAAAGCAGGCATTCCCAACGATGACAAGGAGAGAACCGTGAGAACCATTCTGGTACCGGTAGACGGGTCCGCTTGCTCGGAACTGGCCATCGAGGAAGTCGTAAAGCTGATTCAGAAATCGGGGCCGGCAGACCTCCACTTGCTGAATGTCCAGCCACGCATCTTCGTCGAAGATACGCTGGTTTTTCTCGATCCCGCCAAGATCGACACCTATTATTACGGCCAAGGCTCCAAGGCTCTGGCAGCCGCCGAGAAACTCCTCAAAAATGCCGGCATCGCCTTCACCGCTCACCGTGCGATCGGCCCCGTGGCCGAATCCATTGTCACGAAGGCAAAAGAACTGGGGGCGGATGGAATACTGATGGGGACTCACGGACATGGACGCGTGGCAGGAATGCTGCTCGGCTCCGTATCCAACAAGGTGCTGCACCTTTCGCCGATGCCGGTAACCTTCGTACGGCTCGAGCCGCCAGTGGATTTCGCCGGACGGCTTGGGGCAACCTGATCCATCCGCGGCGGCGGCCCTCAGCCCGTTGAACCGCTGCGTTGGCCGCAGTTCGCTTTACCCCTTTCGCAGAGCGGAGAGACCGAGGACTTCAGTTCTTCTGCGCAATGGGCTCAATGAGTGCAGGATCATCGTTCTTCGGACTGTTGACCCTGGTGCTGACGGGATAGGCGGTCATTTTTTCCGCAGGATACGGGGCCAGCAGTTCGAAAGGGGATTCGTTTGCCGGGTCGAGCCATCTCGCATAGGTTTCGTGGGCGATGATCACCGGCATGCGATCGTGGATCGGCGCCATCAGTTCGTTGGCCCCTATGGTGATGATGGCGCAGGTTTCCAGTTTCTCCCCTTCCTTGCCCCATTCTTCCCAGATCCCGGCAAATGCGAACGGTTCCTTGTCCGCCATGGTAAGGCGCCAGGGCTGCTTGCCGGCTGCGCTGCGCTTCCACTCGTAGAAACCGTCAGCCGGAATCAGGCAGCGCCGCCGCTTGAAGGCGTCGCGGAACATCGGTTTTTCCGCGATCGTCTCACCTCGCGCATTGATCGGCTTGATCCCGGAAAGATCCCTGGCCCAGCGCGGCACCAGGCCCCAGGTCGTCATCGCCGCGCGGCGCCCGCCATCTTCGATGCGAACCACCGGCACCCGCAGCGACGGCGCGATGTTGTAGCGCGGGTTCAACTCCTGCGCAATGCGGCCGAAATCTGCCTGAAAACGGGTCTTGAGTTTTATCGGCGGGCTGTTCAGGTCGTAGCGGCCGCACATGAGTTTTTATCTTCCTGCCGCCTTCGGCTTTGAAATAAATTACTGCGCCTGCGACTGCCGGATGCTGCCACGCACTTCAAAGCGTATCTGATCCACCACAGTACCGCTTCGGTCCACGAGCGCCAGTTCATGGTTGCCGGGCCGCGGGACCCAGAACACCGGCTCGTCGAACACGCCGATCTCCTCGTCATTCAGGCGCCAGCGATAACCGGCCACTTGCGGCGAGATCACGAAGCGCACGCGCTGCACCGATTCCGGAATGTCCGGGTCGAGCGCGATGATTGTGCCGTTGCCCGGATAGGCTATGCCTGCATGGACTGCGGCGGCGGCTTTGGCGGCGATACGCGCGGTTTCGGTGCCGGCCACAAATGCCTCCGTGCGTGCCGGCTCGATGTCCTGATCATAGTGGATGCGCATCCGCACCACACCCTCCGGTGCACGCGGCGCGACCGAGGCCTCACGGCGATGCAGGTAGTTCACCATCTCCAGCCATACCGGCGCGGCGCCGGTCACCCCGGAAACGTCTCGCATGGCGCTGCCGTCAAAGTTGCCCACCCATACGCCTATCGTGTAACGATCGGTGAAGCCGACGCACCAGTTGTCGCGCATGTCCTTGCTGGTGCCGGTCTTCACCGCCGCCCAATGACGCGACGACAAGGGATTTTCCAGCCCGAACGTGACGCTGCGTGCGAGCGGATCGGC
>CAZYTR010000009.1:0-20036 GCA_964650365.1 uncultured Alcaligenaceae bacterium | reverse complement strand
GGTGGCGGATTCCGACACCAGCGTGCATGCCAGCGTCACGGCGACCGACGCGGCGGGCAACAGCGCCACGGCGACCGATGACCAGGGCTACACGGTCGACACGGTGGCGACGGCGGTGGTAGTGGATTTCGAGGATGTCTTGCTCAACGATGGGGATCCCAGCTCGCTGGTGACGTTCACGTTCAGCGAAGCGCCGACAGGCTTCACAGACGCCGACGTGACGCCGCTGCGCGGGACGTTGAGCCCGCTAGTGATGGACACTACCACCACTTACCATGCGACCTTCACGGCGAACGACGGCTTCGACGGCACGGGCTCGGTGACGGTGGGGACGGCCTGGACAGATGCGGCCGGCAACGCGGGCGTGGGCGACGACGACACAGTGACAATCGACAGGAACGCGTCGCCGGTGGCGAGTGCCGACACTCTCTGGGCATCGAACACCACCACAGTTACGCTGTCAGTGAGTGTGCTGCTGGGGAACGACGTCGACATCGACGGGCCGGCGATCAGCATAAGTTCTTTTAGCACAGGGAATACCGGGTTATCGAATCCGGTGCTCAATGGCGATGGTACATTTTCGTTCACGACCGATGCGACCGGCGGATCCACATTGACTCCGACCGTCCGCACCTTTACCTACACCATCACGGATGGCGCGGGCGGCACCGACACTGAAACTGTGACGGTGAATGTGGTTGCGGTAGACACTGGTGGCAACAATCAGGACGCGGTCGATCTCTCGTCCGTCGGTTCTTACCAGGCGGCATACATCGACGGGAAGGCCGCAATAGACACCATCACGGACGGCGCTGGGCAGTCGGTTTTGATTGGAGGAGATGCTGCTGATACGTTGACCGGAAACAGTGGCAACGACTTGCTCATCGGGGGCGCAAACAACGACGTGCTAAACGGCGGTGACAATAATGACATACTGCGAGGTGGATTTGGCAACGACGCAATGAATGGCGGCAGTGGAACAGAGGATCTGCTCGACTTCTCGGACGGAACCGTAGGCATCACTTTCACCCTTGTCCAGAGTGGTGACCTAACGGATATCACAAACGGTACTGGTGGATTGGGCGCCACCGATAAATATCAGAACATGGAAGGCGTGATCGGAACCGGACTTAACGATTCCATCACGGGGAGTACTGGCAACGACATCATTCTCGGCGGCGGTGGCAACGACGCCCTGAGAGGCGGCGCCACCGGCAACGACACCCTCACGGGTGGCCTCGGCAATGACATGCTCTTCGGCGGCGCCGGTGCCGACACCTACATCTTCGGGCTTACGGACGGCACTGATGCCATCACCGAAAGCGGCGTTGTCCTCGAGGTTGATGCGATCGTGATTCAGTCCGACGGCGCGGTACTCTCCTCGCTGAACTTCGAGAAAACAGCCATCGACGTCGACCTTGCGGTCAATGACCTCGTCATCCAGTATCACGGCCAGCAGATCACGGTCAAAGATCACTTTCTGGGAGGCACCGTTGCGGTGGAGTCGCTGATGTTTGCCGGTGGTGCGTCGTTTGCGAGCTATGCACTGGGTTCCGCCAATTACCTGCTCGATACCGATTTCACAGGGGGCGTGAGCAACGATGTCCTAGCCGGGACGGGTTTGGGTGAGACCTTGGACGGAGGCGACGGCAACGACTTGCTGTTCGGGAACGGGGGTGTCGATACACTGGACGGCGGCGGTGGCAGGGACTTGCTCACAGGCGGTGCCGCGGCCGATACTTTCTATTTCGACGACGGAGATTCCGGAGCGACGAGCGCCACGCGGGACGTGATCACGGATTTCCTGGCCGGTACCGACAAGATCGATCTTGGGGATATCGATTCGACCGCCGGAGGTTCGGACGATAACTTCTCGTTTCCCGTCACCAACACCTCATCGGTGGCCGCCAATAGCGTCACATGGCACCAAACGGGGGGCGTGACGATCGTCCAGGGCGACGTTACCGGAGACACAACGGCCGATTTCCAGATCGAGTTGGCGGGCTTGTTGACGCTCACAGATAGCGATTTCATTCTTTCGTGAGACAGGCAGTGAGTTCCGGCGGCTTCGCCACCGCTGTAGATAGGGGAAGATCGCGGATTGCCAATTAAGGCAGACGTTGGCCGGACCAGACGCGGATCTGCCGCGAGGGCCGCGAAAGTGAAACGACAACCACCGAAACGGCAAGGCAGGAGAAAACGAATGGCCAGGGAAGAAACCAAGACGGAAACCACGAACGCCGCGGGAACGACCGGCACCGCTGCGCAGCGGCGCGTGCGCATGGATACGGCCAACATGAAGAGCGCCTATTGCAACTTCTTCGCTGCGCAGGATAACCCGAACGAGGTGGTGCTCAACTTCGGCTTCAACCAGGGCCTTGGTTCGACCCAGCAAGACCTGCAGGTCCAGATTCTCCAGCAGGTCATTCTCCATCCGGTCACGGCGCGGCAGGTCAAGGACGCATTGGTGGCGCTGTTCGAAAAGCACGACGGCCGCAGGGGCCGCGCGGATGCGCAATCGGACGCACTGAGGATGGTTAACTGACCGCTCAAGTCTGGGCGCTTAGCGCGACACATGATCGAGGTCGAGCTGAGTGCCCACCCTGTTTCTTGATTGGCATTGATCACGACTCAGCAGGTCGCCAAGTATTGAAGAGAGCCGTGACTGGTGGCTCGTGACTGGTGGAGCGTCATGCCGTTTTTTCGTCGGGTTACGCGGCGCAGACACAGCTCATCTTCCCGATCTTTACTTCCGGGCGCCGAATGGACACAACTCTTGCCGATAACGAAGGGTCACGGCGGGAGTAGCAGGCGAGCGGCGTGATCAGGCAATAGACCGCCGCGACCGGTTCATTTCCGGCACTCGATACCTAGGCAATTGGCCCAACGGGCCTGCTCTTCGACGTCCGCAAACCGCGCTTCGGACGAGTCGCCATACTGGGCACGCCTGACTTCCCTGAAACCAATGCGTTCAAGTTCGAGGCGGGCGGCCTTGAAGTCCCACAGCCAGTGGTGCCGGGCATGCCCGAACAGCGCAGACAGCACGCTCCCGGGCGAACGTGGACGGGCCTCGGTGCCGAGGCCCGAAGAAGACATGAACCTGATCGCAGCGTCGGCGTCCTGGCTGGACGTGTAGGCCTTCACGCATTCTTCGAAGTCCGGCATCACCAGCCGGAAAATCGCGCCATCCCGAAGCAGCGCGCGGGTATTGCGCAATGCCAGGCGGAATTCGTCCAGCGACAGATGCTCGAGAACGTGACTGCAGTAAACGGCCCTGCAACGGCCATCGGCCACAGGCAAACCCCTGACGATGTCTCCGTACTCGACATTGGCCGGGAAGCGCGATGTGTTCCTCGAATACAGGGACCCGATAAGGGGTATGCGCTCGAATCGGAGCGTCGGGGACGCGTCGAAGTTACGCCAGGTTGCGGGCGCACAGAAACCGCAGCCATACTGTACATAGGCGTCACGATCCAGTTCTTGCATGGAATGCATCCGGGAGGAGAAAACACGTACGTCTCGCCACGATCGCGAGTTTAGTGCATGTACCAACTGCGATCACGGTATTGCGCGGTTGCGGGTATTCCGCGGTCGCTTGAAATGTGAAAGTGATTGCGTTGAGCAGCCCGGCACAATTGTCGTAGAATCGGACGCGTTCGCGGGTGTAGTTCAATGGTAGAACGAAAGCTTCCCAAGCTTTAGACGACGGTTCGATCCCGTTCACCCGCTCCACTAAAATAGGCCGTGCGACGCGGCTTCATTTCTTTTTGTGAAGCGTCGTTTGAACTCCGCCCTGTCACAGGGTTTGCCTGTGCAGAACGCCTCCATGGAAGACCGGACCAACTGGAGATCACCGAATGAAGTTGCTCAAATGGATCCTGATCGCAGTCGGGGGCGTGGTCGTCCTTTTCGCCGGGGTCCTGGCGTTCATCGCCGCCACTTTCGATCCCAATCAGTACAAGGGGCAGATTGCCGATCTGGTTAAGGAGAAGACCCGGAGAACGCTCACCATCGAAGGCGATATCAGGCTGATGCTATTCCCCAGGCTGGGCGTACAACTGGGAAAAACACGCCTGTCCGAGTTCAGAAGCGACAAGGAGTTTGCCGGACTGGAGCAGATGCGGGTGTCGCTGGCCCTGCTCCCGCTGCTGTCGAAACAGGTGGTGGTGGACCAGATCCAGCTCAACGGCTTGCGGGTCAATCTCGTCAAGCGCAGAGACGGCCGGACCAATTTCGCCGACCTGCTCGGAGCGAAAGAATCCGCGGTAACCGCGCCCGCGCCTGCGCCGCCATCTGCGGCCGCGACCCCGATCAAGTTCGACATCGATGGCGTCAAGGTGAGCAAGGCGGCGGTGAGCTGGAAGGATGAGGCGACGGGTGCCGAGTACACGGTATCGGATTTCAACCTCGAGACCGGGCGTGTGGCTTCGGGGGTACCGGTCAAATTCGAGATGGCCGCGGCGCTCACGGCATCGCAACCGAAAATGGACGTGAAGCTGCGGTGCGCTGGAAACGTGACCGCGGACCCGCGGAATCGCAGTTTCTCGGTGGCCGTGCTGACTGCATCGGTGAGCGCGCAGGGCCCGCACTTGGAAGCGGCGCTGAATATCAAACTCTCGGGCATCGAGGGGTCGGACAAATCGCTGCAGGTTCGCGAATTCCTGATCGCTGTGGATGCCAAGCGGGCGGACAACGCGGTCAAGGGCACGCTTTCCACGCCGATTGTGGCCGACTTGGAAGCACAGGTGTTCGATCTGAACAGGCTCGCCGGCGAATTTGAGGTGGCCTCGCCAGCGTTGCCGATGAAGAAACTGAAAGTGCCGCTGTCGGGTACGGTCCGCGCCGACCTGAAGAAACAGACGGTGATCGCCGATCTGACCACCCGCTTCGACGAAAGCAACATCAAGGCCAAAGTCGGCATGACCGACTTTGCGGCGCCATTCACGCGTTTCGACATCGCCATCGACAAGCTCAACGTGGACCGTTATCTGCCACCCGCGGAGAAGAGGGCGGCGACCGCCCAACCGGCCCCGGCCGTGCAGGCCGAGCGACCGATCGATTTTTCCCCGATCAAGAAACTCAACCTGGCCGGAAGCCTGCGCATCGAAGAGCTGATCGCGTCGAACGTGAAGGCGCAGAACCTGCGGATGGACGTCAAGGCCAGGGGCGGCACGCTGGAGGTGAATCCGCTGTTGGCCAATCTGTACGAGGGCAGCGCCAAGGGTAGCGCCTGGGTCAACGCTAACAAGAACCAGCTCGCGATAAGGCAGAACCTTTCCGGCGTATCCATCGGCCCATTGCTGCGCGATGCGTTGAACCAGGATCTGCTCGACGGGCGCGGCAACGTCGCGCTGGACGTCACCGCCACCGGCAACACCGAGACCGCCATCAAGAAGACGCTCAACGGCTCCGCGGCGCTCAGCCTCAAGGACGGCGCACTCAAGGGTATTAACCTGGCGCAGTCGCTGCGCAACGCCAAAGCCATGTTCAGCGGCGGGGCGCGCGATTCCGAGCAGGCTGCAGCCACCGGCGAAAAAACCGATTTCTCCGAGTTGAGCGCCAGCTTCGTCATCCGCAATGGCGTGGCACACAACGACGATTTGCTGGTGAAGTCCCCGTTTCTGCGGCTCACCGGCGCGGGTGACATCAATATCGCTGAAGGCAGCCTGAACTACCTGGCGAAGGCGGCGGCAGTGGTGACCAGCAGCGGGCAGGGCGGCAAGGAATTGGGCGACCTCAAAGGCGTGAGTGTCCCGGTGCGCGCTTCGGGCCCGTTCACTGCGCTCAAATACAAACTCGAGTTTGGCGCCGCGTTCTCGGACATTGCCAAGCAGCAGATGGAAGCAAATAAAGAAGAACTCAAGAGCAAGCTCGAAGACCAGCTCAAGTCCCGGCTGACCGGGGCCGCGAAGCCGGCGGGGGAGGCAGCGCCCGCCACAGGCGAGCAATCGACGTCGGCGCCACGGCCGGAAGACAAACTCAGAGAAAAGCTGAAGAAGCTGTTCTGACCAACGATTCCCGGATGAGCGAATTCGCCGAGCGCGTCATTGCCTGGCAGCGCCAGCATGGACGGCACGATCTGCCGTGGCAGGGCACGCGCGATCCGTATCCGGTCTGGCTCTCCGAAATCATGCTGCAGCAAACCCAGGTTGCCGTGGTCATCCCGTACTTCCAGCGCTTCATCACCCGCTTCCCCGATCTCGCCAGCCTGGCGTGCGCCGACCAGGACGACGTTCTGGCGTTGTGGAGTGGGCTCGGTTACTACGCTCGCGCTCGCAACCTCCACCGTGCCGCGCGCATCGTAGTCGAGCGGCATGGGGGCGTATTCCCGGGACACTTCGATGCGATTTCCGCATTGCCGGGGATCGGACGATCAACCGCGGCTGCGATTGCAGTGTTCGTGTCCGGCAATCGCCAGCCGATCCTGGACGGCAACGTCAAGCGCGTGTTGGCGCGCTGCTTTGGCATCTCAGGCTTTCCCGGTGAGAAAGAGATCGAGAAGCGTATGTGGGAACTCGCCGCGCGCCTGTTGCCGGAGCGCGATGTCGAAGCGTACACGCAAGGGCTGATGGATCTTGGTGCCGGTATTTGCACTCGCCACCGCCCGCGTTGCGAGGCTTGTCCGCTCGCAGATGTGTGCGCGGCCAGGCGCGAGAACCGCATCTCCGAACTGCCGTCACCGCGGCCGAGGAAGCCCCTGCCGGAAAAGTCCACGGTCATGCTGATCCTGCAGCGCAACGGCGAAGTTTTGCTGGAGAAGCGCCCGGAGCCCGGCATCTGGGGCGGCCTGTGGAGCTTTCCCGAAGTCAGCAATGGGTCGCAGGCGGCGACGTTGTCCCGCGACCGATTCGGTGCCGCTGTCAGGCCCGACGGCGCCTTGCCGGTGGTTCGCCATGGTTTCACCCACTTCGCGCTCACCATCACGCCGGCGCTGCTGCGCGTGACGCGGATGGAACCGCGCGCGCGTTCGCCGGGCCATGTGTGGTTGACGGTTGAAGATGCGATCGGTGCGGCAGTGCCGGCGCCGGTGCGCGCGATCCTGCGCCGGCTTCGCGACGGCAGCTGATGCCCGTCATGCGGACAATTTCAGAAGGCCGTACAGACGCGCTAGCCGTTCGTGGTTGTCGCGCATCTCGAGCAGTGACTGCTTTTCCTCGAGGGCAAGCGGCAGAACTTCTGCCAGCCGGTAACTCACCCAGTGCGGATCGTCGTACGCGAGCGGCGGAAAGAAATATTCGGTACCGAGGCGGCTGACGATCTGCTCGAGCACCCGGCGACACAGGGCCAGCGATTCATCGTTCGCGCTTCCGGGAACGTCCTCCAGCAGCTCGATCTCAGCGCGGATCAGGCCGCTCGGCTGTGTGGCCTGGTTGCGGATACGAAACCGCTGCTGGCCCTTGGCCTTGAGTTGAAACACGCCCAGATGGGGCATCTGCCATTCGGCGATCATGGCGGTGCAGCCAACCGCTTCCGGCAGCGCCGGCGTGCCGACTTCCGCACCTTCCCTGATCCTGCACACGCCGAAGGGCGTCGTGTCGCGCAGGCAGTCCCGGGTCATGTCCAGATAGCGCTGCTCGAAAATCTTGAGCGGCAGCATTGCACCGGGGTAGAGCACGGTATTGAGCGGAAAGATCGGGATCGTTGTCGACATGCAAAAGACACTCACCACGGAGAAACAAGTTAGCCGTCACCATTCCCGGGTTCGCCCCAGCGGGGCATCAGCGAATGCGGGACGCCGAGATGGTCGAGAACGCGCGCGACCACGAAATCCACCAGGTCCTGCGGCGTCTGCGGGTGGTGATAGAAGCCCGGGTTTGCCGGCAGGATCACCACGCCCGCGCGCGCCAGTTTGAGCATGTTCTCCAAATGGATCGCCGAGAACGGCGTTTCCCGAGGCACCAGTATCAACTTGCGCGCTTCCTTCAGGGTGACGTCGGCGGCGCGTTCGATCAGATTATCGGCGAGCCCCGCGGCGATGGCCGCGAGCGTGCCCATGGTGCAGGGACAAACCACCATTGCGTCGGGGGGATTCGAGCCTGAAGCAACCGGCGCAAACCACTCTTCGCGGCCGAATGCCTGCAGTTGTCCGGGGCGCGCGCCAAAACGGGAGCTAAAGAACTCAGCGGCCTCCTTGGCGCGGGCGGGCAATGCGAGATCCATCTCCTGACGCGCGACGACTTGTGCCACCTGCGAGTACAGCAGGTATACGCGCAAGTCCGCCTTGAGCAGACATTCGAGCAGCCGCACGCCGTAGGGCATGCCTGACGCGCCGGTAAAGGCCAGCGCGATGGTGCGGGCGCTCATTGCGCGGCCTCGCCGACAGCCGAAAGTGACACCGGAGCTCGGCGGGCGCTCCGCGCAGGTGCCGCAATGGCGCATCCGGAAACGTTCACGTGGACAATTCCCTGTGCCGGATTAGCACACCGCGGCTGGCGCGGAAGTGCGCCGCAAGATTCTCGGCGAAGTAAACGGAGCGGTGCCGGCCGCCGGTGCAGCCGATCGCCACCGTCAGATAACTGCGATTGTCGCGCACGAAGCACGGCAGCCATTTTTCGATGTAGTCGCGGATGTCCGCAAGCATGCTGCGCGCATTGGTGTCTGCCTCGAGGAACGCGATCACCGGAGCGTCTTTCCCGGTCAGGGGACGCAAACGCGGGTCGTAGTGGGGATTGGGCAGGCATCGCACGTCGAAGACCATGTCGGCATCCAGCGGGATGCCGTGCTTGAAGCCGAAGGACTGGAAAAGCAGCGTCAGGCCGGTCTCGCCCAGGTCGAGCAGATCCTTTACCCAAGCCCGCAACGCGTTGGGGTTGAGGTCGCTCGTGTCGATGCGATGGCCGAGGTCGCCGATGTCGGCGAGCAGTTCGCGCTCGTGCTCGATGCACTCCGGCAGCGTGCGCTCTTCGTGCGCGAGCGGATGCCGGCGGCGGGTCTCGGAGAAGCGCTTGACCAGGGTGTCGGCCTTGGCATCGAGGAAAACAAGGTGCAGGTCGATGTCGCGGCTGCGGAGCTGCAGCAGATAACCGGGCAGTTCGGACAGGGTCGCGCCGCTGCGCACGTCGATGCTGACGGCTACGCGCTGCTGACCTTCCTGGGAGAGAAACTGCGTGAGCCCGATCAGCAGCTTCGCCGGCAGGTTGTCCACGCAGTAGTAGCCGCTGTCTTCCAGGACGTTCAGCGCGATGCTCTTTCCGGACCCGGACAGACCGCTGATGACGATGAGCCGCATGGATGCTAACGCCTCTTGCTCAACTGCTTTTCCTGGCGCTGTATGAACTCCTGTGTGCTGTCGATTCCGCGCAGTTGCAGAACATAGTTGCGAACCGCGGCTTCCGCCAGCACGGCGAGGTTGCGGCCGGCCGCAACCGGCAGCACCACCTTGCGGACGTTGATGCCCATGATGTCCTCCGAGCTGGCGTTGAGCGGCAGGCGCTCCAGGCCCGGAATCACGCCGCCGATCGGTTTTTCCAGCTGCACGATCAGTTTCAGATTCTTTCTGATGCGTACCGCGGTCTCGCCGAAAATTGTGCGGATGTTGAGCATCCCCAGCCCCCTGACTTCGAGGAAATCCTTCAACAGTTCGGGGCTGCGTCCTTCGAGCGTTTGCGGCGCGATGTGATAGAGCTCGACCACGTCGTCGGCAACCAGTCCGCTCCCGCGAGAGATGAGTTCCAGCGCCAGTTCGCTTTTTCCCACGCCGCTTTCGCCGGTAATGAGCACCCCCATCCCGAGCACGTCCAGGAAAACGCCGTGGCGGGTGACGAATTCGGCGAGCGCCCGTCCGAGATAGGTGCGCACCACCCAGATGATCTGCAGACTGTGCAAAGGCGACGCCAGCAACGGGACATTGCGGGAAGTGGCGAACTCGGCAAGCATCGGCGGCGCTTTCTCCTGGTCGCTCAGAATGATGCAGGCCAGGCCGCTGCCGGCGAGACGGGCCAGCGCCTCGCGCTGGGATTGCTCGCTGAGCGAGGAAAAGTACGCAGCCTCGGTACGGCTGTAGATCTGAATCCAGTTGGGATGGACCAGATTCAGGTGCCCGATCAGGCCCTGAGATGCGTGATTGATCTCGCTGCTGTCGAGAAAGGGCGAGGGGTCGCGCGGCCCGGATACCCAGGCGAGCTTGAGCGCGTCGGCATTTTCCTCAAACAGCAGCGCGACGCTGACCTGGGGCATGGGGCTCCCATTCGCTTATGAGGTGTTTTACGTCCTGCGCATGCGGCAATGCCGCCAGTTGCGCACGCATCTCCTTGTCGCTGAACATCTGCGCCAGTTCCGAGAGTATCTGCAGGTGCAGATCGGTCGCTTTCTCGGGAACCAGCAGCACGAAAATCAATTGCACCGGATTGCCGTCCGGCGCCTCGAAGGGTATCGGCGCCTCGGTGCGAACGAACGCACCGGCCGCCTCCCGCAGGCCCTTGATGCGGCCATGCGGAATGGCAATGCCATGGCCCAGCCCGGTCGAGCCCAGCCGCTCGCGCGCAAACAGCGCGTCATAAACCTGGACGCGGCCGAGCCCAAGCGTATTTTCGAACAACAGTCCGACGTGCTCGAACACCCGCTTCTTGCTGGTGACATCGAGGTCGAGAATGACGTTCGCGACGGGTAAGAGCTTCGATAACAGACTCATGCCGGGCGTCCTGGAAATGCGATGGAAAGTTACGGCGCAACCGGTCGGTTGCGGACGACTTCGCCCTGATGATGGTCGACAGTTTTTTCCTTGTGCTTGAGAATCTGCCGATCGAGCTTGTCTACCAAACCATCAATGGCTGCATACATGTTGGCGTCCACGCATTCGACGTAGATGTCCTTACCGCGCACGTGAACATTGGCCTCGATTTTCTGGTCGAGCTTGTCTACGGAGAGGATGACGTTGACGTCGATGACGTGGTCGAAATGGCGGGTTATTCGGGAAAGCTTGTCGGTGACGTAGGAGCGGATGGCGGGGGTGATTTCGAGGTGGTGACCGGACAACTGAAGATTCATTGGCTTCCCTTCCTGATTTGGTTGATCAGATGCTCTTGCGAAGATTGACAGGCAGGATCTGCAACGCTTCGCGGTACTTGGCGATGGTGCGGCGCGCCACGACAATTCCCTGCTTGCCGAGAATCTCGGATATCTGGCTGTCGCTCAGGGGCTTTCGCTGGTCTTCCTCGTCGACCATCTGCTTCATCAGCGCGCGGATCGCGGTGGCGGAGCAGGCGCCCCCCGTTTCCGTGGTGACGTGACTGCCGAAGAAATACTTGAGTTCGAAAATGCCGCGTGCGGTAAGCATGAACTTCTGCGTGGTCACGCGTGACACGGTGGACTCGTGCAGCCCCAGCGTGTCGGCGATCTCGCGCAGAACCAGGGGCCGCATCGCTACCTCGCCGTGCTCGAAAAAATGGCGCTGCCGGTCCACGATCGCCTGGGAAACGCGCAGGATGGTGTCGAAGCGCTGCTGCACGTTCTTGATGAGCCATTTCGCCTCCTGCAACTGGCCGGCGAGCTGCTGAAAGCTCGCGTCACGGTTCCGGTGCAGGATGTCGGCGTACATGCGATTGATGCGCAGCTTTGGCATGGCCTCGGCGTTGAGCGACACGACCCACAGGCCCTTGATCTTGCGCACCACCACATCGGGAATGACGTAGCGCGTCTCGCCGTCGGAAAAGCTCGCGGCCGGCCGCGGCTTAAGGCTGGTGATCAGGCTTTGAATGCCGCGCAGCGCGTCGTCGTCGCAGCGCAGCAGTTTCTTGAGCCTGAGATAGTCCCGCGCCGCGAGGGTATCGAGGTGCTGGGTCACGATCTGCAGCGCTTGCTTGCGATAAGGCGTGTCCTTGGGCAGCGCTTCCAGTTGCAGAGATAGGGACTCGCCCAGGGAGCGTGCGCCGACGCCCGGCGGATCCAGACTCTGAAGGTATTTCAGCGCGATGTTCAGGTCTTCCGCGCCGATTTCCAGTTCTGCTGGTAACAGCGCCGCGAGCTCGGCGAGATCCTGCGTCATGAAACCGTCGTCGTCGAGATTGTCGATCAGATACGCGACGATGCGTTTGTCGCGGTCCGGCATCTGCATGATGTTGATCTGCCCGAACAGATGGTCGCGCAGCTTGGCCGGCTCAGCGGCGATCTGCGGCGCGTCGGACTCGTCGTCGGCATCCTGGCCGCTGAACGAACCGTAACCATCGTCAACGGACCACTCGCCTTCGGGCATGACGCGTTCGTCTGAAGAGGCGTTCTCCGCGGGTGCCGGCGCGGACTCGGCTGGCGCAGGCGAGGTCGCCGGCAGGGCGCCAGGGATCGGGACCGTTGCGGCTTCTTCTTCCTCCTCGTCACGCTCGAGCAGCGGATTTTCCTGCAGGAAGGTCTCGATTTCCTGATTGAGCTCGAGGGTTGATAGCTGCAGAAGCCGGATGGACTGCTGCAGCTGCGGCGTGAGCGTGAGGTGCTGGGACAGCTTGATCTGCAGGGAGTGCTTCATTGGCTGGCGGTACGCATGCGCAGGTTACGAATGGACGTTCACTCAGACCTCTGTTACAACCTGAAATGCTCGCCCAGATAAACCTTTCTTACGCTTTCATTATAAACGATTTCCTCGGGTTTGCCGGCCGCCAATACCGTGCCGTCGTTGATGATGTAGGCTCGATCGCAGATCCCCAGGGTCTCGCGGACGTTATGGTCGGTGATCAGGACGCCGATTTCACGATCCTTGAGGAAGCGGATGATTTTCTGGATATCGAGCACGGCGATCGGGTCTACCCCGGCGAAAGGTTCGTCCAGCAGAATGAACCGCGGCTGGGTGGCGAGAGCCCGGGCGATCTCGACGCGACGGCGCTCGCCGCCCGACAGGCTGATCGCCGGGCTGTTGCGCAAGTGCGCGATGTGCAGGTCGTGCAGCAGCGTGTCGAGCCGTTCGCCGATCTGGTCTTCCTCGAGGTCGCGCAGCTCCAGCACGGCGCGGATGTTCTCCGCCACCGTGAGCTTGCGGAAAATGGAGGCTTCCTGCGGCAGGTAGGACAGCCCCATGCGCGCGCGCCGATGGATCGGGGTGTGGGTGAGCGCCTGCCGGTCGAGAAAAAGATCGCCGCCGTCGAGCGAAATCAGCCCGACCATCATGTAGAAACAGGTGGTCTTGCCGGCGCCGTTGGGACCAAGCAGTCCCACCACTTCGCCGCTGGACACGTCCAGTGATACGTCCTTTACGACCGTGCGCGCCTTGTAGCGCTTGTTGAGTCTTTCCGCGCGCAGTTGACTCATGAAGGAAGCATCGATTGGACCAGTGCCGCGGGGGGACGCGGTATCAACGTCACCGTTGCGCCGGTGAGCGCGGGTCGGACGGCGCCAACTCGACCGTCGAGTCGGCCCCGGGCTGCGCACCTACTTTAGGCTTGGGCTGGATCACCGCGCGCACCCGACCCTGAGGATTGCCCGGAGTGGCCACGGTCTTGCCTCCGCCGATGACCTGGAAGAACTCCGTGATTGCGTTGTAGGAAATGTAGTCGCCGCGCACATCGTCGCGACCTCGCTGGATGCGCGCGTCGGTGAACATCTGCACCTTGTCGGCCTTGCCGTCGTATTCAATGCGCTCGGAAAAGCCCTCGATGAAATCCTCGAAGCCTTCGCGCTTCTGCCGGAAGTGAGCCGGGCTGCCGTAGGCAATCCCGTACTGGAAGCCGTCTGCATCCTGCTTGACGATGATCTTGTCGGCTTTGATCAACACTGTGCCCTGCGTGAGCGTCACGTTGCCCTCGAACACCGCTTCCTTCTTCGCGTCGTCGAGATCCACGCGATCGGCCTCGAGATTAACCGGCTTTTCGCGATCGGCTCGCTCGGCCCAGGCCGGGGCAGGCGCGCCCACCGCGAGCAGGACGCAGACCAGCATGCGCGCCAGGCTACTGGCGCGCGGGCGGGCGTGAAGTTCTTTTTTGAACACGCCTGGGGATTTCATAACTGGCCTTGACCTCCGACAACAGCTTGATCTGGCGGCTCCGATTATCGAATTCTAAGCCAACCGAGGTGGCCGTGGAATTTCCTTCCACTATTCTTACGGGCTTGTCGGTCTTGGCGAGATCTTTGTCGGGAATGACATGCAGGAAGCTGGTGAACATGCCGAGTTCGGCGTTGGCCGCGTAGGCGGAGCGCAACACCTGAACGTCGCCGAGGAAAAACACCTCGTCCCCGCCGTGGGTCACTTCCGCGGTATCGGAGCCCACGGTCACCGGGGCGCGCTCGTAGTCGAAGTACACCAGGCGCGGCGCCTCAAGGTGGGTGCTGTTATCGTCCGGGTAGTGCACCATGCGTTTTGCCGACAGGGCGTAGCGGCGCGTTCCGTCAGGGTTCATCTTCATCGCCGAGAAGCCCTCGACGTAGAAATCGGGGTCGTGACGCGTGCTGCCGTCTGGCAGCCGCGGCGGCGGCTGGACTTTGCGATCAAGCCAGAACGTTAGCGCTGCCAGCAGTGCCAGCAGGATCAGCGGAGACCACGCTACCAGTCTATCCTTCATCGCAGGTAAGTTGCCAATTGGGCTTCCAGAGTTCCCTGCGCGCGCATCAGGAACTCGCAGGCTTCACGAACCGCGCCGCGGCCTCCCGCATTCTCGGTGACATAGTGGACGTGGCTGCGCACGATCTGCGGCGCGCCCGGCACGCTGAAAGCCAGGCCGCACCGGCGCAGCACCGGCAGGTCGGGCAGATCGTCCCCCATGAACGACGTTTCCTCTTCCGCGAGCTTGAGTTTGCGCAGCAGGGTGCGATAGGCCTCGAGCTTGTCTCTGCTGCCTTGAAGGACGTGCGCGATGCCTGTTTCCCTGGCGCGCAGCGCTACAGCGGGTGACTTGCGCCCGGACAGCAGCGCCAGTCCTACGCCGCTTGCGGCCAGCATTTTGAGCCCGAGGCCGTCGAGGATGTTGAATGCCTTGACCTGTTCGCCGTGCTTGCCGAGATGCAGCGTGCCGTCGGTCAGTACCCCGTCAACGTCAAAAATCGCCAGACGGATGCGGCCCGCGCGGGCGATCAGCCGTTTGTTCACCGATCAGGGTCCTCACCAGTTGCCGCGCTTCGAGGCGCGAGTTCTCTCATATGACCTTCGCCCGCATCAGGTCGTGCATGTTCAGAGCGCCCAGAATCCTCATGTCGTTGTCCACGGCAAGCAGCTGGGTGATCTTGTACTCCTCCATGAGTTGCACCGCTTCCACCGCGAGCTGATTGGGCCGGATCGTGCGCGGGCCGGAGGTCATGACATCGCGCACAGCCTGCTTGCGCAGATCGCCGAGTTTGTCCAGAGCGCGTCTCAGGTCGCCGTCGGTAAAGATGCCGACAAGACGATCGCCGCGATCCACGATGGCAGTCATGCCCATTCCTTTTTTCGACATCTCCAGGACTGCTTCGGAAAGCGACGCGTTATCCGACACGCGCGGGATTGCCTCACCGGTGCGCATGACGTCCGAGACATGAGTAAGCAGGCGTCGGCCGAGGCTGCCGCCGGGATGGGAGCGGGCAAAATCATCCTCGCCGAATCCGCGGGCTTCCAGAAGCGCCACTGCGAGAGCATCACCAAGCGCCAGTGCTGCTGTGGTGCTGGCAGTTGGCGCGAGCCCGAGCGGGCAGGCTTCTTCGGCGACGTTGGCATCGAGATGGACGTCGGCTTCGGCTGCCAGCGTCGAGCGCGGATTGCCGGTGATGGCGATCAGTCTGGCGCCCTGGCGCTTGATCAGCGGGACGATCACCAGCAGTTCGGCGCTTTCTCCGGAATTCGAAAGCGCGATCATCACGTCCTCACGCGTAACCATGCCGAGGTCGCCATGGCTGGCTTCGGCGGGATGGACGAAGAATGCGGGTGTGCCGGTGCTCGCCAGGGTGGATGCAATTTTGCGGGCGATGTGGCCGGACTTGCCGATTCCGCTCACCACGACACGGCCGCGGCAACCGAGGATGATTTCGAGCGCGCGCACGAAACTGTCATCGAGCCGCTCGGAAAGCTTTACCACGGCGCGCGCCTCGATCTCGAGCACCCGTCGACCCAGCGTGATCGCCTGCGCCGGCGCGATCTTTCCCAGTGCTGTCATGGTGATGGAGTATAACCCATGGCATCGGGCGAACGACTCCGCGGCATTTCGAGGAACCTGAAAGTCCTGTGCTAGAGTTCGTGAAGCATTCTGTCTGCAAAAACCCGCGAAGTCTTGCGATGCACCGCTGCCCGTGAACCACGGAATTCTGGAACTCGTGTTGATACTGCTCGCCACCGCCGTTGTGGTCGTGGTGATCTTCCGGGTTCTAAGGTTGCCCGCACTGCTGGGGTACCTCCTGGTCGGCATCGTCATCGGGCCGCACGCACTGGGGCTGGTGCCCGACAGCGGCGAGACACGCTACCTTGCCGAATTCGGTGTGTTGTTCCTGATGTTCAGCATCGGGCTGGAGTTCAGCCTGCCGAAGCTCGTGACCATGCGGCGTATGGTCTTCGGGCTCGGTGCCGCGCAGGTTGGTGCGGTGTTGGTGCTTTGTCTTGCCGGTGCCGCGGTTCTGGGCCAGGACTGGCGCACGGGTGTGGTTCTCGGTGGGGTTTTCGCGATGTCTTCCACCGCCATCCTGGCCAAGATGCTCGCGGAGCGCCTGGAACTCAATTCCCTTCATGGCCGCCAGATCATCGGCATCCTGTTGTTCCAGGACCTCGCTGTGGTGCCGCTGCTGATCGTGTTTCCGGTGTTGGGAACGGGTGGCGAAGCGCTGGTGCGGGAGCTCATGGTGGCATTGGTCAAGGCCGGAGTGGTGCTGCTCGTTCTGCTGACTGTCGGACAGCGATTCATGCGCCAGTGGTTCACGCTGGTGGCGCGGCAGAAGTCCTCCGAGCTTTTCGTGCTCAATGTGCTGTTCATCACGCTGGGCCTTGCCTGGCTTACCGGGATCGCCGGGCTTTCGCTCGCGTTGGGAGCGTTCCTAGCCGGCATGCTGATTTCCGAGACGCAGTACCGCTACCAGGTAGAAAATGACATCAAGCCGTTTCGCGACGTGTTGCTGGGCTTGTTCTTCGTCACGGTCGGCATGCGTCTTCAGGTCGGCGTGGTCGTTGCCGAATGGGCCTGGGTGGCGGCACTGTTGACCGCTGTGGTGATCGGCAAGGCGGTGATCATTTCCGGGCTGAGCCGTCTGTTCGGGAGCGATTCGGGCGTGGCGCTACGCACCGGGCTGGCTCTGGCCGGCGCCGGCGAGTTCGGCCTGGTGCTGCTAGCGCAGGCTGCGCCGCTCGGGTTTGTGGCGGTGCCGGTTCTGCAGATCGCGTTGGCGGTGCTGGTGCTGTCGATGATGATCTCGCCGTTCCTCATCGAACACAGTGAGCATCTGGTCCGGCGTTTCAGTGCCGGCGAATGGATGAACCGCGCGATGGCGCTGCACGACATTGCCATCCACGCCATGGCCACCGACCGGCACGTCATCATTTGCGGCTATGGGCGCAGCGGCCAGAATTTGGCGCGCTTTCTCGAGCAGGAGCAGGTGAGCTTCATAGCGCTCGATCACGATCCCCAGCGGGTCAAGGAAGCAGCAGCAGCCGGCGAAAGCGTGGTCTTCGGCGATGCAGCCCGTCGCGAAGTGCTGATCGCCGCGGGGTTGTTGCGGGCGAACGCGCTGGTGATCTCGTACGCGAACACGGCTTCCGCGCTGAAGATTCTTTCGCTGGTGCAGGAGTTAAGTCCGGGACTGCCAGTGGTGGTGCGTACCCTTGACGACAGCGACATCGACCAGCTCAAGGAAGCGGGCGCGGCGGAGGTTGTGGCGGAAATCCTCGAGGGCAGCCTGATGCTGGCGACCCAGGCGTTGATGCTCCTCGGCGTGCCGCTCAATCGCGTCCTCAGGCGCATACGCCAGACGCGCGAACAGCGCTATGGGCTGTTCCGCGGCTTCTACCGCGGCGTCACCGACGAAGTCGGCGCGGACCGCGACAAGCTGCAGCCGCGGCTGCACTCCGTGGTTTTGCCCCCGGGATCGGCGGCGGTGGGAAAGACGCTCAGAGAACTCGATCTGCCCCGGCTCAACGTCGAGGTGAACGCGATCCGCCGCCGCAACATCCGCAGTTCGACTCCGGATCCCGAGACCAGGCTCACCGAGGGCGACGTGGTGGTGCTGCGCGGCACGCAGGAAGACCTGGAAGTCGCGGACATGTACCTGATGCAGGGTTAGAGCGAAAAAAAGCCCGCATGGAGCGGGCTTTTTTTCTGCTGGAAAGACTCCGTTACAGCAAGCTGGCGCCGCCGCAGTTGGTGCTGCCGTTGGTGGCATTCCATACGCCGACCGCAGTCGTCAAGTTGGTGCAGGCCGGCTGTGCCGCCGCGCCATCGGTCGGCGCAGAGGCGCCATTACCCTGGTAGCGGGAGAACTGGAAGCCCCCGGTATTGGGTGCGCCGTCATCGATCTTACGGTCCATCTCGGCGATGATTTCCACTGGAACCTGGGCTCCGGACTTGACGTTGTGCCGAAGCGGTGAGGGCGTGGTTGTATCGCCTGCCCCGTAAATGCCGTCGAATACCATCTGCATGTACACGCCATAGGGATTGACCGGCGAAGTTGTCGGCCCTTCCGTTCCGGCGCAGGTGTATGTGCCGGTAATGAAACCGGCCTTCGACAGATGTTCCCATGCCAGCACGTTTTCATTATTAGTCGTTTCGATCCGACCATTGCCACTGCCATTGCCATTGCCGCAGGCAGCGGTCACCGTAACACCGACAATGTTGGTCGTCGCGGCGGTGTAATCGCCGGGAAAAGCCCGGAAGCGATCCTGGAAGCCAAAGAATGCTGCCTTCACCCCGTCCTGCTGAGCGATAAGGTTGCGCACGCGGGCGCTGATGATGAGTTCCTGACCTTTGAGAATGCCGCCGAGCAGCAAGCCGATGATGACCAGCACAATGGCGATCTCAATGAGTGTAAAGCCCTGATTTTGTCTGCGGTTCATGTCTGTGGCCCCCGTTATTGCAATGTTACGGTGCGCCTTGCCCCGCCAGAATCGTGCCAGATGCGCCGCGAGTGAGAAAACTTTGGCATTTACAATAAGTTAACGCTCTTCTTTTAACTGGCCCAATTTGCAGCTATCGGTCGCACTGCGCACGGCGGGGTTCACCGATATGACATAAACCATTGTTAATTTTGTATTTATGGCGGTCTTACAACACGACAAATGAGTCGGGAGCGGACTCCTGCGCACCGGATGGGTTGATCGCCACTTGTCCGTCAGGTCGGTGGCATTTGCCGGTCCGGTTAATTGCTACTTCCATGACGGATTGATTGGAAAGTGTCATCTTTCCGACGTAGTTGACGATTTTTCAGCAGTCTGGAGGGCGTTCAGCCGCTCGGTCAGGAAACGGGCTTCGTGCGCATCGGTGATCGCGCCGCTTGCCAGCAAACCCCCGAGAAGGATCTTGGCGGTTTCGTGTTCGCCCATGTCCTCGAGTACAAAAATGTGCATCTGCTTGGCCCAGTGGGGGATCTCCGCGGAGGTGGCATACCTGTCGATGGCGCGCGCGTAGCGCAGCGCGAGCCCGAGATCGTGGAGCCGATGCTTGGCCATGATCGCCGCGTGCCCGAGCCAGCGCCAGCGCCGGTTCGGGTCGAGCAGAAACTGGCGATATACCAGATCCAGCATCTGCCGCTGCTTCTTTTCGTCCGGCACCTGGAAATAGACCTGCGAGGCCATTAACAACGGATACTGGCCCGGAGGATCGAGTTCCAGAATCTGGATCAGCCAGTCTTCCACTCGTTCGTAGTCGAGTTCCTTGAACGAAATGCTGATGCCGGGCTGGGTGTCGAACGCCTGCAGATACAGGGACAATAGATTGGCGGCTGCGATCGGCTCGCCCAGGGATGCCAGTCTCAGTCCTGCCGTCGGGGGGGGCCGCGGAAGGTCCGCGGCCGTAGCGGCGGGGCGCGGTTCCAGCGCTTTGAGCGCAAGTTGTGAGGCCAGCGCCGCGGCAAGCAGCGCCAGCACTGCGCCGGGTACGGTCGAGATCGGGCGTTCGGCCATTGGGGTTCAGAAATTCTTGCGGTACAGATCGAATATCGCCGCAGCAAGCAGCAGA
>CAZYTR010000008.1:0-5957 GCA_964650365.1 uncultured Alcaligenaceae bacterium | reverse complement strand
ACGGTCGTGACTCGTAAAACAAATAATACAAAAAGTGGAACTTAGACTGACGGAAGAGCACCAATCTCTCGCCTCTCGCCTCTCGTCTCTCGCCTCTCGTCTTTGTATGCATAATGTAGCCCTCCCAGAAGAAATTATAAGAGCAAGCGTGGCGGCCTCTTCCCATCCTTCTTTCCTCGTCGGCCTGTTCGGCGCCGGCATTCAGGCCTCCCGCACTCCGGCGATGCACGAGCGCGAGGGAGCCGAGCAGGGACTGCGCTATCTTTACAAGTTGATCGATCTCGAGAACCTTGACCTTGGCGCCGACGCGCTGCCTGAATTGCTGACCGCGGCGGAGCGCATGGGCTTCGCGGGTCTCAACATCACCTACCCATGCAAGCAGTCGGTCATTCCGCTCTTGACCGACCTGTCCGACGATGCGCGCGCGCTGGGAGCGGTGAATATCGTGGTACTGCGGGACGGCCAACGCATCGGTCACAACACCGACTGGTGGGGTTTTGCGGAAAGCTTCCGACGCGGATTGCCAGACGTGAATCGGGATCGTGTAGTGTTGCTCGGTGCCGGCGGCTCGGGCGCAGCGGTCGCGCACGCGGCGCTGACGCTGGGCGTCAAGCAGCTCACTGTCTTCGATTTCGATGCCAGCCGTTCGCAGCGGCTCGTCACGGAGCTTGCCGCCCGCTTCGGGAAAGGGCGGGCAATAGCCGGCGCCGATCTCGGCGGCGCAATGGCCGATGCCGATGGACTGATCCATGCGACACCGACTGGAATGGCGAAGCATCCAGGCCTGCCCTTGCCTGCGAAGTTTCTGCGGCCGCAGCTATGGGTCGCCGAGATCGTGTATTTCCCGCTGGAAACCGAGCTGCTGCGCACCGCGAAAGGCATCGGCTGCCGCACGCTCAACGGCGGCGGCATGGCGGTGTTTCAGGCGGCCGAGGCGTTCCGATTGTTCACCGGCATTGCGCCCGATGCCGAACGAATGCTGCATCACTTCGCTTCGATGGGTACGGCGTAGCGGCCGATCCTGCCTTTTCGGGGATGTCGGTGGATAATAAGATGCGAAAGCCCTCGCAAGGTTGTTTCGGTTTCCTGGCTGCGCAGGCGCCTCAAGTCTGGCGTGAAAAGATGGTGAACATCATCTAAGGGGAGAGCAAGGTGAGACTCAAGAATAAGATCGCGCTGGTGACCGGTGCGGCATCGGGGATGGGGGAGAGCACTGCGCTGATTTTTGCGCGCGAAGGTGCGAAGGTCGTCGTGGCCGACGTGCTGGAGAAGGAAGGACACGCAGTCGCCAACTCGATCGTTTCGGCGGACGGGGAGGCGATGTTCCTGCGCCTGGATATCTCCGACGAGGAGCAGTGGCGCGAGACGGTGCGCGAGACCGTCGAGCGTTACGGCCGGCTCGACGTGCTCGTCAACAACGCCGGCATCAGCGGCGCGGTGCCCGACCGGATGAACACCGAGTATTTTGACAAGCTGATGGCGGTCAACGCGCGCGGGACTTTTCTGGGGATGAAGTACGCCATCCCGGAAATGCAGAAGGCGGGTGGCGGCGCGATCGTCAATCTGTCGTCGATCTCGGGCTTCGTCGGACAGGAATTCGTGCACATGGGCTACAACGGCGCGAAGGCCGCGATCCGAATGATGACGAAATCCGCCGCCGTGCAGTACGCGAAGGACGGCATCCGCGTGAACTCGGTTCACCCCGGCCTGATGCCGCCGATGCGGACTTCGGTGACGGCGGCCGATCCCAAGCTGCGCGCGAAATTGCTGGAATCGGTGCCGATGCGCCGCACCGGGCACGTCGAAGAGGCGGCTTATGCGATCCTGTTCCTGGCCTCCGACGAAGCGTCGTATATCACCGGCACCGAACTGGTTGTGGACGGCGGCTTTCTCGCGGCTTGAAACGCCTGATCCGGATCTTCCCGCAGGAGCGACCAGCATGCCCACCCTGAAGACCGACGACGGCGTGAAGTTGTACTATGAAGAAACCGGTTCCGGCGTGCCGATCGTCTTCGCGCATGAGTTCGCGGGTGATTTCCGGACCTGGGAGCCGCAGGTGCGGCATTTCTCGCGCCGCTACCGTTGCATCACCTATAACGCGCGCGGCTATCCTCCGTCGGACGTGCCCGCCGATGTCGAGCGCTACTCGCAGCAGCGTGCGCGCGACGACATCCTCTCCGTGATGGACGGACTGGTCATCCACCGGGCTCACGTCGTGGGCAATTCGATGGGCGGCTTCGCTGCATTGCACTTCGGAATTGCCCATTCCGATCGCGCGTTGTCTTGCGTCGTCGCCGGCTGCGGCTACGGCGCTCACCCGGCGCAGTACGCGCAGTTCCAGGCGCAGTCGCGCGCGCTCGCAAAGACCATGCTGGAGGAGGGCATGGCCAAGGTGGCGGCAACCTACGGCCACGGTCCCGCGCGCCTGCAGTTGCAGGCCAAGGACCCGCGCGGATTCGCCGAATTCATCCGCAATTTCTCCGAGCATTCCGCGCAGGGCTCGGCTAATACCATGCTTGGCTACCAGGCGCAGCGGCCGTCACTTTACGACCTGACCGCGGGCATGTCGCGGATCGAGGCGCCGGTGCTGATTGTCGCGGGCGACGAGGATGACCCGACGCTCGAGCCATCGTTGCTGATGAAGCGCACCATTCCCGCAGCCGCGCTCGCCGTGCTCCCCGGTAGCGGGCACATGACCAATCTGGAAGATCCGGCGCTGTTCAACCGGCTTCTGGAGGATTTCTTCCACCAGGTCGAGTCCGGCCGCTGGCCCCGCCGCGGCGGCGCGGGGGCGTAGTCCTTGACTCGGCCCTCGAACCTCATACCTCGGACCTCGGACCTGAATTTATGGACGCCCTTTCCCATCTCCGCGTAATCGACCTGACGCGCGTGCGCGCGGGACCGACCTGCACCAGGCAGTTCGCTGACTGGGGCGCGGACGTCATCAAGATCGAGATGCCGAATAGCGAAGACATGCTGGGCGAGCGCCAAGGCTCAGACTTCCAGAATCTGCATCGCAACAAGCGCTCGCTCACGCTGAACCTGAAGGATCCGCGCGGTGTCGAGGTGCTCAAGCGCCTGGCGAAAACCGCCGACGTGCTGGTGGAAAACTTTCGGCCGGACGTGAAGCACAAACTGGGCATCGATTACGAAACGCTGGCCGCAGTAAACCCCGGGCTCATCTACGCAAGCATTTCCGGATTCGGCCAGGATGGACCTTACCGCGACCGCGCCGGATTCGACCAGGTGGCCCAGGGCATGGGCGGTTTGATGTGGGTGACCGGATTGCCGGGGGGCGGGCCGGTGCGCGCGGGCATCCCGGTCGCCGATCTCAGCGCGGGCCTTTTCGCGGCGCTCGGCGTGTTGATTGCGCTGCAGGAGCGCAGCCGCTCCGGAAAAGGCCAGTGGGTGCAAAGCTCGCTGCTCTCCGCGATGGTGGCGATGATGGACTTCCAGGCCGCGCGCTGGCTGGTGGAGGGCGAGGTGCCGGGTCAGGCGGGCAATGATCACCCGACGTCCATGCCCACCAGCGTCTATCCGACCGCAGACGGTTTTGTGAACGTCGCGGCGTCAGGCAATCCGATTTTCGGGCGCCTGTGCGAAGCCTTCGTCGATCCCGCTCTGGCCCGCCATCCGGATTACGCGAGCGCAAAACTGCGTTCAAAGAATCGCGTTGCGCTGAACGAGGCAATCGCCCGGCATACGCGGCGGTACGCCTCGGCGGCACTGATCGAGTTGCTGGCGGGCGCGGGGGTGCCCTGTGGGCCAATCTACAAGATGGACCAGGTGTTCGCCGATCCGCAGGTGCAACACCTCGGCATGGCGGTGCCGGTGCCGAAACCCGATGGCGGCAATCTGACGTTGGTCAGCCCGGCGATACGGCTGTCGCGCACGCCGGCGCGCATGAAACGGGTAATCGGGGCGGCGGGCGAGCACAATGACATGATCCTGCGCGAGCTCGGCTACTCCGAAGCGGAGATTTCCGGCCTGCGCGCCGCCAATGTAATTTAGGAGCGGGTATGAGTGAAGGAAAACTGCGCGTCGAGCGCGACGGACCGATCGGCCGCCTGGTGCTGGACAACCCGGCGCGGCGCAACGCGATCGGCGGAGAAATGTGGCGCGCGATCCCCAGGGTCTTGGCCGAACTCGATGCCGATCCCGCGATCCGCTGCATCGTTCTGCGCGGCGAGGGTTCGGCCGCCTTTGCGGCGGGCGCCGATATTTCCGAGTTCGAACAGCGACGTTCCAGCGCAGCCGACGTCAAGACGTACGAAGCCCTGATCGATGCCGCGCACCACGCGATCGAGAACTCGCCCAAGCCGGTGATCGCGCTGATTCATGGATTCTGCGTCGGCGGCGGACTGGCCATGGCGCTTTCCTGCGACCTGCGGTACGCGGGCGCTTCCAGCCGCTTCGCGATTCCTGCTGCGCGCCTGGGGCTTGGCTATGGCGTGCCCGGAACCAACCGGCTGGTGGCAACCGTCGGCCACGCCGCCGCGCGCGAAATCATGTTCAGCGCCCGTCGCTATAGCGCCGACGAAGCGGCTGCGATGGGCTTGGTCAACCGCGTGCTGCGCGATGACGAACTCGACGAATATGTGCGCAAGATTGCACTCGAACTCACGGCGAATGCGCCACTGACGATCGCCGCATCCAAGTCTGTCATCAACGCCCTGATTGCGGCCAAAGGCGATTACGCGGAAGCGAACAAGATGGTGACGCGTTGCATGACGAGCGAAGACTACGTCGAAGGCCGCCGCGCATTCTTGGAGAAACGCTCGCCAGTGTTCAAGGGAAGATAGGTCGCATCGAGACAAAGGCAGGGTGTAGGAAAGACCGCGGCAATTTCAATTTACGAATTCGCAGGCCAAACCCCGTAACGGGGTACATGAAATTGGCCTAGAACCTGTATTTCACTTCCAACCCATATTCCAGTGTCTCGTTTTCCGGTTCGCGTGCACCGAAACCGTAACCGATGGGCACGATATCCGAGTCCTCGATACTCCAGAAATTCATCCAGGGACCGAATGCCCATGAACCATTCTCCGCAAACAACGACAGACGATACCCGTAACCTTTGTCCTGCGTATTGGTTGCGTCGCTAAACCCAATTCCCGTATCGGTGAGCTGCGATACCTGTGTTCCTTCAATGAAATAATCATACTCAATGGTCGGAGCAATCACCCACTGACCGTTGACTTTGATTCGTGCGGTCAACCCAAGCGGGGCGTACCAGTAGTTGGAATAGCGTCGATAACCTACCGCGCCCGTGGAAGTCGTGCCTCTCAGGTCATTGTAGAGATAGCGGTACCCAAGTCCCACAAAAGGCGAAAGGGAAAACCCATCGCGCGGGAAAAAATCTTTACCGAAGACCCCTCGCGTTTCGAGAATCGAATCCGGAACAGAGTCCATCGTGCCCGAGCCCTCGTATTCAAGCGAGCCGTACGAGTATCGCCCGTCAACCTTGAAAAACCATAGACCGGCGCCGGTAAAGGTATAGGCACCAGAAACGCCCATTCTGGCCCCCGAGATCTTTACCCCTAGACTCGGTTCCTCATAGCTATAGTCCGAAAACTGTCCTCCGACCTCCCAGCCGGGCCTGGTGACCAGGGGATCAGCAGATGCGCTCGTTTGTGCCGATGCGAATGCGGAAGTTACCGCGAAAACCGCTGCGATGATGAGTGCTTTGCTCACTGGAATGCGATTGTCAAAGATCGTTTTCAGCAACCCTCAAGGGGAGTCACGCCATCCATGGAGCTATAACCGAATCTGGTGTACGGCGATGAGTTGAAGAAGGCGGCGTGACCTGCTGGAATGCGATTGTCGAAGTCCATTTCAGCAAACAACGAAGGAGTCACGCCACCCATGAAGAAGGATACGGTAGTTGAACTTCGCAGACCAGCGCAGGGACAGGATCTCTTGAGCACGATGCTTCGCGACGGTTTCCAGCCCAAGCC
>CAZYTR010000007.1:0-3389 GCA_964650365.1 uncultured Alcaligenaceae bacterium | reverse complement strand
CGGTGGCCTCGTCCATGCCTTCCGGGCGCTCGTGTGCCTGCCGGACCATCACGGCAGGGAAGCCGAGTATTGAGGATTCCTCGGTGAGCGTTCCACTGTCGGAAAGCACGCACCAGGCGTTCATCTGCAGCTTGATGTAGTCGAGGAAGCCGAGCGGTTTTAGAAACTCGATTTTCTCGGGTCGGCCGCTACGCTTGGTACCGGCGAGCCGCGCGCGCGTGCGCGGATGCGTCGAAAAAATGATCTTGCGGCCATAACGCTTGGCAACCGCATCGAGGGATGCGAGGAGCCCACGCAGGTTGCGGGGATCGTCCACGTTTTCTTCCCGGTGCGCACTCACCACCAGGTAGCGACCCCGGACGAGACCCAGCGTGCGCAAAATGCGGGAGCGCCGGATGCGCGGCGCGTAATGCTGGAGAACCTCGTGCATCGGAGAGCCGGTCTTGATCACGGTTTCCGGCCTCACGCCCTCGGCAAGCAAATAGCGGCGCGCGTGCTCGGTGTACGGGAGGTTGATGTCGGATGCGTGATCGACCAGCCGCCGGTTGATTTCCTCGGGCACGCGTTCGTCGAAGCAACGGTTGCCGGCTTCCATGTGGAAAACCGGGATCTTGCGGCGTTTGGCGGCGATGACCGCCAGGCAACTGTTGGTGTCGCCGAGCAGCAGCAGTGCGTCGGGCTTTTCTTTGGCCAAGACACGGTCGGAGCGGATGATGACGTTGCCTATCGTTTCCGCCACGGTCCGTCCCGCGCAATCGAGAACGTGGTCCGGCTTGCGAATCCCCAGCTCGTCGAAGAAAAGCTGGTTCAGTTCGTAGTCGTAATTCTGTCCCGTATGCACCAGTACATGGGAAACGCGGCGGTCGAGCTCGGCGATTACGCGCGATAGCTTGATCACCTCCGGACGCGTGCCGACGATCGTCATTACTTTAGTGGGCATAGCTCCGACCGTGTGAAGGGTGAATGGGGATTAGCGCAGCAGCTCATCCCGAGCGGCCGGGTCCTGGTCGTCGAGCATCAGCCGGGTGCGCTTGAGCAGCTTGACCGTTTCGGCCATGTTGAGCACGTCGTCTCCCGAGCTGTACTCGCGGGACAGCGCGTTGGTTTCACGCCCCTTGCCGCTGCGCAACTCGGGCAGCATCGGGCGTATCGCGTAATAAGCGCCGCGCTTGACGCAATGATGCATTTCTTCTTCCGATACCAGTACTTCGTGCAGCTTTTCTCCCGGCCGGATACCGGTGATCCTGATCGGGATACGGCGGTTGCCGACCAGCGCCTTGGCGATGTTCATGACCGAAGCGGAAGGCGCGCGCGGGATGAAGGTCTCCCCCGCCTTGGCGCCGCGCAGCGCGGCGAACACGGTGTCCACCGCCTGATCGAGAGAAAGCAGGAACCGTGTCATCTTCGGATGGGTGATGGTAACCGGGCCGCCGTTGCGGATCTGGTCGTGGAACAACGGGATCACCGAACCGCGCGAGGCGAGCACGTTGCCATAACGCACGCAGATGAAGCGGGTCTTCGGGTTGAGGACGTTGGCGGCAACGAGGATGCGCTCCTGCAACGACTTGGTCATGCCCATCACGTTGACCGGCTTGCACGCCTTGTCGGTGCTGATGCCCACGACCGTTTCCACCGGGTAGCTGTTTTCCTCGATCGCGCGCGCGATATTGTTCGCGCCGATGCAGTTGGTCAGGATGGCCTGCACAGGAAAATACTCGCAGGTGGGCACCTGCTTCAGGGCCGCGGCATTGATCACGATGTCGGCGCCCTTCAGCGCCGAGCACATGTCGCCAAAATCACGCACGTCGCCGATGCGGAATTCAAGCACGTTGCGGAAGTTGTTGAAGATCACCTCGTCGGTCGTGACCGCGCGGTGGAGATAGCCCATGCGCATATCATGCTGCTTCGCTTCGTCGCGCGAGAACACGATCACTTTCTTCGGCGTGCCGAGCTCGCCTGAGAGGACGCGGTGCACGAAGGTCTTGCCCATAGAGCCGGTGCCACCGGTCACCAGAATTCGCTTTCCCTTGAAGATCATTCCGGGAGTCCTGGAACCCGTAATGGGTACGTTCACCTGCGGTTTCATGTGTATCCGGTCTTTCTGTTATGCGCCCTCGGCTTCCCCGACGTCAACGAGCCGACGGATCTGCCCGAGATGCGCTGCCTTGCGGTAATAGACGTCATCCGCAGTAACCAATGTGGCGCCCGAGATATGCAGGGCCGCGGCATGATAAAGGGTATCGAACAGGTGGTGCTTGAGCTGAACGGCGAGACGACACGCTGTTTCATACACCGCCAGGTTCTCAACGAGAACGGGGCGCAGCGCGTAGAGCGATACCATGTCCTCCTCGATCGTATCGGGAGACAGTCGGGCAAGTACCGCAGCCACCTCGGCCATCCAATGGGGCGGCGCGGCGAGGAGATGCGTTCCCTTGCGGACGCCCTCGAGCAGCTCCAGCGCCGGCTCTGAATTCGACTCGCCTCCAGCCACGGGCAAGAACCATTTCACCGCCACGCTAGCATCGACGACGATTACGGCCACTCGCGCAGTTCTCTTCGCGCAGACCGGATGGCTTCACCGCTTACCGGGCGGCGCCGGCCCCGGCGCGCCAGGATCTGGCGAATCGCCTGCGCGCGGTGACGCTGGGTGCGCGCTTCCTCCACTGCCTTCATCATCAGCCCCGCGATGACCGCGCTCTTGTTTTTTCCCTTGAAGACGGCGTTGAACGCCTCCTTGACCGCGTCGGGCACGCTGAAGTTGACCGTTGCCATGACTCACCCTTGTTGAAAATTTCAACAAGCATAGCACCGCGCGGCGCCGGCCTCAAGCAGGGCCGCCCCGGCGCGGGAGCAGCCGGGTGTGTGCTGCGGCGTGACCGGAGCCAATGCCGGGCCGCCGCTGTTCGACTACGAATCACGATTGACGGTTCACGATTCACGATTCACGAATTTCAGCGGCAATCTCGTCCAACATCGCGTCCCAGGTCGGCGGCGAGTAACTGAACTCTTTCCGGAAACGCGTCGAGTCAAGGCTGCGGTCACATTTCACGGAGTCGTCGGGGACGATGGTCACACCGAGCCCCAGCTTCTGGTTGAGTCGGGTGAGCAGATCGAATTTGCTGATCGGGGCGCTCGAGGCATGGTAGAGGCCGCGGGCATCAGGGTGTCGGGTAATCAGCATTTCAATGAGGCGCGCGAGTTCCAATGTGGTGAACCCGGAAAAAACCGCCTTGCGGTATCCCTTCACGGTTTTTCCCTTCTGAGCGAGGAACCATTCGACGAGACCCGTTTCCCTGTCCAGTTCCGGCCCGATCATCGAGGTGCGCAAGGTGATGGCGCCCGGTGCGTCCACTTCTCCCTGCAGCTTGGTCTGGCCGTAGAGGTCCACG
>CAZYTR010000006.1:0-9438 GCA_964650365.1 uncultured Alcaligenaceae bacterium | reverse complement strand
CGTGCTGCATCATCGATGGCCGGTTGTAGCGCACGCGGCAGTGCTCCTTGATCTTCTTGCGCGGATCGGGTTCGGAAATGCGAATGCCTTTGCGCTCGATCACCATGAGGATCTCGTCGATGATGCGGTCCTGCAGCGCGTTCACTTCCGGCGTGCGGTATATCTCGCCGCCGCGCAGCCCGGTGACCGCGGCGAGCGGATTGATCGCGCAGTTGAGCACGAACTTGCCCCAGATGTAAGCCATCGGGTCCGCAATGACGGTGGCTTCAATTTCGGCCTTGTTCAGCATCCGCGCCACTTCCACGATCCGTTTGCTGTTGCGGCCGTCCAGTTCGCCGATCGAAGTCATTCCGGCGTTGGTGTACTGCGCGTGCCCGGGTTCGGGATTGGCGGCGCTGTTCATGCTCACGCCCGCGATCACGCGCCCCTCACCCAGTTCCGCGACCAACGCCTCGACGTTGCCGATGCCGTTTTGCAGCGTCAGCGCAAAACCGTCCGGCTTGAGCACCTGGGCGGCGGTGCGCGCCGCCTCCCTGGTGGCATTGGCATCGGTGAAAATGATGACGAAGTCCGCCGGGGACAGCCCGGCGTGGCTGGTTTGCGCCGGCAGGCGGATGACGTGCCGGCCGCGCACCCCCTCGATCGTCAGTCCCTCGCGCACGATGACGCCGACGTGATCTGCGCGCGGGTCGATCAGCGTCACATCGTAGCCGGCCCGCGTAAGCAGCCCGCCGTACACCGATCCCATCGCCCCTGACCCGACCATGTAAGTACGCATGTGCTCCTCCGAGCTTGTTCTTCTCCATCCGCATCCGCGCCGGCAGCGCTGCCGCGCAACCGGCGACACGCATGATATGCCAAGACCCGGTTTCCCGGTGCGCGGGCCCCTTAGGCCGTCGCAGCGTCCGGCGAAGATGGTAGAGTTGCGCCAATCGCAGGCGCGGCGGATTTCCCCGCCGGGCGCCCGCGTGATAACGACAATCTGGGGGAGACGGAAATGCGTGGCGCCAAGGGAGTTCTGTTTACGCTGCTTGCGGGCTTGCTGGCCCCGCAACCGCTGCTTGCGGTCGATGCACCGGAGCTAAAGGTCGAGCATTCCATCGTGATCGATGCGCCGCCCGAGGAAGTATGGGATGTGGTCAGCGACTTCAACGGTCTTCCGCGCTGGCTCCCGGTCATCGAATCCAGCCGGATCACTCTCGGCAAGAACCGCGAAGTCGGCTGTATTCGCGAACTGACCCGGGCCAACGGAACCAAGGTTCAGGAGAAGCTCATCGCATACGAGCCCTGGAACATGAGCCTTTCCTACACTTATTTCGGCGGCCAGCCGAGTGCCACCGACTATTACTACCCCACCATGACAGTGAAGGATGCCGGCAACGGCAAGAGTCGCGTCGAATGGAAAGCGCGGTTCAGGCGCCTCGCCTACTGGACCGATGATCCGCCGCCCGGTCAGGACGACGCGACGGTGCTCGCGGCGTTCAACAGGATGTACCCGTTGGGTCTGGAGAATCTGAAGAAACTAGTTGAAGGGCGCTAACCGCGTGAAGGAGTGAAGGGTGAAAGGCGAGTCAGGCCGTTACCCATTCACCCAATCACCCAATCACCCAATCACCCAATCACCCAATCACCCAATCACCCAATCACCCAATCACTCAATCACCCAATCACGGCTTCACTCATGAAATCCTTCGACCTCACGGGCAAAGTCGCGATCGTCACCGGATCCAGCCGGGGCATCGGCCGCTCCATCGCCGAGCATCTCGCCGCGGCGGGCGCCAGGGTCGTGGTCTCCAGCCGCAAGGCGCCCGCCTGCGAGGAAGTGGCGCAGGCGATCCGGGCAGCCGGAGGTGAAGCCGTCGCGATCCCCGCCAACATCGGCGACAAAGGGCAACTGGAGAATCTGGTCAACGAAACGCGCAGGCATTGGAGCAGGATCGACGTGCTGGTGTGCAATGCCGCAAGCAATCCCTACTACGGACCGATGGCGCAGATGCCGGACGACGCATTCAATAAAATCCTGCAGAACAACGTCGTGTCCAGCCACTGGCTGGCCAATCTGGTGCTGCCGGGAATGGCGGAGAGAAAGGACGGCGTGGTGATCATCGTGTCGTCCATCGGCGGGCTCAAGGGCACCGGCGTGCTCGGTGCCTACGCGATCTCGAAGGCGGCGGACATGCAGCTCGCGCGCAATCTGGCGGTCGAGTGGGGCCGTCACAATATCCGCATCAACTGCATCGCCCCCGGGCTGGTCAAGACCGACTTCGCGCGCGCCTTGTGGGAGAACCCCGAGACACTGCGCCGTTACGAAACGCTCACGCCGCTGGGCCGCATAGGCGAGCCCGATGACATCGGTGGCATCGCCGCGTTTCTGGCTTCGCCAGCCGCGGCGTTCATCACCGGACAGACGATCGTCGCCGATGGCGGCGTGACGATAGCGAGTTGAGTGCTGAGTGCTGAGTGCTGAGTGCTGCGGACAAGCGTAGTTCGTCATCCTGAATTTGCCTGACCGTTTCTGAGGAGTTTCCTTGACCGAAATCATCCTGCATCACTATCAGGCGTCGCCGGTTTCCGAGAAAGTCCGGGTCGCGCTTGGCATCAAGCGGCTTGCGTGGCGCTCCGTGGAGATTCCGCGCCTCCCGCCCAAGCCCGACGTGATGCCGCTCACCGGCGGCTACCGGCGCACACCGGTGATGCAGATCGGCGCCGACATCTACTGCGACAGCCAGTGCATCCTGATGGAATTGCAGCGGCGTTTCCCCGAGCCGACGTTTTACCCTGGTGGCGCCGACGGCATGCCGTGGGCGCTCAATCGCTGGGCCGACGGACTGTTCGATGTGGCGGTGCGGCTGTCGCTGGGCGCGAACGCGGATCAGTTGCCCGAAGCGTTCGCCGCAGACCGGGTGCGCCTGTTCCTCGGACCGGACGGCGATCTGAAAAAGCTGAAGGCGGATCTGCCTCACGTGGCCGCGCAACTGCGCGCGCAGTTCGGTTGGCTCGATCAACGCCTCGCGACCGGGCGCAGTTTCATCCTGGGCGAGCAACCGGGCCTGCCCGACGCGGTCGGCTACTACCTGGTGTGGTTCGTACGCGCGCGCTGGCAGGGAGGCCCGGCCCTGTTCTCCGAGTTTCCTGCACTTGAGGCGTGGGAACAGCGCGTCAAGGCCATCGGCCATGGCAGTCCCACGCCGATGAACTCCCCCGAAGCGATCGAGATTGCGCGCTCGAACGAACCCGCGACACCTGAACAAGGTGATCCGCGAGATCCGCAGAAGCTGGCGCCGGGTGTGAAGGTCAGCGTGGTACCGGACGTGAACAGCGGCGAACCGCCGGTGTTCGGCACCGTTCGGCTGGTGGACCGCGACCGTATCGCGATCCTGCGCCAGGATCCGCGCGTTGGTACCGTCTGCGTGCACTTCCCACGGGTCGGTTACCGCGTCGCCTCAGCTTAGGGTCGCGTCACGCAAGAGGGTATCGAATGTGACGTCCGGGAGTTGTACGACACTGGGGATTTTCCCGGAATTCACGACATTCACGACGTTCACGACATTCACGGCATTCACGGCATTCATGCTCCCGAGCCGCACTTTCGAAATGATCGAAACCAATGGCGTGCGCCTGCGCTGCGTCGTCGAGGGCGATGGGCCACTCGTTATCATGGTGCACGGCTGGCCGGAGTCGTGGTACTCGTGGCGCCACCAGATCGCGCCGGTGTGCGCCGCCGGCTACCGTGTTGCGGTCCCCGACGTGCGCGGCTACGGCGGCAGCGACGCGCCCGCCGCGCTCGAGGCCTACGACATGGAGAGCCTGATCGGCGACGTCCTCGGGCTCATCGATCATTTCGGCGAAAAGCAGGCCATCCTGATCGGCCATGACTGGGGCGCACCCATCGTCTGGAACGCCACCGCACTCCACCCGGAGAGGGTGCGCGCCGTAGCCGCGTTGAGCGTGCCCTACGCCCCGCGCGGCAAGACTTCCTCGATTGCGCTGTGGCGCCAGATCTACGCAAACCGTTTTTTCTATCAACTGTACTTTCAGGAACCCGGACGGGCCGAGGCGGAGTTCGAGGCCGATATTCGCACGGCGCTGCGCAAGATCTACTACTCCGGGTCGGGTGATGCGCCCAGAGGAATGTTCCGAACCGACAAACCGGCGGACGCGCGAATGCTGGACGACCTTCCTGATCCGACGATGCTGCCCGCGTGGCTGACCGAAGAAGACCTCGACTATTACGTGTCGCAGTTCGAAAAATCCGGATTTCGCGGTCCGCTCAACCGTTACCGCAACCAGGAGCGCGACTGGGAGCGCCTGACCGCGTTGACCGGCGCGCGCGTCACCCGTCCCGCGTGCTTCATCGCCGGCAGCCGCGACGGGGTGCTCCGGTTCGTACCCGGCGTGGACCTGGTGGAGTACATGAAGCGCTGGGTGGATGACCTGCGCGTCTGCAGGCTCATCGATGCAGCCGGGCACTGGATTCAGCAGGAGCGCCCGGCCGAGGTCAACGCCACGCTGCTGGAGTTCCTCGCAACCCTCAAGAACACGTAAGCCAAGTACGGGGCACCGAATTTTTTGCGTCCCGTTTTTCGCCGTTCACTCGGGCCTCGGGCCTCGTACCTCGGCCCTGCAGTTCAGCTTCCCGCCTGAGCGGCGGCGTTGCGGGTCATGGTCTTGTACAGCAGGGCGACAATCTCCGCGGAAGGAATGGGTTTGCTGAAGAGGTAGCCCTGGAACTGGTCGCAGCCGAGATTGCGCAGGAAGTCGGACTGCTCCTGGGTTTCCACGCCCTCCGCCACGACCTTCAGTTCCAGGCTCTGGGCCATGGCGAGAATGGCTTCGACGATTGCGCAGTCGTCCCGGTTGCCGGGAATGCCCCGGATGAAGGACTGGTCGATTTTCACGGTGTCGAACGGGAAGCGCTTGAGATAGGCCAGCGACGAATAGCCGGTGCCGAAGTCGTCCATGCTCAGATGGAATCCGAGCGACTTGAACTGACTGAGCACTTTTTCCGCGTGTTCCTGATTGCTCATGACCGCGCTTTCGGTGATCTCCAGCTCCAGCGACTCTGCGGTCAGGCCGGTGCGCGCCATCGTATCGACGATGAAATTGACGAGGCCCTTGTCCGCCAATTGCCGGGCGGATATGTTGACCGCAATGCGCAGCGGCGGCAGCCCGCCCTTCTGCCAGGCGCGGTTCTGCACGCACGCGGTCTGCAACACCCATCGCCCCATCGGGACGATCAATCCGGTCTCCTCGGCGATGGCGATGAAATCCGCCGGCGACACCATTCCGAATTGCGGGCTCACCCAGCGGATCAGCGCCTCCACGCCGGCGATACGCCCTGTCGCCAGTTCGACCTTGGGCTGGTAATACAGCACGAACTCCTTGTTGTTCAACGCGCCGCTCAGGTTCGATTCGAATTCCAGGCGCTGGATCGAATGGGTGTTCAGCTGCTCGGAGTAGAACTGGAATCTGCCCCGTCCGTCCTCCTTCGCCCGGTACATCGCGATGTCAGCATTCTTCTGCAGCGACAGCACGTCGCGGCCGTCTGAGGGGTAGGTGCTGATGCCAATGCTCGCCCCCGGGCGATACTGCCGCCCCGCCAGGACCAGCGGCTTGGCCAGGGCTTCGATAATCTTGCGGGCGACGGCGCCGGCCTGGTCCTCCGCCGTCAATCCTTCGATGAGTACCGCGAATTCATCGCCCCCGAAACGGGCAACGAGGTCCACTTGCCGCACGCAGCCGGTGAGCCGCTCCGCGACCGCGCGCAGCACCTCGTCGCCGGTCTCGTGCCCAAGGCTGTCGTTGATGTTCTTGAAGCGATCCAGATCGAGAAACAGGACCGACATGAAATTGCGGTTGCGCTCCGCCCGTTGGATCGCCTGCGCCAAGGACTGCTTGAACAGGCTGCGATTGGGCAGGCCGGTCAGCTCGTCGTGGTCCGCCAGGAAGCGGGTACGCTCTTCCGACTCCTTGCGGACGGTGATGTCCTGCAGGACCCCGAGCAATTTGAGCGCGGAGCCGGCGTCATCCCGAGTAACGAATCCCCGGGCATGGGCGTGCGCAACCGTCTGGTCGTGCCGCATCAAGCGGAACTCGTCGTTCCAGAGGTTCTGGGTGGAATTGATGACGCCGAGCAGCCGCTGCTGTACCCGCATACGGTCGTCCGCGTGGACATGCCCGAACCACGATTCCATGTTCGCCAGGGGTTCGTCGCTTCCATACCCGAACAAGCGCTGATAGCCGTCGTTTCTCCACACCTTGTCGCTGGCGAGGTCCCACTCCAGCAATGCGTCGTTGGTCGCCTTGAATGCCAGCCCGTAACGCTCCACGTCCTTCCACAGCACTTCCTCGATCTTCCTGCGGGCGCTGACGTCCCTGGCAATCAGAACCCGGGCCTGCCGCCTGTCAAATTGCACCCGGAAAGTGACGAGCTCGACTTCGAAGGCCGTGCCGTCCTTCTTCATGTGGCGCCATACCCCCAGCTCGTTCGTGGCGGCGCCAAGATTCGTAAGCGTGGTCAACAGCCGCTCCATGTCCTTCGCCGGGCTCAGATCCGTGAACTTCGTCTTGAGGAATTCCTCGCGCGAGTAGCCATAAGCGTTCATCGCGGCCTCGTTCACTTCGAGGCAACCCCACCTGCGCGTCTCGCACACGAAAGTCGGGAACGGGTTGTGATCGAACAGGAGGTGATACTGCTCTTCTGAAAGTCCGGCCTTTTCGGCAATCGCCGCTTTCGCGGCAGGATCGTTTCCGGTCACGCCCGCACGGCTGCGTCCGAGGTAGAAGAACCGTGCCCCAAGCCACGCGATTGCGGCGCCGGCCAGGACGGCGATGATCATTACCGCAACGCTGTCTGCGGTCCACGGCGGCAGCCGCTGCACCATGAGTCTCAGAAATCCCCAGGTGGATTCCAGAAACGTTTCGATCGCTTGCAAAAACTCCATCCGATGTGACCTCGAATTGGGGCCGGATCAATAGTCTAACTTACACCGGTTCAGCCGCCGAATTCCGGGATTCTACGGACCGCATTATGCCGCGCTCCCCGGCTCGTAGCGACTTGCCCTTCCTGGCACTACGCACTACGCACTGGGCACTGAGCACTTGCCGTTCTCACTTGTCCCCGGAGGGGATCATCCCTCATCCCTGCTCTTAAACCCATCCCAGTCCGCCGACGATCGCTCCGACCGCGATCATCACCAGAAGATACAGCCGGGTGCGCCAGACTAGAACCGCCGCCGTTACGGTGAGCAGCAGGTGCCTCCAGCCCGGTGTTCCCGTGCTGAGAATCCAGCCGGTGGCGAACATCAACGCGATCACGATCGGCGCCATGCCGGCCTTGAACGTCCGCACCGCGCGCCAGTCTCGCCGCGCATGACTCCAGCGCGCAGCCGCGAGCGCCAGCGTGGTCGAGGGCAGCATGATGCCGGCAAGTGTGGCCGCCACACCGGGCAGTCCGGCCGCCTGGTAGCCCATCACGGCGACGAAGAGGACGTTGGGTCCCGGGGAAGCCTGTGCGATGGCGATCGAGGCATTGAACTGTGCGTCGCTGAGCAACCCCATCTGGTCGACCAGCACCCGATGCATGTCCGGGACGACGGTGATTGCGCCGCCGATCGAAAGGAGCGATAAGAGCAGAAAGCGGCCGAACAACGCCAGCAGATCGACTGAAAGCGGCATCGCCGATCACCCGCCTTCGGCTGAGGCCGCAGCATCGGCACGCAAGCGCGTCCAGGCCAGCAGGCACGCAACCGTGCCGAGCCCTGGCAGCACCCACACCAACGGCCAGCGCAGGATCGCCACAACCACGAACGCCGACACCAGCAGCACCGTGCAAGCGGGAATACCCATCGGATTGGCGCGCAACGCACTCATCAGTTTCAGCGCCGTTCCAACGATCAGCCCGGCCGCCACCGCACCCATGCCCTTGAGCGCGCCCGCCACGACTGGATTCGACGCGTACTGCGAGTAAACCGCCGTGATCGCCAGCACGATGACCAGCGGCACCGTCATCATTCCGGCCAACGCCGCGAACGCGCCGCGCCAGCCGAAGAAGCGGTCGCCGACCATCAGCGCGACGTTGCAGATATTGGGCCCGGGCAGCACCTGCCCGAACGCGAGGATTTCCACGAACTGCTCCGTAGTGAGCCAGCGCTTCTGTTCGCACAGCACCCGCTGCGCCACCGCCAGAACACCGCCGAAGCCCTGCAATGCGAGCAGCGTGAAGGCGACGAACATTTCCTTCTCCGAAGACGGTCGCTCAAGTAGATGGATTTCGTCGGTCATAAGTTTACTTCTTGATCTCTTCCCGCAGCCGTTCCACCATCGTCCTTAGTTCCGCCACTTCATCGCGCAAGCGCGCCACTTCGGCCTCGAAACCGGCGCCGGCTGCGGTGTTCGCGCCCGCATGCATTGCGGGGGGATCGGCCGTTGCGTCCGCTGGCCCGCCGAGAAGGTGCGCCCAGCGATGTTCGCGCGCGCCCGGCTGTTTGGGCAGCTTCACCGCCAGTGCGTGGGCGGGGCGGCCCGCCATCTCCTCCAGGTAGGCCTCCACACTCGACAGGTCCGCGAAGCGGTACATGCGCTCGCAGGCGATCCGCAATTCCCCGGGTGTCCGCGGTCCACGCAACATCAGCGTCGCCAGCAGCGCCGTGGTGCCCGGATCGGTATCGAGCACTTGCGGGAAATTGTGGGAATAGCGCACCACCCGCCGCGATGCGCCCCAGCTGTTGGTCACCAGCTTGCGTTCCTTGAGCGCCTCGAGCGCGCCCTGCGCTTCGTCCTCGCCCACACTCATGACCGGATCGCGGCTCGACTTCTGGTTGCAGCCGGCGACCAGCGCATTGAGTGACAACGGGTAGTAGTCCGGCGTGGTGAGCTGCTTTTCCACCAGCACGCCGAGCACGCGGATTTCGAGCGCTGACAGCAACGGCAAAGCGGCAGCGGTCATCACGCCGGCAATTTGGTGGCCTGCCAGGACACGAACTGGATGCCCGCCGCGCGCTTCGCGTACACGGCGTGGAACAGCAGTGTGAGGGTCCGGTCCTCTCCCTTCACCGTCACCTCGAAAGTGGCGCCGCCGCTGACGATGGCGATGCAACCATATGTCCGCACCTTCACGTCGCCGCGCTTCATCGTGCGGTACTTCACGTTCCCCGAACGTATCGATTCGATGAAGCTCGCCTTGGTGTCCTGCACTGTGCTCGAGTGAATATAGACCAGGTCATCGCCGATCAATCGCTGCATCGCCGCCACGTCGCCCTTCATTTGCGCCGCGTAACGGCCCTGCTCCGCATTCAGCGCTTCCTCCACCGTGATCGTGCCGCTGCAGTCCTGCGCCCCTCCTCCGCCCGCTGCGGCTCGAAGCATCGTGAATTCGCGCAACGCGTGAATGTACGGTATCAGCATATTGTTTTCCTCCGGTTGAAATACGTGACAGTC
>CAZYTR010000005.1:0-8516 GCA_964650365.1 uncultured Alcaligenaceae bacterium | reverse complement strand
GGTATTTCAACCCAACGGCAAGTCATTGTAAGGCCGGCAATATTGGCGGCGCCGGAAACTCCGACGCGGGCCGGCTGCGAATTTTGGCCGTGGTCAGGCAGATCCGGCGACCTTGGGCTGGTCGGAGTAAAGCAGGATCGGTCGCGCGTCGCCTGTAATCATGCCTTCGTCCACGACCACCTTCTCCACGTTGTTCAGGGAGGGCAGGTCATACATGATGTCGAGCAGCACAAGCTCAAGGATCGAACGCAGCCCGCGCGCACCGGTGCGCCGCGCCAGGGCTTTCAGCGCCACCGCTTTAAGCGCCTCGGAACGCACCTCCAGCTGGACGCCTTCCATGCTGAACATGCGCTGATACTGCTTTAGCAGCGCATTCTTCGGCTCGGTAAGGATTTGGATCAGCGCGGCCTGATCAAGTTCATCCAGGGTGGCAACAACCGGCAGGCGGCCGACGAACTCGGGGATCAGGCCGTACTTGATCAGGTCTTCTGGCTCGACGCCGCGCAGCACCGCGCCGATGTCCTTGCGGTTGTCCTTGCTCTTCACTTCCGCGCCAAACCCGATCCCGCCCTTGTCGGAGCGGGCGCGGATGATCCGCTCCAGGCCGTCGAACGCGCCGCCGCAGACAAACAGGATATTCGTCGTGTCTACCTGGACGAACTCCTGGTTCGGATGCTTGCGCCCGCCCTGCGGCGGCACCGAGGCGATGGTGCCTTCGATGAGCTTCAGCAGCGCCTGCTGCACGCCTTCCCCGGACACGTCGCGGGTGATCGAGGGGTTGTCGGACTTGCGCGAGATCTTGTCGATCTCGTCGATGTAGACGATGCCGCGCTGCGCCTTTTCGACGTCGTAGTCGCACTTCTGCAGCAGCTTCTGGATGATGTTCTCGACGTCCTCGCCGACATAGCCGGCTTCGGTCAGCGTGGTGGCATCCGCCATTACGAAAGGCACGTTCAGCAACCGTGCCAGCGTCTGCGCCAACAGCGTCTTGCCCGAACCGGTGGGGCCGATCAAAAGAATATTGCTCTTGGCAAGCTCGACGTCGTCCTTCTTCTGCACCGTCTTGAGCCGCTTGTAGTGGTTGTAAACCGCGACCGAAAGGATCTTCTTGGCGATGTCCTGGCCGATCACGTACTGGTCGAGGATCTCGCGAATCTCGTGCGGAATGGGCAGATCGGACTTGGCACCTTTCCCGGTGGTCTCGGCGTGGCTCTCCTCGCGGATGATGTCGTTGCAAAGCTCGATGCACTCGTCGCAGATGAACACCGAGGGGCCGGCGATCAGTTTGCGAACCTCGTGCTGGCTTTTGCCGCAGAAAGAACAGTAGAGAAGCTTCTCGCCACCAGGTTTGTCAGACATAATGTCCTTTCGCAGTAATCACCAACTCATCAGACACCCATACGCGCGTTGGTTCCCATGTCGCCGTACCGGGATCCGCTCCGCGCCTCAGGCGGGCGCGCCGGCCTCGGCGCGGCTGACCAGTACCTTGTCCACCATTCCGTACTTTACCGACTCTTCGGCGCCGAGGAAATTGTCGCGGTCGGTGTCGCGTTCGATGGTCTTCACGTCCTGTCCGGTGTGCTTTGCCATGAGTTCGTTGAGCCGGGCGCGCAGGTACAGGATCTCGCGTGCGTGGATCTCGACGTCCGAAGCCTGTCCCTGGAAGCCGCCCATCGGCTGATGGATCATGACCCGCGAGTTGGGCAGCGCAAAGCGCTTGCCCTTGGCGCCGGCAGCAAGCAGGAAGGCTCCCATGCTGGCCCCCTGGCCGATGCAAAGGGTGCTCACGTCGGGCTTGACGAACTGCATCGTGTCATAGATTGCCAACCCCGCGGAAACCGATCCGCCCGGCGAGTTGATGTAGAAGGAGATATCCTTTTCCGGGTTCTCCGATTCGAGAAAGAGCAACTGCGCCACGATCAGGTTCGCCGACATTTCGTTGACCGGCCCGACCAGAACCACCACGCGCTCCTTGAGCAGCCGCGAGTAGATGTCGTAAGCGCGCTCGCCGCGGCCGCTCTGCTCGATGACCATGGGGATCAACCCCAGGCTCTGCGGCTCGCTGCCTATCCGGTCCTGCATCGTGATCATTTGGCATTCCCCATGAGGTCGTCGAACTCGGTCGCTTTGTCTTCGACCCTGGCATTGGCCAGCACCCATTGCACCACGTTGTCCTCGAGGACGATGGACTCGACCTCGCGCAGCCGGTCGGGCGACTGATAGTACCAGCGCAGCACCTCTTCCGGCTTCTCGTAGGTCTGCGCATATTCCCCGACCACTGCCTTGATCTGGTCCGGCCTGGCTTCAAGTCCGTGTTTCTTCACCAGCTCCGCCAGTATCAGGCCGAGGCTGACGCGGCGCCGCGCTTCCGGTTCGAAAGTTTCCTTGGGCATCGGCACTTTGTCGGCCTTGAGCCCGCGCGCCTCCAGATCGTGGCGCATGTTTTGCGTCATGCGATCGATTTCCATATCCAACAACGCCTTGGGCAGTTCCACCCGTGTTGCGTCGAAAAGCGCCTTCATGACCTGATTCTTGACGCGCGTGTCGGCGCGGCGCTTGACCTCGCGCTCGAGGTTGGCATTGATCTCCGTGCGCATCCTGGCGACGTCGCCGTCCGCGACGCCAAGCGCTTTGGCAAACTCGGCGTCCGCGTCGGGGACATGCGGCTCGCGCACTTCCTTGAGCGTTACCTCGAATCGGGCGGTCTTTCCCGCCACTTCCTTGCCATGGTAATCGTCGGGAAAGCGCAGCTCGAAGGTTTTGGTTTCGCCGGCCTTCATGCCGAGGACGTTCTTCTCGAAATCCGCAAGTAACTTGCCGCCGCCGAGCAGGCCGTACTGATCGATTCCAGCACCCCCTTCGAAAGGGTTGCCGTCTATACTGCCGCGGTAATCCATCAGTACCTGGTCGCCGGACTGCGCCGCGCGCCCGGTGCTGTGGTAATGGGCACGCTGCTTGCGCAGTATTTCGATGGTCTTGTCCACTTCGGAATCACCGATGTTGACAAGCGGACGCTCGATTTTCACGCCGCCCAGTTCGCCGATAGTGAGATCGGGGTAAACCTCGAAGGTCGCGGTGTACGCGAATTTGCCCTCGGCGTCTGCGGTGGATTTCACTTCGATGCGTGGATAGCCGGCAACACGCAGGTTTTTTTCCTTTACCGCCTCGCCAAAGCTGCGTTGCACGGCATCGCCGAGCACTTCCTGGCGCACCTGGCCGCCGAACTGCTGCTCGACGATCCTGAGCGGCACTTTGCCGGGACGGAAGCCGTGCAGCTTGACGGTGCGCGCCAGACGCTTGAGGCGGCTTTCTACTTCACTGTTGACTTGATCGAGCGGCAGGCTCACCGAGAGGCGCCGCTCGAGAGAACTCAGAGTTTCCAGATCTGCTTGCATCAAATTCGGTTTTCCCGTGTTGGTAGGCTGGCAAGGCTTGGCAGACAGCGATTATTCGGGGCTCTGGTGCGAAAGGAGAGACTCGAACTCTCACGCCTTTCGGCGCCAGAACCTAAATCTGGTGCGTCTACCAATTCCGCCACTTTCGCACTCGACGCATTCTAATATAATGCCCCCGCCCCCGCCACCCGAATGCCCGCTTGCCGGGCCCGCGTTCCGCCCTCTAACCTTCTGTCACGCAAAGCGATATAGCCGATGGCGCTCAATCACTACGAGAACTTTCCGGTGGCCTCCGTGTTGCTGCCCGAAAGGCTGCGCCGTCCGGTCGAGCTGATCTACGCGTTTGCCCGCCAGGCCGATGATTTCGCCGACGAGGGCGACTTGGCGCCCGAACAGCGTTTGCGCAAACTTGCCGAGTTCTCCAGTGAGCTGGATCGCATCGAACGCGGGCAAACGCCACGGTTACCGCTGTTTGCCGATCTGGTGCCGGTGATCACGGCATATCGCTTGCCCGTCGGCCTGTTTCGCGACCTGATTTCGGCGTTCTCCCAGGACGTTACCAAGAGCCGTTACGCCGATTTCGGCGAAGTCATGGATTACTGCCGGCGCTCGGCCAATCCGGTCGGCAGGCTGCTGCTGCACTTGTATCAGGCCACCGAAGCGCGCAATCTCACCTGTTCGGACGCCATCTGTTCGAGCCTGCAGTTGATCAACTTCCTGCAGGACGTGGAGATCGATTTGCACAAGAACCGCATTTACCTGCCTCAGGACGAGATGGCGAGATGCGGCGTAACCGAAGCACAAATAGCGGAGCGCGCCAATGGTGCGCCTTGGCAGGCGCTGATGATGTTTCAGATCGAGCGAGCGCGCAGCATGCTGATGGCAGGCGCCCCGCTCGCCAGGCGGCTCCCGGGGCGCGTCGGACTGGAATTGCGCATGATCGTGATGGGCGGCAGCCGCGTCCTCGACAAGCTGCGGGCGAGCCGTGGCGACGTATTCCGTCATCGCCCGGTCTTGCAGCCCTACGACTGGCTCGCCATGCTGTTCCGATCGTTTTTCGCCTTTCCATGAGCCCCGACCAGTATTGCCAGGACAAGGCGGCGCAAAGCGGATCGAGCTTCTACTACAGCTTCCTGTTCCTGCCGCCGGAAAAGCGCCGCGCGATCACCGCGCTCTACGCCTACTGCCGCGAGGTGGACGACGTCGTGGACGAGTGCAGCGACACTGATCTCGCCAGGACCACGCTCGCCTGGTGGCGCCAGGAAATCGCCGGCACATTCGCCGGCACGGCACAGCATCCGGTGGCAAAGGCCCTGATCCCCGTGGTGCGCCGTTTCGAACTTCCGCAGGCGCGGTTCAACGAGATCATCGACGGGATGGAGATGGATCTGCAGTACAACCGCTATCCCGACTTCGCCACGCTGCAATCGTATTGTTACCGGGTGGCAGGCGTTGTCGGCATGATGGCCGCGCAGATTTTCGGCTACCGCGATCCGGCGACGCTGCGCTACGCCGAAAACCTCGGCACCGCGTTCCAGCTCACCAACATCATCCGTGACGTCGGTGAAGATGCGCGCCGCAATCGCATCTATCTGCCGCTGGATGATCTGGCGCGCTTCGGCGTCGCTGCATCCGACATTGTTCACTTTCATGAGACCGAGCCCTTCCGTCGGTTGATTGAATTCCAGATCGACCGCGCCAGGGACTATTACCAGCGCGCCTTCGCTTCGTTGCCGCGCCAGGACCGCAAGGCCCAGCGCCCGGGTCTGGTGATGGCGGCGATCTACCGGGCCGTCCTGGACGAGATACGCGCCGGCGGCAGCAAAGTCCTCAACCAGCGCACCTCCCTCACGCCGATGCGCAAATTGTGGATTGCGTGGAAGACCTGGCTCACTGCGTGAGGCGAGAGGATGAAAGGCAAGGATGAAGGCGGAAGGATGAAGACCGAAGGAAGGGAACAAGGCGCGAAGCACGACAACTCATCCCTCATCACTCATCACTCGTCACCCGGCTACGCGCGGCCGCGCGTAGCCGTAGTTGGTGGCGGCTATGCCGGGATGGCGGCTGCCGCCGAGCTTGCCCGCCACGACATCCCGGTCACAGTTTTCGAGACGGCGAGGACACTCGGCGGGCGGGCGCGCCGGGTAGAGGTCAATGGCGTTGCGCTCGACAACGGCCTGCATATCCTGATCGGTGCGTATGGGGAAACCTTGCGGCTGATTGAACTCACCAAAAGTTCGCAGGAAGCGACCGGCCTGGTCCGCCTGCCACTCGAACTCATCGTTCATCCGCACTTCCGCCTGCGCGCGCCACGGCTGCCTGCGCCTCTACATCTGTTAGCGGCGCTGTTCTGCGCACGCGGGCTGGACCTCGCGGGACGCTTGAAGGCGGCCGCGTTCATCGCCGCCATGCGGCGGAAGAGTTTCCGCCTCGGGACCGACACCAGCGTCGAGCACCTGCTTGCCTCCCACCGGCAACCCCCGCCGGTGACGCGCTTTCTCTGGAGCCCTTTGTGCATCTCGGCGTTGAACACCCAGCCGCACGAGGCGTCCGCGCAGATCTTTCTGAACGTGCTTCGCGACAGCCTTAATGGCGCACGCGCGGACAGCGACCTGCTGCTCCCTGCAATGGATTTCTCCGCGCTGTTTCCCGAACGCGCCGCAACTTATCTGACGCTGCACGGCGGCAGCGTGCGATTGGGCGTGACCGTGGAAGCGGTGCGTAGAACGGCGGACGGCTTCGAACTGGCAGCGGAAGACGGGCGTTTCAGCCACGTAATCCTGGCGGTTTCGCCGCATCGCCTGAGCGCGCTGATCGCACCCCATGCCGAACTCGCGGAAGTCAACAAGCTGGTGGAGGCCTTTTCCTACCAGCCGATCCATTCGGTCTTCCTCCAGTACCCGCCGGGCGCTCGCCTGCCGTTCCGCATGGGCGGGATCGAGGCAACGTATTCGCAGTGGCTGTTCGATCGAGGCCGATTGTGCGGACAGAACGGCCTGATCGGCGTAGTGATCTCCGCCTCCGGCGCGCATCAGGAACTCGAACAGGACGAGCTGGCACGGCGCGTACACGCCGAGCTGTCGGCGAACTTCCCGGGCTTGGGCCAGCCGCGCTGGCACCGCGTTATCGCCGAGAAGCGCGCGACTTTTACCTGCAGCGTCGGGCTGCGCCGCCCGGCGAACCGCACGCCGATTCCGCGGCTGTACCTGGCCGGCGACTACACCGCCAGCGACTACCCCGCCACCCTCGAAGCCGCGGTGCGCAGCGGCGTTGCCTGCGCCAATCTGGTTCTAGGCAATTAATTCAACCGCTCAACGCAGAATAATTAATTCAACCGCCCACCGCAGAGGACGCAAAGGACGCGGAGGAAAACCAGGAACGAGGAAAGGCATGTGGTAGTTAAAAACAGGCACGGTGCCAAGATGACCACTGATACCAGGTTTTTACTCTCGAATTTTTTTGCTTTTGTCCTTCCTCTGCGTCCTTTGCGTCCTCTGCGGTGAGAGCTATGTAATGACCAATACAAGAGACTACAAACCGAAACCGGATCTGCTGAAAGGCCGGGTGATTTTGGTGACCGGCGCAACGCGCGGCATCGGCCGGGTGGCAGCGCTGACGTTTGCCGCTCACGGCGCGACTGTGGTGCTGCACGGGCGGGATGTGTCTGCGCTCGAGAAGGTCTACGACGAAATCCAGGAAAAGGGTCATCCGGAACCCGCCGCCATTCCGCTCGCCCTGGAGCGCGCGGGCACGCGCGATTTCGACAGCCTGGCCCATGCGATCGAGTCCCGGCTCGGCAGGCTCGACGGCCTGCTCCACAATGCCGCGCATCTCGAGAAGCTGTCGGCACTGGACTTCCAGACTGTCGAGGAATGGAACCGCACGCTGCAGGTAAATCTCGTCGCCCCGTTTGCGCTGACGCAGGCATGCGCGCGGCTGCTCAAGGCTTCACCCGACGCATCCGTGGTATTTACGTCAGAAACGCATGGCCACGCGCCGGCGCCGTTCTGGGGCGGTAACGCCGCTTCCAAGGCAGGGCTGGAAGCGTTGATGAAAGTCCAGGCTGCGGAATGGGAGACGCTGGCGAACTTGCGGGCGAACGTCATCATTCCCGGACCGGTGGACTCGCCCTCGCGTGCCAAGACTCACCCCGGAGAACTGCCGGCATCGAGGCGCCCGCCCGAACAGCTGATGCCCGCGTATCTCTATCTGATCGGACCGGACAGCCGTGGCGTGACCGGAAAAATCATCGAGTGTTGATGTGGGTGCGGATCCAGTCGGGCAGCGGTCGTGACTTGCCGTCGCCGATGCCGATCCAGACCATGACCGCGCCGGCTTCCGCGTAGAGTGTGGCGGGATCGCCCGCGAGAACCATTTCGTGAAACATCATGAAACTGCTGCGACCCGGATTGCCCACGTATGTGGTGATCTCCAGATCGGCAGGATAAATCGCCGGCCTGACGAACTTGCAGGTCATGGTGCCGAGGATCGGGCCTTCGGAGTCCGGCGAATAGTCGATCTTCAGACTATCGAACCAGGAAATGCGCGCCTGTTCGAAGTAACGGAAGTAGGACACGTTGTTCATGTGGCCGAGCGCGTCCATCTCTCCCCAGCGCATCGGCACGCGGTCAACCCGCACCAGCCTGCCCTCTTCTTTTTTCATCATCTCGTTTGTCGTTCGTGTGATTTCTGAGCCGTTGCGAAAGCGTTTATCATTCATCAACCAGGCAGGCATTCTATACATCGCGACAAAAATAGTGCCGCATTAGATACTCCTTCCCCCTTGATGGGGGAAGGTTGGGATGGGGGTGAAATGCCAGCCACACAATACACGCCGCACCCCCACCCTAGCCCTCCCCCTGAAAGAGGGAGGGAATGTCTCCAACGCTATTTTTGTCGCTGCGTATAGCAAACACTCTTCACCGCCCCGGTCTCAGCAAGGAGAACAGTTTTGGCAGAACGCGAATCCATGCAGTACGACGTGGTGATCGTCGGCGCCGGGCCGGCCGGGCTTGCGGCCGCGATTCGCCTCAAGCAGTTGAGCGCGCAACGCGGCACCGAGGTCTCGGTGTGCGTGATCGAGAAGGGCTCCGAGGTGGGCGCGCACATTCTCTCGGGCGC
>CAZYTR010000004.1:0-8527 GCA_964650365.1 uncultured Alcaligenaceae bacterium | reverse complement strand
AATTTCACCACGTCGGCGTGTCAACTTGAGTGTTAAGTGTTGAATTTTGAATGTTGAATCAGGAACGCCGGCTTTTCCCGCGAACTCAACACTCAACATTTAGCATTCGACATTGCCTCACTTCGGTATGTCCTGCGCCTCACTCCTCACCCCTCACCCCTCTCGCCTCTCGCCTTTCGCCTTTCGCCTCTCGCCTCACGCCTCACGCCTCGCCTTTACTTCGGTACTTCGTTCGCCTTGGACTCGCCATCAGGCGCTGGAGCCGTGCTCGAAGGCGCCGGAACGGCTTTCGCCGGCTCGACCGGTGCTTCCTGGGGCGTGGACATCACCCCCTCGGGCCTGCCCTTGTGGCTGGCCACATAAGTCAGACCGAGGCTGGTAACGAAGAACACCGCTGCCAGAACTGCGGTTGTGCGGCTGAGAAAATTAGCCGAACCGCTGGAGCCGAACAGGCTGCCGGCGGAGCCGCTGCCGAATGCCGCTCCCATATCCGCGCCCTTGCCGTGCTGGAGCAGCACCAGCCCGATTACGCACAAGGCCGCAGCCACATGTAGAACAAGAATCAAGGTTTCCATAAGTGTCCTGTCGTTTCAGCGATCAGCTCTTTCCGCGGTCCCGTTCCGCCGGTGACTCTGCCGCCTCGCAGATCGCAATGAATTCCTGCGCCACCAGCGAAGCGCCGCCAATCAATCCGCCATCCACGTCCGGCATCGCAAACAATTCCGCGGCATTCGCGGCCTTGACGCTGCCGCCGTAAAGTATTGGAGCCGCATCGCCAAGGTTGCCATCCCGTTTGGACAGCAAACCCCGAATGTAAGCGTGTACCGCCTGCGCCTGGTCCGGGGTCGCGGTCCTGCCCGTGCCGATCGCCCAGACCGGCTCGTACGCCAAGACTGCGCCTTTCAGTCCCTCGCCGCCCAATTCATCCAGGACCGCGGCAATTTGCCGTTCCACCACGTCTTGGGTCACGCCAGTCTCGCGCTCAGCGAGCGTTTCGCCGACGCAGACTATCGGCACCATTCCCGCCGCCAGCACCGCTTTCGCCTTGAGCGCGACCGTGCGGTCGTCCTCGCCGAACCACTGCCTGCGTTCGGAATGTCCGACGATCACGTATCGGCAGCCGAATTCGCGCAGCATCCCGGCGGAGACTTCGCCGGTAAACGCTCCTCTGGGATGCTGGCTGACATTCTGAGCGCCCCATGCCACTTTCGACCCGGCCAACGCTGCCTGGGTTTGGGCGAGGTAGGGAAAAGGCACGCAGACCGCGCAAGTCGCTTTATGCAGCCCTGCCACGGCCGCCGCGACCGTGTCGAGGAGGGCCTGGTTTTCCGGAAGACTGCCGAGCATCTTCCAGTTGCCCACCGCCAGCCGCTGCCGCATGCGCTATCCCACCGGAAAAACGGATGGATTTTACCTGTCCCGGGGAACAAGGGTCAACGTTATGCGCCGCGAAATGAAGCTTGGAGGGAACGGCTCCGAGGAGAATCAGGGCGTTCGAGACTCAATCACTCAACCACTCTGGAATGATGGGATTGGCCCAGGCGGCTGCATGCACGACGATTATCCGAAGCGGCCGGTAATGTAATCTTCAGTGGCCTTGTTCTTGGGCTTGATGAATATGGTGTCGGTGGCGTCGAACTCGATCATCTCGCCCAGATACATGTAAGCGGTAAAGTCCGACACGCGCGCCGCCTGCTGCATGTTGTGGGTGACGATCAGGATCGTCACCTTGTGCTTGAGGTCGGCGATCAGCTCCTCGATGCTCGCGGTCGCAATCGGGTCGAGCGCCGAGGTCGGTTCGTCGAACAGCAGAATCTCCGGCTCGGTGGCGAGCGCCCGCGCGATGCAAAGGCGCTGCTGCTGCCCCCCGGAGAGGTTGAACGCCAGATCATTGAGCCGGTCCTTGACTTCGTCCCACAGGGCGGCGCTGCGCAGTGCCTGCTCCACCTTCTCGTCGAGTGTCGCCACGCTCCTCACGCCGCGCACGCGCAGACCGTAGGCCACGTTCTCGTAGATCGATTTCGGGAAGGGATTGGGCTTCTGAAACACCATGCTGATGCGCATGCGCACTTCAATGGGGTCCACCTGCTGGTTGAGCAGGTTGGTATTGTCGGGTTGCAGCCGGATTTCGCCTTCGTAGCGGTTCCCCGCGTAAAGGTCGTGCATGCGGTTGAAACAGCGCAGGTACGTTGACTTTCCGCACCCCGAGGGCCCGATCAGCGCAGTGACCTTCTTCTCGTAGATCGGCATGTTGATGCGCTTCAACGCGTTGAAGGCACCGTAGTAGAAGCTCAGGTTCTGCGCCTCGGCCTTGACGACGAGGCTCGCGTTTGCGGTGGTTCCTTCAGTGATTTTCGACATGGCGATTCCTTACCACTTGATTTTCTTTCTGAGCCGGTAGCGAATATAAATCGCCAGGGCATTCATTGACAGCGTCATCACCACCAGAACCAGACCGGCAGCGGCGGCATTCTGGTGGAACGCCGCCTCAGGACGCGAAGTCCAGTTGAACATCTGTATCGGCATCACCGTAAACGGCGCGAACAGCCAGTCGAACAGGCCCGCGGCCGGATCGCCGCTGAACGGCGCCGGCGGCAGGAAGGCAATGAAAGTCAGCGCGCCGATGGTGATGATCGGCGCCGTTTCGCCGATTGCACGCGCCATGCCGATGATCACGCCGGTCAGAATCCCCGGAAGCGAATAGGGAAGAATGTGGTCCGCAGTGGTCTGCCACTTGGTGGCGCCGAGCGCGTAGGCCCCCTCGCGGATGACTGCGGGTATCGAGCGGATCGCTTCGCGCGTGGCGACGATCACCACCGGCAGGATCAACAGCGCCAGGGTCAGGCCGGCGGAAAGAATGCTCTGCCCGAAGCCGAACTGGTACACGAACAGTCCCAATGCGAGCAGGCCATAAACGATCGAGGGCACGCCTGCCAGGTTGGTGACGTTGATCTCAATGATATCGGTGACCCAGTTCTTGGGCGCGTACTCCTCGAGATAAACCGCGCCCGCCACGCCGAGCGGCACCGCGGTTACCGCAGTGACAATCATCACCAGCGTGGTACCGACCCAGGCCGACAGGATGCCCGCCTGTTCGGGATGGCGTGATGGGAAATTGGTGAAAAAATCCAGCGACAGGCGGTGCGCGCCGTCGATCGCCATGCCGGCGAACAGGGAAGCGAACGTGAGAACGCCCACCATCAGCGAAAGCACACCGATGGTCGCGAAGATGAGGTCCCAGCGCTTGTGCTTGGTGATCAGCGCCCGGATCTGGGCTACGGTCATGTCGGCCATATCAATAGGCCTGCCGGTATCTGCGCTTCATCATGTGCCCCAAGACATTGAAAAACAGCGTCAGCAGCATCAACGTCAGGCCGGCGGCAAAAATGGTCTGATAGCCGATACTGCCGTGCGGCAAGTCGCCGAGTGCCACCTGCACGATATACGCTGTGATGGTGGCTGCGGGTTCCGTGGGGTCCCAGGTCAAATTCGGCTGCATCCCGGCAGCGACCGCGAGGATCATGGTTTCGCCCACTGCGCGCGAGATGCCGAGAATGTAAGCGGCGGCAATCCCCGAAAATGCCGCCGGCGTCACCACCCGGATCGCTGTCTGGAAGCGCGTGGCCCCCATCGCATACGAGCCTTCGCGCATCGCCATCGGCACCGCGCGCATCGCGTCTTCGGACACCGAGCTGACATAAGGAATGATCATGATGCCCATCACCAGGCCGGCCGATAACAAATTGAAGCCCGGCAGGCCGGGAAAGAAATACTGCAGCGCCGGGGTTACATACAGCAACGCGAAATAACCGTAAACGATGGTCGGCACGCCGCCCAGCAGTTCGAGGAAAGGCTTCGCCACCTCCCGTATCGAGAACGGCGCGAACTCCGACAGGTAGATCGCGATGATGGTGCCCAGCGGGATTGCCACCGCGAGCGCAACGAAGGAGCTGAGCAGCGTGCCCGAAAGCAGCACCATGATGCCGTAATGCGCATCATCGAATAGCGGCGTCCATTGCGTATCGGTGAGGAAATCCCAGACTGAGACGTGCTGGAAAAACTGGTACGACTCGGTAACCAGGACGACTACGATGCCGACCGTAACTGCAACCGATACCGATGCCGCGAGGAAAAGAAGGACCTCGATGAAACGCTCGCGAATATGGCGGGATTTCCTCTTCGCGAGTCGCGCGCTGACTGTGGTATCCGCCAAGATATTCAGGCTTTGGGTGGGGGCGACGGAACTCATCGGTTCGGAGCCGGGGCTATTATTACAGAATTCTCAGATCACCCGGAACCCGGGCCAAAAAACAGGAGGGGCAGCGCCCCTCCTGTGTGGCGCAAACGCACTTGATTACAGCTTCGCTTCCATCTTCATCAATTGCTGGATGGTCAGTCCGACCTTGTTCTCGCCGCCGAACTTGGTACCCAGAACCCTCTTCTGGATGTGATCGTTGTTGTAGGCGTAGGCATCGGCGGGAAGCGGAACGTACTTGACCTCGCGCACCAGCGCAGCGGCGTTCTTCATGTAGTACTCGAGGAACTCCCCGACTTCGGGACGCTCGAGCGATTTGGCGTTGACATAGATGAAAATCGGACGCGCCAGCGGCTGGTAGGAGCCATCCATCACGGTTTGCATTGAAGGCAGCACGCCCTTGGCGCCGGATTTCTCCGTGATCGCGACTGCTTTGAGCTTGTCCTGGTTTTCGATGAAGTATGCCAGCCCGAAGAAACCGAGCGCATTGACGTCGCGCGACACGCCCTGCACCAACACGTTGTCGTCTTCCGACGCGGTGAAGTCGCCGCGGCTGGACTTGGCCTTGCCGTTGATCGCCTCGGTAAAGTAGTCGAAAGTGCCGGAGTCGGCCCCGGCGCCGAACAGCTTCAACGGCGCGTCCGGAAATCCCGCGCTGACCTGCTTCCAGTTGGTAACCTTGCCCTGGGCGGCCGGCTCCCACATTTTCTTCAGTTCTGCGACGGTCAGGGTTTGCGCCCACTTGTTCTCGGGGTGAATCACCACCGTGAGCGCGTCGTAGGCGACCGGCAGCTCGATGTACTGAATGCCGGTTTTCTTGCACTCGTCCATCTCCTTTTTCAGGATCGGACGGGATGCATCGGAAATATCGGTATCGCCGCGGCAGAATTTCTTGAAGCCGCCGCCGGTCCCCGAAATACCGACCGTTACCTTGATTTTGCCCTTCTTGGCCTTCTGGAAGTCCTCGGCAACGGCTTCGGTGATAGGGAACACGGTCGAGGAACCATCGATTTTGACCGTTTGAGCATGGGCCGGAACGACATTCGCGCCGAGCGCGCCCGCGAACACGGCAGCAACGGCTATCAGGGTGGATCGGTGAGTTTTGAGCATGACTTCAATCTCCTGTCATTGTGGAATTCTGCGAGCCAGCGTCGGGATTGTATGGCCGCAATGTGACAGTTTGATTGCATGGCCGATTGTTGCCGCAGGCCCGCGGGCTCAGTGAAATTCAGACGCGAGCGTGAGTCTGTGCCCGGATCGTTTCGGCAAGTGCGTCGGCGAGCTGCGTGATGCGTTTGCGCCCCTCCCCTTCCACCATGACCCGGATCACCGGCTCGGTTCCCGAGGCACGCAGCAGCACACGGCCCCTGCCATTGAGCCGGATTTCGGTGGCTTTGAGCGCCGCCTGCACCGCGCCGTTTGCCTGCAAGTCGAACCCCTTGCGCACCTTCACGTTCACCAGGACCTGCGGGTACATGCGCATGTCGCGGCATAGTTCGGCTAGACGCCTGCCCCCGGCGCGCAGCGCGTGCAGCACTTGCAGGGCGGAGATGATGCCGTCGCCGGTGGTGTGCTTGTCGAGGCAGATGATGTGACCGGAGTTCTCGCCGCCGAGCAGCCAGTCGTTCTCGATCAGCTTTTCCAGCACGTAGCGATCGCCCACTGCGGCGCGCGTGAAGCGCACGCCAAGCTCGGCGAGCGCCTGTTCCATCCCCAGGTTGGTCATCAGCGTGCCGACAACGCCGCCTTTGAGCGTCCCCCGCTCGTGGCGGACGCGCGCGATCACGTAAAGCAACTGGTCGCCGTCGTAAAGCCTGCCCGCGTGATCCACCATCACCAGCCGGTCGCCGTCGCCGTCGAATGCGATTCCCAGGTGCGCGCGGTGCGCCTTGACCGCCGCCACCAGAGCCTGCGGGTGTGTGGCGCCGTAATCGCGATTGATGTTCAGCCCGTCCGGTTGGTTGCCGATGGAGGTCACATCCGCGCCGAGTTCGTGAAAAACGTGTGCCGCAACGTGATAGGTCGCGCCGTGCGCGCAGTCGACCACCAGCCTCAAGCCGCGCAGATCGAGATCATTCGGAAACGTGCTCTTGCAAAACTCGATGTAACGTCCGGCCGCGTCGTCGATACGCCGCGCCTTGCCCAGTTGCGCCGAAGGCATGGTTTCCAGCGGCGCGTCCAGGCGCGCTTCGATCGCACGCTCGACCGCGTCCGGGAGTTTGTTGCCGTCCGCGGAGAAGAACTTGATGCCGTTGTCTTCGAACGGGTTGTGCGAGGCGGAGATGACGATGCCGGCCTGCAGCCTCAGCGCGCGGGTGAGATAGGCAACTGCCGGGGTCGGCATCGGCCCGGAGAGGTAGATGTCCACGCCTGCGGCCGACAGCCCGGCCTGCAAAGCCGACTCAAGCATGTAACCGGAGATGCGCGTGTCCTTGCCGATCAGCACCCCCGCATGCTCGCCTGAGGGCAACTCGCGTTCCGCCGCGAGTACCTTGCCGGCGGCATAGCCGAGCCGCATCACCAGTTCCGGCGTGATCGGCAGCTCTCCCACGCGTCCGCGCACGCCGTCGGTTCCGAAGTACTTTCTAGTCTTTGACAAGGCAGCGTCTTTCGATTGCGTTGAGCACCAGCAGCGCGTCGCGGGTCGCCGCCACGTCGTGCACGCGAACCACTGCGGCACCGCGCTCGGCCGCCAGAAGCGCAGCCGCCACGCTCGCAGAAATCCGGCCGGCAACCGGTTTGCCGGTGATTTTACCGAATAGCGATTTGCGGGACAGACCGACCAGCACCGGCTGTCCGAGACTGGCAATCCTTGGCAGGTTACGCAGCAGTTCGAGGTTGTGCCAGTTTTCCTTGCCGAAGCCGAAGCCGGGATCGACAACAATTCGTTCGCGTTCAATACCTGCCTGCTGCGCGGCCTCGACCCGCCGCGCGAGAAACTCCGTCACTTCCGACACCACATCTTCGTAATGCGGGTCCTGCTGCATGGTGCGCGGCTCGCCCTGCATGTGCACCAGGCACACTGCGGCCTGACTTTCCGCCACGGCCTCGAGCGCACCCGGCCCGCGCAACGCGTTGATGTCGTTGACCATCGCCGCTCCAGCGGCAATCGCCCGGCGCATCACTTCCGGTTTGCGGGTGTCGACCGATACCGGTACCGGCAGCCGGCCCAGTTTTTCCAGCACCGGCATCACCCTGCGCAATTCTTCGTCGAGGCCCACCGGCTCTGCACCCGGGCGCGAGGATTCCCCGCCGATATCGAGAATGTCGGCGCCTTCCTCGATAAGAACGCGGGCGTGCTCCACTGCCTGCTGCGTGCCCAGGAAGCGTCCACCGTCGGAAAACGAATCCGGGGTGACGTTCACCACGCCCATGATCAGCGGGCGTTGCAGTGCGAGCAAGAAACGACCGGCCCGCAGAACGGGGTGAGGCGTGAGGCGCGAGGCGTGAGGCGCGGTCATTACGGAACGTCGCAGTCGGTCTCAAAAAAAAGGGGGAGGTTTTCACGCCTCACCCCTTACCTTAGTCCTGATTCCCGATCGGTTGCGCCCCGAGCTTTTGGGTTCTGCCCCTCACGCCTCGCGCCTCACGCCTCTCGCGCCTCAGGCTTCGCGTGCCGGCGTGGTGGTCGCAGCGGGCGATGCTGCATTGCCCTGCGAGGAAGGCGGCGCGCTCGGCGTGCCGGTGGGCTTCGGCGGACGCGGCGGGCGGCCTTCCATGATGTCGTTGATCTGGTCCGAGTCGAGCGTCTCCCACTCCAGCAGCGCCCTGGCCATCGCCTCGACTTTGTCGCGATTGTCCTCGATCAGCTTGCGCGCAAGCGTGTACTGTTCGTCGATGATGCGGCGGATTTCCGCGTCCACCTTCTGCATGGTGGTCTCGGACACGTTCTTGTGAGTGGTGATAGAACGGCCGAGGAAGACTTCTCCCTCGTTTTCGCCATACACCATCGGTCCGAGCTGGTCGCTCATGCCCCACTGTGTCACCATACGGCGCGCCATCTCGGTAGCACGCTCGAAGTCGTTTGATGCGCCGGTGGTCATCTGTCCCATGAAAATCTCTTCAGCGATGCGGCCGCCGAACAGCACCGAAATGTTCTGCAGGATCTGCTCGCGGTCCATGCTGTAACGATCTTCCTGCGGAAGCTGCATGGTCACCCCCAATGCGCGCCCGCGCGGGATGATGGTGACCTTGTGCACCGGGTCGGTCCTGGGCAGCAGTTTCGCCGCCACCGCGTGGCCGGATTCGTGGTACGCGGTGTTGCGGCGCTCG
>CAZYTR010000003.1:0-5440 GCA_964650365.1 uncultured Alcaligenaceae bacterium | reverse complement strand
AAGATCGCCGATATGGTCTCCAACCGCAAGGCCGGGCGCGAGTTCATGACGCTGGAGGAACCCGATATTCCAATTGCGCCGTTCGTCTACGAGGAATCGGCAGGCAACTTCGTGGCAGCGCTCTCCGAAGGCGGGCGGCTGCTGCTGTTCGCGATCGCGGAACTCAAGTACCAGCCGCGTGGCCGCGGCACCATCGTGATGGGGCTCGACGAAGTCGACAGGCTGTTCGCCGTCGCGGTCTCAGATCAGCCCAAGCTCATCGTGCGCGGCGTCAACCGCAACGGCAAGGAAAAGGAACTGGTCCTGGAAAAGGACAAGCTAGCTCACCACGTCCTCAAGCGCGCGCGAATGGGCCGGGTGTTGCCGGAGAAACTGAAGCCCACCGCGCTGGTCGTGCCGGCGAAACCTTCGACACCTTGACGTTGTGTGGCCGTGGCGTGGTGCAAGCGGCTTCGAAAATTGTTTTTACCAGTCACTCGTCACCAGTCACTTGTCACTGCTTTTAAGTGGAAGGAGTATCGATGAGGTCGTCAAAGAAGAGTTGGTCGGCAGGGTTTGTGATGGCGCTCGTCCTGGCGGGGACATGGGGCGCATTCACACTTCGTTCGAACGAGATTGCGGCAGAACAAAAAGGGGGAACCATGAGGGTTGTGCGCCTGTACACCGGCCCGGACGACAAGTCCCATTTCGAGGATATCCAGATCCCGCTGAAGGATGGCGGAAAGGTCGGCTTTATCTCTGAACTTTACAAAGCCACCGGTGTGGTGTTTCGCGAGACCACCGGGGACTACAACTACGACTTTCACCCCGCGCCGCGGCGGCAATACGTGGTGAACCTTGAAGGCGAGGTGGAAATCGAAGTGGGCGACGGCACCAAGCGCATCCTTCGCACCGGCGAAATCCTCCTTGCCGAGGATACGACCGGGCAGGGACACATCAGTCGCGCGGTTGCCGGAAAGCCCCGCAAATCTCTGTTCATCACGCTGGACTAGAACAAGGACACGTGTCGCGGTTGATTCACTTTCGTTCGTCACGGCCTTTCTGAGTTCCATTTTTATCGTTTTTGATTTGAACCCTTCACCCTTCACCGTCTTATTTCAATGTCTAATAAACGCTCCGTCCTGGTAGTCGGTGCCGGCGACGCCACCGGCGGTGCCATCGCTCGCCGGTTTGCCCGCGAAGGCTTCATCGCATGCGTCACGCGCCGCACGGAGGAGAAGCTTGCGCCGCTGCTGGAGCGGATCCGGGCGGACGGCGGTGAAGCGCACGGCTTCGGTTCCGATGCGCGCAAGGAAGAAGACGTGATCGAGCTCGTCACCCGCATCGAGCGCGACATCGCGCCAATCGAGGTGGCAGTGTTCAACGTCGGCGGCAACGTGCGCTTCGGCATCACCGAAACCACCGCGCAGGTCTACAGGAAAGTCTGGGAAATGGGCTGCTTCGCCGGTTTCCTGGTGGGGCGCGAAGTCGCCAAAGTCATGTTGCCGCGTAAGCAAGGCAGCATCCTTTTCACCGGCGCGACGGCGAGCCTGCGCGGCTCCGCCGGCTTTGCCGCCTTTGCCGGGGCGAAGCACGGGCTGCGGTCTCTGGCGCAGAGCATGGCTCGCGAGCTTGGGCCACAGGGCATCCACGTCGCGCACGTCGTGATCGACGGCGCCATCGACACCCCGTTCATCGCGGAGCGCTTTCCGGAGCGCTATGCACTGAAGTCCCAGGACGGCATCCTGAGCCCGGATGCGATCGCGGAGAACTACTGGCAGTTGCACCGGCAGCATCGCAGTGCCTGGACCCACGAACTCGACCTGCGGCCTTGGATCGAGAAATGGTGAACCGAAGAACGAAGGAAGGGGTCAGGTCTTGTTTCTTGCAGGCGTAAAATGAAGTCCCAAGTGCAACTGAGAGGGGTGGATATAAACACAGCTATCACCTATAGTATAGTGAGCGGCGTGGCAACCGTAACGGCATTCGAACGACTCAATTCCGCGCAACGCGCGGCGGCGAGCTTCGGTGCCCGTGACCAGAGCGGCGGATTCCGCGCCGGACCCCTGCTCATCATCGCCGGGGCGGGTACCGGCAAGACCAACACGCTGGCGCACCGGGTCGCGCACCTGATCCTCGAGGGGGTAAGCCCGGAACGCATTCTGCTGCTCACCTTTACGCGCCGCGCGGCGCAGGAGATGACGCGGCGCGCGCAGCGGATCGTCGCTGTTGTGCTTGCTGAGAAGGCCGGCCAGAGCGGCGCGGGAACTGAGGTCGCGGTGAAACTGCCGTGGTCGGGAACGTTTCACTCAATCGCGAATCGGCTCATCCGACGCCATGCGGCCCGCGTCGGGCTCGACGCAAACTTCTCCGTGATGGATCGAGGCGACGCGGCCGACCTCATGGACGTAGTGCGCCACGACCTGTGTCTGTCCAAGTCCGAGAAGCGCTTTCCGCGCAAGGACACCTGCCTCGCCATCTATTCGCACCGGATCAATACCCAGGCGCCGCTCGCGCACACACTGGCAACCGTTTTCCCGTGGTGTGCCGACTGGGAGGAAGAACTCATCGGGCTATATCGCGTCTACGTGGAACGCAAACTGGCCAACCAGGCCCTCGATTACGACGACCTGCTGCTGTACTGGCACGCGATGGCATCCGACCCCTCGCTCGCTGCGGAGATGGGTGCGCAGTTCGACCAGATCCTGGTGGACGAATACCAGGACACCAATGCGCTGCAGGCCGAAATTCTCAAGGCGCTGCGGCCCACCGGCGCGGGCGTGACAGTGGTAGGAGACGATGCGCAGTCGATCTATTCGTTTCGCGCCGCCACGATCGAGAACATCCTCGGCTTTCCGGCGCAATACGCGCCGGCGGCCAGTGTGGTGACCCTCGAAGAGAACTATCGCTCGACGCAGGGCGTGCTGGATGCGGCGAACGCGTTGATCGCGGAAGGCAGCCGCGAGTACCGAAAGACCTTGCGCGCCACGCGCGGGGCCGGCGAACGGCCACGCTACGTGACGGTGGCGGACGATCAGGCGCAGGCGGACTACGTGGTGGCACGCGTGCTGGAGACGCGCGAGCGCGGGGTAGCGCTAAGGCGCCAGGCGGTGCTGTTTCGAAGCTCGCACCACAGCGACGTTCTGGAACTCGAACTGGTCCGGCGCAATATCCCCTACGTGAAATACGGTGGTCTGAAATTCCTCGAAGCCGCGCACGTCAAGGACATGCTGGCAGTGCTGCGCTGGGCGGACAATCCGAAGAACCGTTCAAGTGCATTCCGCGCTCTTCAGCTCTTACCGGGCATGGGGCCGGCGAACGCGGCGCGGCTCTTCACGCACTTCGAGGCCGCCGGGCACGACTGGCGCGCGCTCGCTGCGTTCAAAGCTCCGCCGCCGGCCTCCGAGGCGTGGCCACCGTTCGCGGCGCTCATGGAGTGGCTCGCGCGGCCCGACGGACCGTGGCAGGGGCAGGTCGGACGCGTGCGCGAATGGTACGAGCCGCACGTCGAACGTATCTACGAAGCGGCGCAAGCACGCGTCGGCGATCTCCTGCAGCTCGAGCGCATCGCGCCGCAGTTCCCGTCGCGCGAACGCTTCCTCACCGAGCTCGCGCTCGATCCGCCGCAGGCTAGTGGAGACCTTTCGGGTGCGCCGCTCTTGGACGAGGACTATCTCGTGCTGTCCACGATCCACTCGGCCAAGGGTCAGGAGTGGGACGCGGTGCATGTGCTCAATGTGGCGGACGGGAATTTTCCGTCGGAATTCTCCACCGGCGACCCGGCGCAGGTCGAGGAAGAGCGCCGCCTGCTGTATGTGGCGATGACACGGGCGAAGACCGATCTTCATGTCATTGCGCCGCTGCGTTACTACATTACTCAACAGCCGCGCCGGGGCGATGCGCACGTGTACGGTGCACGGAGCCGCTTCATTACCCGCAAGGTACTGGCGCAATTCGAGCAGATGACCTGGCCCGCGGCAGAGGCGGGCGCCGCAGCACCGCCCCAGGCTGCCACCCCGGTGGATGTGGCCGGGAAGTTGCGCGGGTTGTGGAGTTAGGAAGGAAGGGGTCAGGTCTTGTTCCTTGCAGGGATTCGGACTAGGCCGCTTTCATGGCCTGCCCGCTTCGCATCGAATACCCCGGCGCACGTGGTTGCTTCGGGTCATGAGACCTGACAACATTCGTTCTACAAAACGATAAGGGGGCAACCCATGAAAATGATAATGATCGTTTTTCGCGAATCCCTCGAAGAAGATATCCGTGCCTTGCTTGGCGAGAATGAGGTCGAGGCTTTCACCGAGATGGTCGACGTGGTGGGCAAGGGCGAGGCGGGCGCCGCCTTTCATTCCGTTTCCTGGCCCGGGCTCAACAACATGATCCTCGTCGCGTTGCCTGAAGTGCAAGCGAATCGGGTCGTGGCTGCCCTCAAGACGTTTCATGACAAACAGGTCCAGCGCGAACGCGGAGCGAAGATTCCAATGCGGGTGTTTACCCTGCCCTGCGAATTGGTGGTATAGAACCAAGGGGTCAGGTCTTGTTTCTTGCAAGGATTGGGACTAGGCTTCCCCCATGACCCGCCCGCTTCGCATCGAATACCCCGGCGCTTTGTATCACATCACCTCCCGTGGGGACAGGCAGGAGGATATCTTCCTGGGCGATGCCGACCGGGAGGAGTTCTTGTCTGTCCTCGGCTCGGTGGTCGAGCGCTTTGGCTGGCGAGCTTATGCCTACTGCCTGATGGACAACCATTACCACCTCATGGTGGAAACGCCCCAAGCCAATCTGTCCAAGGGCATGCGCCAGTTAAACGGGGTCTACACCCAGCGCCTTAACCGCCGGCACCGCCGGGTAGGGCATGTCTTCCAAGGTCGATTCAAGGCGATCCTGGTCGAAAAACAGAACTATCTGCTGGAGCTGTCGCGCTACGTGGTCCTGAATCCGGTGCGTGCCAAGGTGGTCAAGGACCCCGGCCGTTACCGCTGGTCGAGTTACAGGGCCACGGTGGGCGAGGTGAGCCCGCCGCAATTCCTGGACACCGCCGCCTTGCTCGCTCAGTTTGCCGCTTCCACCCCCGCCGCCCAGCGCCGCTACCGGGCCTTCGTGCTGGAGGGATCGCGAATTCCTTCGCCTTGGACCGAAGTCAAGGGCCAGGTGCTGCTCGGCAGAGAGGGGTTTCTGCGAAAGGTGAATCCGAAGCTCAAATCGACCAGACTGGCCAAGGAGATCCCAAAGGCGCAGCGCCACGCCGGTCGGCCGAGTCTTGCGAAGGCGCTGAAGAATCTCCGGCCGGGCGATGAGCACACCCGGGAGCGGCTGATCGCCACTCTGCATCTCAGGCACGGCTACACCCAGGCGGAGATCGGACAAGCCACAGGGCTGCACTATTCGACGGTGAGTCGCATCGTGGCCAGACAGATCCGTGCAAGAAACAAGACCTGACCCCTTCGTCTCGTGGCCAGAC
>CAZYTR010000002.1:0-25436 GCA_964650365.1 uncultured Alcaligenaceae bacterium | reverse complement strand
TATTCCCTGGCGGTCGAGCATTTCCAGGCGGCGCTGAAAATCGAGCCGGATAACGCGATTGCACTATTCGATCTCGGGTACGTCCATCACCAGAAAGGGCACCACGAGCTGGCGATCGCCGCGTTCAGGGACGCGGTGCGGCTCAAGCCGAATATAGATCGCGCCTGGTACGGAATGGGCCTCGCGCTGGCGGCGCTCGGGCGCCCTGAGGAAGCGGCGCAAGCGCTGGAGCATGCGGCACGATTGCAGCCGATGAACGGTTACGCTTGGTACGAGCTGGGGATGGCTTATCACGCGCTCGATAGCCGCGACAAACTAGACGAAGTGATCGCGCATCTGAACAGGTTTGATCCTAAGATGACGCAGCACCTGATCCGGGTGACGGGAAAATCCGCCGATTCGGCGCCGGTCGAGCCCCGCGTCGCGTCCGCGGATACGCTGGCAAGGCCCGACTGATGTTTCAGCTGGTGGTCATCCTGAAAGCCATCAATGAAGTCGCGCTGATGGCACTCATAGGCCAGGGCGCGCTATTCATCCTGGCCGGAGCGAAGCGCGAACACAATATCGTGTATTCAATGTTGAAGACGATCACCGCACCGGTGATGAAGCTTACGCGCGTGGTTGCGCCGCGCTTCGTTGTCGATCAGCATATCGGTTTTCTTGCGCTGTTTTTTCTGCTGTTGCTCGAAGCGATACTGATCGTCCTGAAAGTCCGACTTTATCTTGCAGCAGTTGCAGGGTGATCGGGAAACCCGCAGAGAGCATCCATGCCTGTGAGCACGTGAATGTCTTTTGCATGCGAAGGTCCACGACAGCCGGTCCGCAGTATTTCGCTGTCGCCAGATGCTGATCTGCGGCCCGCAAGCGCGCGGTTGTGCTCCTCGCGTGAATTGACCTGGGTCGAGCTTTTTCGGGTAGAATCCCGCGCTTTCCGAGCGGCGGTTCTGACGTTTCGGACGCGTGGCCAAGTAGCTCAGTCGGTAGAGCAGAGGACTGAAAATCCTTGTGTCGGTGGTTCGATTCCGCCCTTGGCCACCAATTTCTTTGGAGTGTATCTCGTCCGTAACCAGGCTCTGCTGTCGTGAGTTCTTAAAGCAGAGGGCTGAAAACACGCTGCGACAGCGGCTTGTTTCAGTGGAGACTAACCTTTCGCATAGCGCAAGGTTATGTCGGAGCTAAAATCCTTGTGTCGGTGGTTCGATTCCGCCCTTGGCCACCATCTCTTCCGGCGTCATTCGTATTTTTCGAAAGCCTGTTCCAAACCCCTGAATCCAAGGGAAAGCCACCCATTTGGCTTATAATTGACAGCCTTTCCGGGGCCGTCAGGTCCCTTGTCGTTTCAGGGTTCCGATGCAGCTTTTTGCTTTCGGCGTCAATCACAATACGGCCCCGCTCGCGGTTCGTGAGCAGGTGACTTTTCACGCCGCCAATCTGGAAGAAGCGCTGCGCGACCTGGTGAATCACGAGCCCGTCAGGGAAGCGGCGATCATTTCCACCTGCAATCGCACCGAGGTGTATTGCAGCACCCCGGAACCCGAACGCGCGATCGACTGGCTGGCGCGCTTTCATCATCTCAAATCGCAATCGCTGGAGCCCTTTCTCTATACGCTGCCGCGCGAGCGCGCAGTCGCGCACGCGTTCCGGGTGGCGAGCGGGCTGGATTCCATGGTGCTGGGCGAACCGCAGATCCTCGGGCAGATGAAAGAGGCGGTGAAGTCTGCCGAGCATGCCGGCACGCTTGGCACTGTGCTTCACAAACTGTTCCAGTCGAGTTTCTCGGTGGCGAAAGAAGTGCGCACCCAGACCGAGATTGGCGCCAACTCGGTGTCGATGGCCGCGGCCGCGGTAAGAGTCGCGGAACGGATTTATCCGAGCATCGGCGAGCAGAAAGTGTTGTTCATCGGAGCCGGCGAGATGATCGAACTCTGTGCCGCGCACTTCGCCGCAAGAAGGCCGCGCCAGGCGACCTTTGCCAATCGCACGCTGGAACGCGGCGAGGAACTGGCCGCCCGCTTCCATGGGCAGGCAATCACCCTCAACGATATGCCCGAGCAGTTGGCAGTGCATGACATCGTGGTGTCCTGTACGGCGAGCCAGTTGCCGATACTCGGCAAAGGCATGATCGAGCGCGCGATCAAGGCGCGCCGGCACCGGCCGATGCTGATGATCGACCTGGCGGTGCCGCGCGACGTCGAAGCCGAAGTCGCCGGGCTCGATGACGTGTTTCTTTACAGCGTGGACGACCTCGGCAAGATCGTTCAGGAAGGCCTCGATACCCGCCAAGCGGCGGTGGTGCAGGCGGAGGCGATCATCAATGCCAGCGTTCATGATTTCATGCACTGGTTCGAGACCCGCGAGCTGGTGCCCACCATTCGCGCGCTGCGTGACCAGGCGGAACGCATGCGCCGCCACGAGTTCGACCGTGCCGCGAAGCTGCTGGCGAATGGCGAAGAGCCGCAGAAAGTGCTCGAGCAACTCTCCCACGCGCTGACCAACAAGTTCCTGCACGCGCCGACGCACGCACTCAGTTCAGCCGAAGCCAGGGAGCGCGATTCCCTGGTTGCGGCGCTTGCCCGCCTCTACCAGGTCAATCCGCCGGAATGAAACCTTCCATTGCTTCCAAGCTGGCGCAACTGTCCGCCAGGTTGGAGGAACTCAGCGCGTTGCTCTCCGGCGAAGACGTCACGAAGAATCTCGACAATTACCGCAAGCTCACCCGCGAGCATGCGGAGATCATGCCGGTGGTCGAGCTCTACAACGCTTACAAGGCAGCCGAGCGGGACGTCGCGTCGGCATTGCAGGTGGCAAGCGACCCGGAAATGCGCGAACTGGCCGAAGCCGAAGTGCGCGCAGGCAAAAGGAGGCTCGCGGGTATAGAAGACGAGCTGCAAGGGCAATTGCTGCCCAGAGATCCGAGCGACGAACGTAATATCTTCCTGGAAATCCGTGCTGGCACCGGCGGCGACGAATCGGCGCTGTTTGCTGGCAACCTGTTCCGCATGTACACCCGCTACGCCGAACGCCAGGGCTGGAAAGTGGACCTGATTTCGGAGAGCGCAGCCGAACTGGGTGGCTACAAGGAGGTGATCGCCAAGATCATCGGTTACGGCGCCTACTCGAAGCTCAAGTTCGAGTCCGGAGGCCATCGCGTGCAGCGTGTACCCGAGACCGAGACCCAGGGGCGCATCCACACCAGCGCCTGCACGGTGGCGGTGCTGCCGGAAGTCGATGCGGTTGAAGATGTAGTGCTCAATCCCGCGGAACTGCGCATCGACACCTTCCGCGCTTCCGGCGCGGGCGGCCAGCACATCAACAAGACCGATTCCGCCGTGCGCGTGACCCACATCCCGACCGGCATCGTGGTCGAGTGCCAGGACGACCGCTCCCAGCACAAGAACAAGGCTCAGGCGCTGGCCGTGTTGGCTGCGCGCATCAAGGACAAGCAGTTGCGTGCCCAGCAGACAAAACAGGCAGCAACCCGCAAGTTGCTGATCGGCAGCGGCGACCGCTCCGAACGCATCCGCACCTACAACTTCCCTCAGGGACGCGTCACCGATCACCGCATCAACCTCACGCTGTATAAAATCGATCAGATCATGGACGGCGCGCTCGACGAGTTGATCGGCGCCCTGATGGCCGAGCATCAGGCCGAACAGCTTGCCGCAATGGCAGAGGACATGGTCGCGACCCAAACGTGATCGCAACAGTCGGCGCGCTTCTCGGCAAAGCGGTGCGGGAGCTGGCCGCGGACCGGGATGCGGCCGAAGCGCGGCGCGATGCACAGGTGCTGTTGGGTTTCGCGCTGGGTGTAACGCGCGCCTGGCTGACCACTCATGCGGACCAAGTGGCCGATTCCGAAGCCGCTGCAAGATTCCACTCTCTTGTGGTGCTCCGGGCGAATGGTCACCCGGTGGCCTACCTGGTCGGCGTGAAGGAATTCTACGGGTTGCCGTTGCGGGTTACGCCCGACGTGCTGATCCCGCGCCCGGAAACCGAGGAGCTGGTGGAGGTCGCGCTGGAAAGGCTTCCGCACGGTGAAGCGCGCAAGGTACTGGATCTCGGCACCGGCAGCGGTTGCATTGCCATCGCGATCGCGCGCGAACGACCCGCGGCACAGATCACCGCGGTGGACAGTTCGAGTCCCGCATTGGTATTGGCGGGCGAGAATGCTGCCGCACTCGACATCGAGGTGGAGTTCCTGCAAAGCGACTGGTTCGCCGCGTTGGACGGTCGCCGCTTCGATCTGATCGTGGCGAACCCGCCTTACGTTGCCGCGGACGACCCGCACCTGCAACAGGGTGACCTGCGTTTCGAGCCGCGCCAGGCGCTCGCCGCCGGCGCCGACGGACTCGTGGAGCTTCGCCGTATCGTCGGTGCTGCGCCGAAATATCTGCGCCCGGGCGGCTGGCTGCTGCTCGAGCACGGCTACAGTCAGGCAGAGGCTTGCAGAGACCTTTTACGTAACGCGGGCTTTGGCGAGCTGGTATTTCGTGCTGATTTTGCGGGAGTGCCGCGAATTGCCGGCGGGCGCCTATTGACGCCCGATTCGCCGAGTCGTTAACATCGTTGCCGTCTAACGGGAGTGTCTTCGCCGGGCACGATCCGGAACGGGCACTCCCTTAAATCTTCCCAGGGGAATCGCCAATGGATGTACAGGAAAAGATCAAGCAGCAGGTCACCGGCAATCCGATCGTGCTGTACATGAAGGGCACGCCGGACGCGCCGATGTGCGGTTTCAGCGCCGCCGCAGTGCAGATTCTCGAGGCCTGTGGCGTCGAGAATGTCGCCACAGTGGATGTTCTCGCCGATCAGGACATCCGCCAGGGCATCAAGGATTTCTCCAAGTGGCCGACGATTCCGCAGCTTTACGTAAAGGGTGAATTTGTTGGCGGCGCGGACATCATTCGCGAGATGTACCAGTCTGGCGAGTTGCAGAAACTCCTCGGAAAATAAACAAACCAATCGCGAAGGGCTGGCCGTCGAGCCAGCCCTTTTTGTTTCAGGGGCAGGGCAATCGCCACAACAACTGACAGGGCTGAATCGCATCAGCAGATCCGCGCGGCAGTGCGCGACCTGTGCTCGCGTTTCTCTGGTGAGTACTGGCGCAAACTCGACGAAGCGCGCGCCTATCCCGAAGAGTTCGTACGGGCGCTGACCGACGCCGGATGGCTTTCGGCGCTGATTCCGGAGGAGTATGGCGGGGCGGGGCTCGGAATCACCGAGGCCTCGATCATTCTCGAAGAAGCGAACCGCTCGGGCGCCAATTCCGGTGCCTGCCATGCGCAGATGTACATCATGGGCACGCTGCTGCGCCATGGCTCCGCAGAGCAAAAGCGCAAGTATCTGCCGGACATTGCTGCGGGAAAACTGCGACTGCAATCCTTCGCGGTGACCGAACCGACCACAGGCTCCGATACCACCAAGCTCAAGACCATGGCGGTTCGCAAAGGCGAGCGCTACATCGTCAATGGGCAAAAGGTCTGGACCTCACGCGTGCAGCACTCCGACCTGATGTTGCTGCTGGCGCGCACGACGCCGCTGGACCAAGTGCAGAAAAAGTCCGACGGACTGTCGGTATTCCTGGTCGACTTGCGCACTTCGGGCGGCAAGGGGATCACGTTGCGGCCTATCCGCAACATGCCGAACCACGAAACCAACGAAGTGTTCCTCGACAATCTCGAAGTGCCCGCCGAGAACCTGATCGGCGAGGAGGGCAAGGGTTTCCGCTACATCCTCGACGGCATGAACGCCGAGCGCATCCTGATTGCCGCCGAGTGCGTCGGCGACGGGCACTGGTTCATAGAGCGAGCCTCCCGTTATGCCAGCGAGCGCGTGGTGTTCGGGCGGCCGATCGGACAGAACCAGGGCGTCCAGTTTCCGATTGCGCGCGCCCATGTCAACGTCGAGGCCGCTGACCTCATGCGCTACAAAGCGGCCGCGTTGTTCGAGGCGGGCAAGCCCTGTGGGGCGGAAGCGAACATGGCCAAGATGCTCGCTGCGGACGCGTCCTGGGAGGCGGCCAACGTCTGTCTTCAGACCCACGGCGGTTTCGGCTTCGCCGCCGAGTACGACATCGAGCGCAAGTTCCGCGAGACGCGGTTGTACCAGGTCGCGCCCATCTCCACGAACCTGATCCTGGCCTACATTGCCGAGCACGTGCTCGGCCTGCCGCGCTCGTACTAGGGAAGCTGCGCAGGCCCAATATCGCGAGCGGCCGGAAGCGTCCTATAATCTCCGCCTCACTCTCCGTTCTTCTGATGCGGTCATGATGAACTATCGCGGCGTCCATGACATGGGCGGTCTGCCGGCGGGAACCGTCGAACAGACCGAGCATGATTACGCGCTCTGGGAAAAGCGCGTGGATGCATTGCTGGTATTGCTCACCAAGAAGGGGCTGATGACGGTGGACGAGCTCCGCCGCAACATCGAGGGGCTGGGGCTCGACGCTTACGACAAGATGAATTACTACGAGCGCTGGATCTACTCGATCACGCAAACGTTGATCCAGCGCGGCGTCATCAGCGTCGACGAACTCGGCCGCAAGATGGCCGAAACGCAGGCGCGCGCCGATGGCGGCCGCTGAGAGCCTGGCGCCGCAGTTCCGCACCGGGGACCGTGTCGCGGTGCGGGCTGCCTTTCCGATCGGGCATGTGCGCACCCCCTACTACATACGCGGCAAACGCGGCGTGATCGAGCGCCTTTGCGGGTCGTACGGCAATCCCGAGGAACTCGCGTACGCCCGGCCGGGCGTGCCGAAGCAACCGCTGTACCGCGTGCGGTTCCTCCAGCGCGAGGTCTGGCCTGCGTACGATGGCAGTCCCGGTGATACCGTCGATGTCGAAATCTTCCAACATTGGCTGGAGCGAGCCTGACATGCCGCACGATCACGATCACCCGCACGATCACGCGCAGCCACAGCGGCATCCGCCGCGCCCTGACCAGGACGAAACCATCACTCAATGGCGGGCAATGGAAATCGCGGTGCGCGAGTTGCTGATCGAGAAGGGCATCCTCAGCGCCGAGGAAGTGCGCCGGCAGGTGGAGGACATGGACAACCGCACGCCGCTACTGGGCGCAAAGGTGGTGGCCAGGGCATGGACCGACCCGGATTACAAAAAGCTGCTGGTGAGCGACGGCAACGCCGCCTGCGAGGCGCTCGGCATGGAACGCGGACCGTACAAGCTGGTGGTTGTGGAGAACACCGAGCAGGTGCACAACGTCATCGTGTGCACGCTGTGCTCCTGCTATCCGCGCTGGCTTCTCGGGCTGCCACCGGATTGGTACAAGAGCCGCAACTACCGATCGCGGGTGATCAATGAACCGCGCGAGGTACTTGAGGAATTCGGCACCACGATCGACAAGGACGTTACGGTACGCGTCCACGATTCCACTGCCGACATGCGTTATCTGGTACTGCCGATGCGTCCGCCGCGTACCGAGGGCTGGCCGGAGGAGAAGCTTGCTGCGCTAGTGACCCGCGACTCCATGATCGGTGTCGCCTTCGCAACAAGCCCCTGAACCGCGATTATCACGAAGGGCACGAAGGAAATACGAAGGAACACGAAGGATAGACAACAACCAAATAATAGTTTCTTCGTTGGGAAGATCGAGGAAGCGCAATCTTCCTCAATAGAACCAGTTTCTCCTGCGCGTTTCTTGAATGGATGCTGGTCAGAGTCGATGGGTTTTCACAATACTGCTTTTTGTTTCGGTTCTCCTTCGTGTAGCTTCGTATTTCCGTCGTGCACCCCTCAAGGGGGTATAGAAAAGAATCCTTCGTGTTGAACGCGTTTAGGTTTTAGATAATGCTGCCACTGCAAGGCATAACAGTCGTTTCGCTTGAGCAAGCCGTGGCTGCGCCGTTCACCACGCGGCAACTCGCCGATCTCGGCGCAAGGGTGATCAAGATCGAGCGCCCACAAGTAGGCGATTTCGCGCGCGGCTACGACAAGACCGTGCTCGGCCAGTCCTCGCATTTCGTCTGGCTCAACCGCTCCAAGGAAAGCCTCAGCCTGGACGTGAAGCATCCGGACGCGGCGCAGATCCTCGACCGGCTGGTGAAGAAGGCCGATGTGTTCGTACAAAATCTGGTGCCCGGCGCGGCGGCGCGGTTGGGACTCGCATCCGGCGATCTGCTGGACAAGAACCCGCGCATCGTCGCCTGCAATATTTCCGGCTACGGTCCCGACGGCCCGTACAGCCTGAAGAAGGCCTACGATCTGCTGATCCAGTGCGAATCGGGCGTGGTGTCCGTGACCGGCACACCCGAGACGCCGGCGAAGTCGGGTATCTCGATCGCCGACATCGCCGCGGGGATGTACGGTTACACCGGCATCCTCACCGGGCTTTTTCAGCGCGAGCGGACCGGCCAGGGCACCGCATTCGACGTCTCCATGTTCGAGGCGCTGGGCGAATGGATGGGCTATCCCGCCTATTTCACCGGCTACGGCGGCACCGCGCCGCCACGCACCGGCTCCGCACACGCGACCATTCATCCCTATGGACCGTTTCCGGCGGGTGACGGCAAAACCGTTTTTTTTGGCATCCAGAACGAGCGCGAGTGGGCAAATTTTTGCGCGATGGTACTGGGCGAGCCGCAGCTTGCAACCGACCCGCGCTTCGACAGCAACAGCCATCGCGTTGCCAACCAGCGGGCGCTCACGGATATCATAGTCTCGGTATTCGCGAAATTGACCGCAGGGCAAGTGGTGGAGCGGTTGGACAACGCACAGATTGCCAATGCGCGGCTGAACACCATGCAGGAATTCTGGGACCATCCGCAGTTGCGGGCCCGCAATCGCTGGCGTGAAGTGGATTCGCCGCAGGGCACGATCAAGGCACTGGTCCCGCCGGTGACCATGCAAGGGGTGGAACCGCGCATGGATCCGATTCCCGCTGTCGGCCAGCACACCCGAGCGATCCTTCAGGAACTGGGTTTCGACGACGGATTTATCACCCGGTTAGAGCAGGATCAGGCGATCTAAAAGGACAAAACGCGTTCAACACGAAGGATTCTTTTCAATACCCCCTTGAGGGGTGCACGAAGGAAAAGCGGGAAAGGAACACGAAGGTGAACCAGGAACAATTTCGGGGGAAGAGTTGATCAAGGGTCATAAACGGCAGAAACTGGATCCAGAATGTGCTCTATCGATCAGGCGATGCTTTTTCCTTCCTTCGTGTGGTTTTGCCGTTCCTTCGTGTTAAGAGATGTCCGATTCAAGGGATTCAGACATGGCTGAGAAAACAGGCTGGAAGGGAAGGTTCTACGAGGACTTCGAGATCGGCGACGTGTACCGTCACCCGCTCGGTCGCACCGTGACGCAGACCGACAACATCTGGTTCACGCTGCTCACCCAGAATACGGCACCGATTCATTTCGACGCGCATTACGCCGCACAAACGGAATTCAGGAAGCCGCTGGTGGATTCGACGTTCACCGTCGCCTTGGTCACCGGACAGAGCGTGACCGATGTATCCCAGAATGTCTTCGCCAACCTGGGCTGGGATGAGGTGCGTCTGCCCAACCCGGTATTCGAAGGCGATACCGTCTACTCGCAGTCCGAGGTGCTGGAAAAACGCGAATCCAAGTCGCGTCCCAACGTCGGTATCGTGACCGTGAAAACGACAGGCTTCAATCAGGACGGTACGATCGTCATTACCTTCAAACGCACCGTGATGGTTTACAAACTCGGTAAGGCACCGGTTATTCCGCGGCCGACGTTGAAGTGACCGTGACCCTACGCTTTCCATGAAATCGCCCCGCCTCGATGCCATCAAGAGACTGGCATTGCGCCAACCGCGGCAGTTCCGGCTGCCAGCCACGGGCGAGGTGATCGTCAATGACGAGCGCCGCTACTTCATCGGCGAGCCGCTAGGCAAGGGCGGATTCGGCATGGTGTACGAATGCGGCGACGATTGGGGCAATGCACTGGTCGCCAAGGTCCTGCTGCCGCACGACAAATCTTACCGGGAGGTGCGCACGATCTGGCAGGACGAGTTGCGCAAGCTGCTGGTCATGCGCCATCCGAACATCACGTTCGTATACGACGCGTTCGAGTACCAGGACACCTTCTATCTAATCATCGAACGTTGCAGCTTCCCGCTCACCAACCTGATTGCCCGCCGGGGCCTGGACGCGGATCGCTGGCTTCCCTATGTCGCGAGCGACATACTCCAGGCGCTCGACTACATCCATGCCGCCGGCTACGTGCACAAGGACTTGCATCCGGGAAACGTTTTCGTCACGGAGACGCGGCGCAAGCGCAGGCTGCTTGGGGAGCCGGTTTGGTCGTTCAAGGTCGGCGATCTCGGCCTGACCCGACTGGAATCCGACATCCGGGTATTCCAGACGCTGCTGGCCGACTGGATGCGCCCGCCCGAAGCGTTCAATCCGGAAGAGTTCGGCGCGGTCGGGCGGCACGTGGACATCTATCAGACCGGGTTGTTGTTGCTGGCGCTGTTGTTGAAGGAAATTCCCTACTTCACCCGCGAGGAGATTCTCGGCGGCATCCCGCAGGAGCTGGCTGTCAAGCACGGTTCGAAGTTCGGTCCGGTGATCGCGAAGGCGTTGCGCCGTCATGTCGAGTGGCGCACCCAGACCGCGCTCGAATTCTGGCACGAGTTGTCGAGCACAACCACTCAGCGTTGATCGTGACAGGTCTGTCACGCATCGCGTTGCGATCCCCAAGCCTCAGGGTCCGAACATCCTCAGCCGTTTCGGCTTGATAGCCGCGGCAACGATCGCGGCGACCAGAAATATCGCGAACCAGATCAACGCCCACTCCGCAATCGAAAGGCCGAGGAATCGCCACAACACCTTGGTGCAGTCGCCGGTGCCGCGGAAGATCATCGGCAGCGCGTCGGCCAGCGGCAAGGACTCCATCATGTAGCCGAGGTCGGCGCCGCAGTCGAATACCTTGGGCGGGTTGTGCTCGAGCCAGACGTGGCGCGTGGCCACACCGCCGCCTAGACCGGCGAAAATCACCAGCAGCGCGCTGTAGACCCACCGGCCGGTTGTAACCGGATTGTGGAGTGCTGCGACCAGCGCAGTCACGCCGAATGCAATGAAGGCATAGCGCTGCAGGATGCACATCGGACAAGGCTCGAGTCCCCTTGCGTGCTGGAGATACAGTCCGAAGCCGATCAGTGCGCAGCAGACCAGGAACATCCCCGTGTAAACGCGACGCGAATTCATCATCAGATCCTCGCCAATGCCTGATCGAGGTCCGCGATCAGATCGTTGATGTCCTCGATGCCCACCGACAGCCGCACCAGGTTGTCGGTGATGCCGAGCCGGGCGCGCAGCTCAACCGGCAGCGAACCGTGGCTCATGGTGACCGGATGCCCGACCAGGCTTTCCACGCCACCCAGGCTTTCGGCGAGCGTGAAAATCTTGCAGGCTTCCAGCGCCCGGCGCACGCCATCCATGTCGGTCTTGAGATAGACAGCGATCATGGCGCCGAAACCGATCATCTGTTTCGCCGCTAACAGGTGTTGAGGGTGGCTGGGCAGTCCGGGGTAGATCACCCGCTCGATTTTCGGATGCGACTGCAGCCACGCGGCCAGATGCATGGCATTGCCGCAGTGTTGCTTCATGCGCAGCGGCAGCGTCTTGACCCCGCGCAGCGCGAGAAAACTGGAGAACGGGTCGAGGATCGAGCCGATGGCGTTCTGCATGAACTCCAGTTTCTCGACGAGGTCCTTGCGTTCCCTGACCACCACGATGCCGCCGACCATGTCCGAGTGTCCGTTGATGTACTTGGTCACCGAATGAACCACGAGGTCGATGCCGAGATCGAGCGGCCGCTGCACGAAAGGCGAAGCGAAGGTGTTGTCCACGACGGTGAGAACCCCGCGCTCCCTGCCGATCTTCGCGATGTGCGCAAGGTCGGTGACCTTGAGCATCGGATTGGAAGGCGTCTCCAACCAGATCATTTTCGTGTCCGGCTGCAACGCCTTTTCCAGAGAGGCGGCCACGTTGGGGTCGGAATAACTCACCTTGAGTCCCATCGAGCGCTTGCGCACGCGCTCGAAAAGGCGCCAGCTGCCGCCGTACATGTCATCGACCGCGACCATGTGGCTGCCTACGTCCAGCAATTCCAGCACCGTGGCGCTGGCGGCAAGTCCTGAAGCGAATGCAAAGGCCTGAATGCCGCCCTCCAGGTCCGCGATGCAGCGCTCGAAGGCGTGGCGCGTGGGATTCTGGGTGCGGGCGTACTCGTAGCCGGTGTGCACGCCCGGGGAGCTTTGCTTGAAGGTGGAGGTGGCAAAAATCGGCGTCATCACCGCGCCGGTGGTCGGCTCGGGGGACTGGCCGGCATGTATGGCGCGGGTGGCGAAGCCCAGCTTGTCCTGATTGCTCTTCATTCTCGAATCTTACCTTTTGTTTCGGCCGTGGGTCTGCTCACTTGCATAAAGCGCTCACCGCAAAGGACGCAGAGGACGCGGAGGGAAGGCAACAACGAGGAAAACATGTGAAAGTCAAAAAGTGGGTGTGGTGCCGATTTCACCACCGATTCCGGGTTTTAACTCGCGCATATTTTTTTGCTCTTGTCCATCCTCCGCGTCCTCTGCGTCCTCCGCGGTGAGTGCTTGGCTTGAGAGTTAGGGTGCGCGATTGCGCAGATGGTTCAAAACGTCCATGCGGGTGATCAAGCCGTAGAACTTGCCGTTGTCAACGACGATAGCAACGTGGCCCTTGTTGAACGCCTCCGTCAATTGCGTCAGCGGCGTCTTCAGGCCGACGGTCTCGATGCGCTGGGTCATCGCCGAGCGCACGGAGTCGCGAAAGCGTCCCGGGCTTTCCTGCGCTGCAGTGAGCAAATCCCACTCATCGACGATGCCCACCACTTTGCCCTCGTCGAGCACCGGCAGCTGCGAGATGTCGTAGAGCTTCATGCGCGCATACGCGGTCATCAGCTTGTCGTCGGGGCCGACGGTCACGGTGGCGTGTTCGTCGTGGCGGCGCGTGATCAGGTCGCGCAGGTCGCCGTAGCGCTCGCGCTTGAGGAAGCCCTGGTCCATCAGCCAGTAATCGTTGAACACCTTCGACAGGTACTTATTGCCGCTGTCGCAGACGAAAGTCACGACACGCTTGGGCTGGGGCTGTTCGCGGCAGTAACGCAGAGCGGCGCCTATGAGCGTGCCCGACGATGAACCGGCGAGAATGCCTTCTTTTTTTAGCAGGTCGCGCACGGTTGTACACGCCTCTTCGTCGCTGATCGAGTAGGCCTTCCTGACGCGGGAGAAATCGGCAATCGGCGGGATGAAATCTTCACCGATGCCCTCGACGATCCAGCTGCCCGCTGCGCCGACCTTGCCGGTGCGGACATATTCGGCGAGCACCGAGCCCACAGGATCGGCCAGAACCATTTCTGTTGCGGGTGAGACCTTGGCGAAATAGCGCGATAGCCCCGTCAGGGTGCCGGCAGAGCCGACGCCACACACCAGTGCGTCCACCTTGTGATCCATCTGTTCCCAGATTTCCGGACCGGTGGTGGTCTCGTGCGCGTGGGGATTCGCGGGATTGCCGAACTGGTTCACGAAAAACGAACCGGGCGTTTCCCCGGCCAGGCGCTCGGCCATGTCCTGGTAGTACTCGGGGTGGCCCTTGCCGACATCGGAGCGGGTGAGCATGACCTCCACGCCCATCGCCTTGAGATGGAAAATCTTCTCGCGGCTCATCTTGTCCGGCACCACCAGGATCAGACGATATCCCTTCAGCGTTGCCACCAGTGCCAACCCCAGCCCCGTGTTGCCGGCGGTTGCCTCGATGATGGTGCCGCCGGGCTTGAGTTTGCCGTCCCTCTCAGCACGGCGATCATCGACAGGCCGATGCGGTCCTTGATCGAGCCACCCGGATTCTGGCTTTCCATCTTCAGGAACAGACGGCACTTGCCCGCATCCATGCGGGTGACTTCGACCAGCGGGGTGTTTCCGATCAGGTCGAGTACTTGTTGCGCTGGCATTGATCAGTCTTCCGAGTCGGAATGATTCGTTGGCGGCGGCTGTCGGACATCTGGCGCCGAAACACGTTGCGGATAAAACGGCGTGAAGCAATGAGCGGAAGTCTAACCCGGACCGGCGGTCGGGTGAATCGCTACGACGGGTCGGTTGTTGCCTCTCGGTAGGGTTTGGGCACTGGGTCTCCAGGAAAGGATTGCGTCACCCCGGTAGCCAATTTCAAGAATACGCTATTGGAAGCTTGCTTATCCCCTTACAAACATGTTTCCAGTAATGGAAATGTTCAGCATGAGGTCGAATTCTAGTTGGGCGTCACGTTAGACGTTTTGGACGTTGCCTCAGAAGGCGGAATATATGCCGTGGACTATAGACGACAGATTCAAGATCGCCGACAACCAAGCGATTGTCAGCTACATCATCGGACATCCAGTCCTCTCGGCCCATGACGAAGTGGCCGATGCGCTGAGGGAGTCCGCCCGCGGGTTGTCAGATGTCGAGTCGTACTGTCCGGATGTTCACTCCTACGCGTATTTCGTTCTGCATACTCGCAGTAACCGCATCTTCGGCATCGCCTTTGGCCAACGCGCGCTCGCCTATCGGCTTCCGCAGGAGAGAATCGCGGAAGCGCTGGCCGAGGGCGGGAGCGTGTGTTCAGAGATCGGCGACGATTGGGTCCTCCTGGACCCCTGGAGGACGAACGGGCCGGCGGCGCCGAAGTGGTGCAAGGTGGCCCATGACCATGCCTTTGCGCCGGCTTCCTCCAGTGGCAAGAGGGATGGGGTCAAGTCTTGAAATCTAAAAATTGATTTTTCAAGACCCGCTCCTACCTCTCTGACCCCTACTCGACGGGCCGGATACTGCGCAGCCGCATCGCACGCAGACTTGCAGCGCTTTGGGGGCGGTGGTGTGAAAAATCCGTGCTAGTGCCCGGCCAGATCATTCCACTGCGGCAGCAGCACGATACTGTTGGGGTTGTAGCCGGCGTCCCTCAGCGCATCCATGCTGCCGACCACCTTCTCGTTCTTCAGGTCGATCACGGTAACTGACCCGTCGCTCAGACCCGGAAGATTCAACAGTGCGTTCTGGACGAAGGCGTACCGCCAGTCCTTGGAGAAGGCCACGTGATGCGCCCCTTCGGCTGCGGCCAGCGTCTTGGTAAGCACCGGCTTGAGCGGGTCCTTGCTGATGTCGAAGATGTGCAGGTGGCCGGGCTTTGCCGTGGTGACGTAGAGTCGGTCTGCGCTCCCGTTGAAGTAGATCTCCAGCGGCACACCGGTGTCCAGCTTCAAGAAGTCGACGATTTCCTCGATCCTGAAGTCGTTGGCCTGCGGGTCCCACACCGCAGCTACAAGCGAGCCCCCGAACATGTTGGTGACGTACGCCACCGGCGGATTTGCACCCGGCACAAACAGGACCTCCACCGGCGCCACACCGGACGGCGATGTCTTTGCCGTCACCTTGCGGCTGCCCAGGACCTCTCCGGTGCTGGCCTTGATCACCGCGATCGTTTCGCCGGGATCGCCCAGATCGGAGGGGCGCACGGTGCTCGTCACCAGGACGCGATCGATACCCTCGTGCAGCGCGATGCCGTGGGGCCAGATGCCGGGAAGCGCAATGACGCGCTTGGTCTGATCGGTAAGCGCATCGCCCATCACCACGTTCTGCGAGCCCATGCAGGACAGAAACCAGGTCTTGTTGTCTGCGGTGAAGACGATGTCCTCGCCGACGATGCAATCCGGCACGTCCACCTTTTTCGCCACGTAGGGCTTGCGCGTCATGTCGATCACGTGCAACTCCGCTTTGCCCAGCGCGGTGAGGTACGCCTTCGACGAATCCCTGTTGTAAAAAATATGGTGCGCCATCAGGTCAGGCGGCAGCGGTATGTTCTGCACGGTCTTGCCGAAGTTGCTCGAAGCCGGATCGACGTCGATGATCGCTATGCCCTCCTGCCGGCCCTGCGGAGCCACCGGGTTCTTCAGGACTTTGAGCGAGTCCGGCGATTTCGTTTCGTAATTCATCATTGCCAGAATCTCGGCGTTTGCGCACAGTGGCAGCATGGCGAGGGCAACGACGATAGGGGTCCAATTGGAATTTTTCAAAGTCATGGCAAGGCCTCTTCCGGTTCTGATGCAGATATCTGCGTGGCACTGGCGTCAAACCCGCTCGGAAGGTGCTCCAAGAGGATTGCGCCCCTTATGCTCGCCCGGCGGGGGCGCGCCACGCCGAACGGGTCCTCCATGCGAGGTCGTTTCCCAGGTGGCGGGCTGGAATCGGTAGAACGAGGGGCGTTCTGCCGGTAGAGTCGGCACGAGAGATCGGCCTGCGCGCTCCAATTTATACCCATCAGGCGAAAGCGCAAGCTTTGCAGGAAACCGGTGGCATTGGGCCCACGGCGGGCCCCACGGAATAGACTCGCCCCGTCCGCGGCAGGGAGGCGATACCATGGCACACAGCCTTTGCACGAGCACACGCCACGCGATGCAAACCGGGGCCACGAGCGGCCCGCGGCCGCTGCTGCGGCGAGCGTGGCGGTGCCTGGGTTTTTGCGTCGCAGTGCTTGCGGCACAAAATTTCCTCTTGCACGCATTCCAGCCAGCCACCGCATCGGCGCAGGAAACCCGACCAGCGGCACAGCGCAGCTTTGAGCTGCGGATCGAGAAAGGCAAGCTCGCCGCCAGCGCGAAGTCATTGCGCGCCGTCGAAGGCGAACAGGTCGCGCTGCGCTGGGTCAGCGACGAACCGGCCACCGTTCATCTGCATGGGTACGATGTGGAGCTGGCACTGGTCCCCGGCACGCCCGCGACGATGACCTTCGAAGCCTACGCCACGGGCCGCTTCCCGATCACACTGCATGGCGAGGGGCGCGCGGGGCAGCCGGGCGGTCACAAGGAGCGAACCCTCCTGTACGTGGAAGTACACCCGCGCTAGCCCGCATGCGCTGCGCCACGAATCCAACCACGTATCTAACCCTGCTCAAAGCTGCGCTGGTGGCCGGTGCAGCGGGGCATGTCGCGACGGCGCAGGCCCATGGGTTCGGTCAGCGCTACGATTTGCCCGTTCCCCTCTGGTTGTACCTGTGGGGCGCTGCGGCCGCGGTCGCGGTGTCCTTCCTTGTCATGGCCTTGTTTGCGCGCGGCGCACGCGTGCACAGCTATCCGCGGCTCAACCTGCTGCGGTGGCGCATCGGACGGACCCTCGCCCATCCAGTCCTGCTGGTCATCTACCAAGCCCTCGCCCTGGCCGTGTTCGTTCTGGTCATCACTGCGGGCTTCGTCGGGGTGCAGAACCCGTTCAAGAACATTGCACCCATCATGATCTGGGCGATCTGGTGGGTAGGCGTCGCCTACGTCTCGTCCCTGCTGGGCAACCTCTGGGTGCTGATCAATCCGGCGAACACAATTTTCTCTTGGGGGGAACGCCTCTACGCCCGCGTGAAACGCGGCGCTGCACGCACCCCACCGCTGCGCTTGCCTGCATGGCTCGGTACTTGGCCGGCGGTTGTCCTGTTTTTTCTGTTCGCCTGGTCCGAGCTGGTGTGGGAGCACTCCGACTCGCCGAAGTATCTGGTGGCTGTGGTGCTGGCTTACTGCGCCATCACCTGGATCGGCATGCTCGCCTTTGGGCGCGAGACTTGGCTGCGGCACGGTGAGGTGTTCACGGCGGTGTTCGGTCTACTTTCGCGCTTTGCTCCGACCGAGGTACGCGTTGTGGATCCCGAAGTCTGCGCAACCTGCGGAAATTCCGCTTGCCAGGCGGAGTGCGTGGACTGCTACGCGTGCCTGCGCCGCGCCGACGCGAGCAGTCGCGAATGGAACCTACGCCCCTACGCAGCGGGGCTGCTGACGCGTCGGCCGGTCCACTTATCCGTGATGACCCTGGTCATCATGCTGCTCGCCACGGTGACTTTCGACGGCCTGATCGAGACGCCGCTGTGGGCGGGGCTGGTCGAAGGGCTCCAATCCCGGGCCGCGGGCGATCCCGCGCCGCCCGATGCCGGAGCCAGCCGGACCATGGTGTACACGCTAGGGCTGAGCGGCGCAGTGGCAATATTTTTCTGTGCGTATCTGCTGTTCTGCTGGCTCATCGCGTGGGTCACCCGCGCGCCTGGCGCAAGTGCCGCCGGCACCACGCGGCGCTATTCCGCGATGACGATCGCGCGCTACTTCGTGCTGACGCTGGTGCCGATTGCGATCGCATACCACCTGGCGCACTACCTGTCATTCCTGGTGATGACTTGGCAATACTTGATTCCCATGTTCTCCGACCCGTTCGGCTTCGGGTGGAATCTGTTCGGCACGGCGTACCACTTCGTGCGGATCGGCATCGTCGATGCGCGGGCGGTCTGGTACACCTCCGTCGCGGCAATCGTCGCAGGCCACGTCGCCGCGGTCGTTCTCTCCCACATCATGGCTTCGCGGGTGTTCGACGACCCGCGCACGGCGATCCGGAGCCAGTATCCGATGCTGATTCTGATGCTGGGCTACACCATGCTCAGCCTCTGGATTATCGCCCAGCCCATCACCACGAGCGGGAGCGCATGAATCCCTGGTCGCTATCGTGCACCGCCCGGCAGGGCTCCTGCTTTCGAGCAAGTCTCCCGGATATACTGGTAGCGTCAATCGTGCCGGCCATGACCGGCATTTTTTTTCCATCACTGTCGGGAATAGTCATGACCCAGAATCGCCTCGCCATCTACCCCAGCCTCAAGAACCGGGTCGTTTTCATCACCGGAGGTGGATCGGGGATCGGCGCCTCCATCGTCGAAGGATTTGTGCGCCAGGGCGCCAAGGTTGGGTTCGTGGACGTCGACGAAGCCAGCAGCAACAAACTGGTTCAGAAACTCAAAGGCACCGGGCCGGCACCGCGGTTCATCCGCTGCGATGTCCGCGACATCGAGCAATTGCGCGCGGCAATTAAGACGGCGCAGTCTGAATTCGGTGATATCGGTGTATTGGTGAACAATGCCGCGCGCGACGATCGCCATTCGATCGAAAGCGTCACAGTCGAATACTGGGACGAGCGCCTTGCCGTGAATCTTCGCCATAAGTTCTTCGCTTCGCAGGCCGTTGTCGATCAGATGAAGCGGCTCGGCGGCGGATCGATCATCAACTTCGGTTCGATTTCCTGGATGACCGCAACCGGCGGCATGCCGGCTTACACCACCAGCAAATCCGCAGTCCACGGCCTGACGCGCGGACTGGCGCGCGACCTCGGGCCGTTCAACATCCGCGCAAATACGGTGTCCCCCGGCTGGGTCATGACCGAGCGCCAGCTCAAGATGTGGGTAACACCGGAAGGCGAGAAACAGTTGGACCAGATGCAATGCCTGAAAGGCCGGTTACAGCCCGAAGACCTTGCCAACATGGTGCTGTTCCTCGCGTCGGAAGACGCGAAGATGATTACGTCGCAGAACTTCGTGGTCGATGCAGGGTGGGCTTAAAAGTACCCTGAACCGGCTGCCTGAACCGGGGTCGGACCACCGCAACCGATTGACCGGTGGAAAAAAAGTCCGTAACGCGACCCCGGTGCAGGCGCTTGGAAGCGCCTTATCCGTAGCAGAACACACGGTTCAAGGGAGAAGGGATGGCTCGAGCCAACCGCGACTACTGGCTGATTCGATAGAGCTGCCCGCCGTAGTGCACGACGTAAAGTTCGCCGTCGTTGCCTTCACCGAACGACGAGATGCTGAGGCCGGACGCGTAGCCGTCCGTTAGCGTCAGCGTGGGTGGCGTGGTGCCCGAGATGTTGAAAATCCTGCCGGTGATGAAGTCGCCGAAGACGTAGCGGCCGACCAGCGAGGCGACTGCCGAGCCGCGGTAGACGTATCCGCCGGTGGTGCTACGACCAACAGTGCGGCCGTACTCCGCGACCGGCGGCAATGGATTCGGCTGCGATCCGCAGGCGAGCCCGGTATTGCGCGTACCCTCGAAGCAGCGCCATCCGTAGTTGCCGCCGAGCGTCACCCGGTCGACTTCCTCGAGCGCGCCTTGGCCGACATCGGCCACCCATAGTTGTCCGGTCAGCCGGTCAAAGCTCCATCGCCAGGGATTGCGAAATCCGAATGCGAAGATTTCCGGGCAGTTCTGCATGCCCGTGCCGTTGGTATTGCAAAGCGCGGCGCTGGCGGCGAACGGGTTTGTCGGCGGGATCCCATAGGGGGTGCCGTCCACGTCAATGCGCAGCATCTTGCCGAGCAGCGTCGTCAACAACTGCCCGTTGCCGATAGTCCCGTGCTGGTCGTTGCCACCGCCGCCGTCGCCGACCCCGACGTAGAGGAAACCGTCGGGCCCGAAGGCGATGTTGCCGCCGTTGTGGTTGCTCTCCGAGACGTTGCTGTTCACCGGTTTCCGGATCGTCAGCAGGACTCGTTCCGGATTCGAATCGAGGGTGAGGCCATTATCCGATGTGGTGAATTCCGAGAGCCGTGACACCAGTGCGCCATTGTCGGTATGCGAGTAGAAAAGATACACGCGCGGGTCCGCTGGAAAATCGGGATGAAACGCCATGCCCAGAAGTCCGGCCTCGCCGCCGGAGGTCACGCGATTCATGCCGTCGATGTCGACGAACACGGGCGCTACCGCGACCGCCGGATCGTTGCCGAACACCCGTACCTGCCCGGCCTGTTCGACGACGAACCAGCGCGTGCTGTCACCCGGCGCCTGGAGCATCGCCACCGGGCTGCTGAAGGAAAGACTGGGGAATACCGGTTGCACGGTGAACGTGACCGGCGCCGCCGCGGGTTGCTGCGGGCCGCCATCCGATCCATCGCCACACGCGCCGACCCCAAGCGCTGCAACAGCAACGGCCATCCAGGACAACTGCCGAAAGTCGGCCATCGTTCCGTCCTCGTTGACTAAAAGCGAACTTCCCATCCTTGCACAGGCTTGGGCAAAAACAAGGAACTTGGATGGCCGGGCGGCCGCTACTCGGCGAGAATCAGGGCGCCATAGAAGTGCCCCTCCCACATTTCAGGTCAAACCGCCGCGACCGAAACCTCTCCGCGGTCGATGGTGTACACCATGTCGAGAATTTCCTGCGAGTGCGAGAGATCGGACTCGGTGAGAATGACCGAGAGCCCCTCGCTTTTCAGTCCGGAAATCACTTCCGCGAGCCGGTGCGCCAGCACCGGCGCCACGCCCTCGAACGGCTCGTCGAGCAGCAGCAGCTTGGTGCCGCACATCAGTGCGCGCGCCAGCGCCACCAGTTTCTGCTGGCCGCCAGAGAGCTGCAGCGCCTTGCGGCCGGCGAAGGCCTCGACTTCGGGAATCATCTTGTAAACCCGCGCCAGTCGCGTCTGCGGTTCCGCAACGCCTGCCGCCCACGCCGGAATCAGTACGTTCTCCTCGACGGTCAGCTGCGGTACGAGGCGCCGGTCCTCGGGCATGTAACCGATGCCGCCGCGTGCACGCTGGTGGGCCGCCATCCGGTCGAGCGGCACCTCGTCGAACCGGATGGTGCCATGGCGCGCCGGAAGAATACCGATCACCGAGCGCATCAGCGTGGTCTTGCCGGCGCCGTTGCGGCCGATCAGGCCGGCGAACTTTCCGGTCGGCACTTCCATGCTCACCCCGCGCAGGATGCTGACTGATTGGATGGAGACGTCGAGCCCTTCAATGCGCAGCATGCTTGCCTCCGCCGGCGACGCGCGCCTCGCCGGTCACGTACTTGCGCACGTCGGCGTCGTCGAGAACAACACCGGGTTCGCCGTCGGCGATGATCCGGCCCTCGTAAAACGCCAGCACGCGATGGGTGTAGCGGTTGACGATCTCCATATCGTGCTCGACGAACAGCACCGTGACCTGTTGGGCCCGTACCGCTTCCATGACCATGTCCATCAACCCGAACTTCTCGCCAGCAGACACGCCCGAGGTGGGTTCGTCGAGAAGGAGGATCTTGGGCTTCACCGCCATGGCCATGGCGATGTCGAGCAGCTTGCGCACGCCCTCGGGCAGCACCCCGGCCGGCTTGTCGCGATAACCGGTGAGATTGAAGCGCTCCAGCATGGAGTCCACCGTCTCGCCGGGGGTGCCGGCATGGCGACTCGCGTCCGCCCACTTGCTGCCGCCGGAGGCCACGATGTCGACGCCGACCAGCAAGTTCTCATACACCGATAGCGTGTTGAACAACTGCGGGACCTGAAACGAACGACAGATACCGAGCCGCGTGATCTGGCGCGGCGCCAGCGGCGTGATGTCGCGCTCGCCGCAGACGATGCTGCCGGAGCTGGGCTTCAGATAGCCGGTGACCATATTGATGAACGTGGTCTTGCCGGCTCCGTTGCTGCCGATCAGGCCGACGATGCTGTCCCCTTCGACGCCAACGTTGATGTCCGCGGCCGCGGTCACCGCGCCGAAACTCTTGTTGAGTCCCCTGGCTTCAAGAACGATTGCCATGTCACGCCGCCTTTCGCATGCGGGTGAACAGCGACCACAGCCCGCCGGGCAGGAACATGATCACGATCAACATGCTAATGCCGAGCGCCATTTGCCAGGTATTTGGCGAGTACTCGTAGGCGAAGCTGCGGATGGTCTCGAAGATGAACGCGCCCAGAAAGGGCGCCAGCACATTGCCGGTGCCGGCCAGAATGGCGACGAAGACGAACTCGCCCGAGGTGGTCCAGTAAGCCATTTCCGGATCGATGTGGCCGACGCTGATCGCGGCGAGCGCGCCACCGAGGCCCGCCAGTACTGCCGACATCACATAGTTGATGTGAACGGTGTTGGCGACCGACGCGCCCATGTACTCGACCCGCAGTTCGTTGTCGCGGATTGCCTCGGCCAGGCGCCCGCGGTGTGAGCCCCGGTACCTGTGGATGCAGATTGCGGCGACAAATGCGGTGACGACGGTAATCGCGAAAATGAGGTAGCGCTCGAACTCGGTGCCGGCGATCCGCACGCCGAACAGGGTCTTGGCGGCGACGTTGAAGCCGTCCGAGCTGCCGAGCGCCGAAGTTTTCACCAGCAGCCCGTATAGGATCATTGAAAATGCCAGCGACAGCATGGCGAAGAAGATGTCGCGGTACTTCCTGAGCAGCAGCGCCAGCAGCGCCGAAACCGCGCCGGTCGCTGCAATGGCGGCGAGCAGCATTACCGCGATATCGGAGATTCCGAACAACACGTCCAGCGTTCCGGCCGCGTACGCCCCCAGGCAGTAGTAGAGCCCATGGCCGAAGGACACAAGGCCGGTGCGCATCAGCAGCATCATTCCGAGCACTACCAGGCCGTAGCACAGCGATACGTTGATCAGGAACATTGCCCAGCGCGGCAGCAACGGGCCCGCCAGCAGTAAAACGATGAGAGCGCCGATGAGGATTCTGACGGTGAGGTCGCGCTTCATATCTTGCGCGCCTCCTGAATGCTGAACAGCCCCTTGGGCCGCACGATCAGCACGATTGCCATGACGAAGTAGATGCTGAACAGGTCGAGTTCAGGCCGGTAATGCACCGCAGCCGAGCGCACCAGGCCGACGAGTAAGGCGGCGAGCGCCGCGCCGGGCAGGCTGCCGAGGCCGCCGATGACCACCACGGCGAAAGCCAGCACGATGGTTTCCGCGCCGATGCCGGGTTGCACCGAGATCATCGGCGCGGTGAGCGCACCCCCCAGCGCACCGAGAATCGCGCCCACGGTAAAGGTGATGAAATACACCCGCCCAACGTTGATACCCATTGCCGCCGACATCTCGCGGTCGTGGATCACCGCCAGCAGCATCTTGCCCTGGCGGGTCCGGCTAAGCACCCAGGCCACTACAACGCCGATCAGAACCGCCGCGCCGAACAGCACCAGGTTGTAATTCGGATAGGTCAGGTCGCCGATGCTGAAGCTGCCGAGCAGGCTGTAGGGCTGATACAGCAGATAGGGATCCACGCCCCAGGTGAGCTTGATGAAGTCTTCGAGGATCAGGAATACCGCGTAGGTCACCAGCACCAGCACGATCTCGTCCTTGCCGTACATGAAGCGCAGCAGGCCCCGTTCGATCACCGGCCCCGCGATCAGCCCGACCAGAATCGCGGCGACCAGCATCACGGCGTAACTGCCCATCGGCGCATGACCCTGGTTGATCCAGTAGCCGGCAAGAGACGCGGCGCTGTAGGCGCCGAGCGCGTACAGGCTGCCGTGAGCGATGTTCAGGATCTTCATCACGCCGTAGATCAGCGTGAGGCCGACGGCGATGATGAACAGCCACGACGAGTAGATCAGCCCGTCGATCAGAACGGCGAGAAGCTGGGCCATGATCCAGAACGGGGTGCGGCTTGGCGCGGGGTGCCTACCACTTACCGGGTTTCATGCCGGCCTTGATCCAGTCGACGCTCTTTACCCCCTCGGGAGGCTGGACGCGCTCGACCGGGTAATATTTGATGTTGCCGACAGTGATCTGACCATTGACCGTGCGCGTCGTGCCATAAGCGGTGCCGGTCACGGCCTGATGTCCTTTGCCTAGCTTCATCATCACCTTGCCGCTTGGTGAATCGAAGGTCTCGTACTCGAACGCCTTGATGATCTCATCAGTGCCTGGCGTGCCCTGTGTTTTTGCCTTTTCATAAGCGGTCTTCAGACCGAGAAACGCCTGGGCGACGCTATACGCCGGGTAATTCGGATAATTTTCGGCTCGCTCCTTGTAAATAGTTCGCAGCCAGTCGTTTAAAACGCTTTTCTGCGCATAGACGCCGCTGGGACCGCGCGCGCCGATGATGGTGCCGTCCGGAATACTGCCCGGCAATCTGTGCAGGTAAGGTTCGCCGGCCACCAGAATGAGCTGGCTGCGGGTGAACAGGTTGCGCGGCGTGGCCTGCAACATGAAGCCCTCCAGATCGCCGCCCCACAGACTGGAGTGAATCACGTCGGAATTGCTCTGCAGCAGCGCCGAGATTTCGGGGCCGTACTGACCGGCGCCGAATTTTGGCATCTGTGACGTGGTGATGGTGAGCTCGGGCCTCAGCGTCGCCATGACGGCGGTAAAGTCGGCCCAGGAATCCTGTCCCCAGGCGTAGTTCTGGTTGATGCCGCCCAGGCTCTTCACGGCGGGCCGGTTCTCCAGCAGATATAGTGCGCCGGCCACCGCGTCCATGGTGGCGTGCGGCCTGGTACGAAACACGTACTTGTAGCTCGCGTCCTCGAACACGCGGGGCGTGCCGCAATCGAACAGGATGGTGATCTTCTTGAGTTCCTCGGCCACGGGCGCCACGGCCAGACAATCGCCGCTGCCGATGTAGCCGATCACGAAATCGACGTCCTGGCGTTCGACGAGGTTGCGTAACTCGGTGACTTGCTTGGACGCGCCGCCGGCTTCGTCTATAACCACCAGTTCCAGCGGCGTGCCGCCGAATCCTTTGGTCGCGTACGGGGCGGGCGCCTTGCCCGCATTGAGCGCATCCACGATCGCTTCGGCGGCGACTTTCGCGGGAACACCGAACGGTCCGGCAGCCGGACCCGACAAAAAAGTCACCAGGCCGATGCGGATCGGTTTGTCCTGCGCGC
>CAZYTR010000001.1:0-3788 GCA_964650365.1 uncultured Alcaligenaceae bacterium | reverse complement strand
CGTCAAAGGACAGGTCACCGACACGAAGGGTGTTTCCGCTTGGGGTTACGGCGGACAGACGATTCAGCGCGGCGATATGATCAACGGCGAACCGTCTTCAAACCCTGCCGATCATTTGAATGCCTGGAAAAAACAGGTGGTTTTGTGCGAGCACGAATTGCCTGGCACGGCCAAGCATGACCCGCTGGCGTATCTGCAGAACCGGACGGTCGATTGGCTCGATCATCAATTGGCGGCGCGCGAACTGCTCAAACTCGACGTTGAGAACACTTTCCTGATCGTCGAGCACGAATATCCGAAGGCGCGCATCCAGGACAGGGAAAAGCTCAAGCCCATCCTCGCCGGCTCGATCGCATTCACTCGCAAGATGGACGAGGCGGCAGCATGTATGTACGCGCTCCAGCACGAAGTGCTGAAGGCCCAGGGGATACCGATCCAGGGTCGCGGGCGCCAGGCGTATTCCACCTAGCGCTCGGCCCTCTTGCCGACAATCACACCGCACCAGAGGCACAACAATATGGCCAAGAAAAAATTGAACGTCGCGATGATCGGGTACGACTTCATGGGTCGCGCCCATTCCAATGCCTGGCGGCAGGTGGCGCGCTTCATGCCGGATGTCCCCTTCGAGCCCGTCATGAAAGTCGTCGCCGGCCGTACCGAGGCGAAGGTGAAGGAGGCTGCAGAGCGTCTGGGTTGGGCCGAGTATGCGACGAGTTGGGAGGACGTCATCGCGCGCAAGGACATCGACATCATCGACATCTGCACGCCCGGCGACTCGCACATGCCTATCGCCATTGCGGCTGCGGAGGCGAAGAAGAACATCCTGTGCGAGAAACCGCTCGCCAACACCTTGGCCGATGCCAAGAAGATGTGGAGCGCCGCAACCAAGGCGGGCGTGATCCACATGCTCTGCCACAACTACCGCCGCTGCCCGGCGGTGGCGCTGGCCAAGCAGCTCATCGACGCGGGGCAGCTTGGGACGATCTACCACTACCGCGGCACCTACCTGCAGGACTGGATCGTCGATCCGGCGTTCCCGCGCGTCTGGCGTCTGATGAAATCCCGCGCGGGCTCGGGTTCACTCGGCGACATCCTCTCGCACACGATGGATCTGTCGCGCTACCTGGTCGGCGAGCCGGTCGAGGTAAACGGCCTGCTCAAGACTTTCATTACCGAGCGGCCCCTGCCCGACAACCCGGCGAAGAAAGGCCCGGTGGACGTCGACGACGCGGCGTTATCGCTCGTGCGCTACGACAACGGCGCGGTCGGCTATCTCGAGGGCACGCGCTTCGCCACCGGCCGCAAGAACTACAATCGCTTCGAGATCAACGGCTCCAAAGGCAGCATCGTCTGGAACGTCGAGCAGTTGAACGAGCTGCAGCTCTACGTGGAAGAAGGGCCCAACAGCGGCTTCCGCACCATCTCGGTCACCGACGGCAAGCACCCGTACGTGGGCGCGTGGTGGCCGCCAGGGCACATTATCGGTTACGAGCACTCGTTCACGCACACCGTGTACGACTTTCTGCGCGCGATCGCCGAGCAGAAGCTGCCCTCGCCCAGCTTCGAGGACGGCTACAAGAACCAGCGCGTGCTCGATGCCATCGAGCGTTCGGCGCGGGATGGGAAGTGGGTCAAGATCGGGTAGTCGAGCGGATGCCCGCACTCCGTAGTCCATGACACCGTTGCGAACGCGACGGTGGCGATTGCCGGCACCTCACGGCCAGGAATTCCAATTAATCGAGCAAACTATCGAAGCGTTTGCGCCCGGGGTCTACGCCGCCGCGGGGACAATCTCGCGCTCGATCCGCCTGGCGTTATCGATCTCCGCTACCCGCAGGTCATACGCCGACTGCAAATTCAGCCACGAGCGCGCATCGCCGCCGAAGTAGCGTGCCAGCCGCATTGCCGTATCCGCACTCACGCCGCGCCGCTCACGCACGATGTCATTGATGCGCGGGGCAGGCACGTTCAGAGCCTTTGCCAGCGCATTGGCACTCATGTTGAGCGGAACAAGATAGTCTTCCCGCAGAACTTCGCCGGGATGTACCGGCCGCATTCCGTTCTTTGCCATCGACAATCTCCATCAATGATAGTCCACGATCTCGACATCTTCCGGGCCGGCTGCAGTCCATCGGCCTCGGCGAAATGGACCTGCCCGTCTTCTCCTGCCGCGGACACCCCATCGATCACGCCGCAGTGAAAGCGCACAGGATTCAGCGCGGGGCGTCCTTGAAGCGCAGCACGTTGAACGTGGTGACCGGCTTGAGGAATCCCTTCAGGGAAAGTTCTCCAATAGGCTCGACTTCGATCAAGTCTTCCACCGTCGCGAACACCCGTCGCGAAACCAGGACCTGTCCCGGCTTGGCCTCCCCGCAGAGCCGCGCGGCGAGGTTGGTGACCGTTCCGATGGCGCCGTAGTCCCACCGTCCTTCGAAGCCTATTGCCCCGATTGTGGCGTAGCCCTGCGCCAAGCCCACGCCGAAGCCGAGTTCGTAGCCTGACTTCTGCCACTTGCCGGTCAATGCGCTGACCCCTTCGCGCATCGCCAGCGCCATCCGTAGAGCGCGCTCGGCCGGATTCGGCACCGGTACGGGGTCATTGAAAAAGATCATGATGCCGTCGCCGGTAAAGCGCTCGAGCGTGCCCTCGTGGGCGAGGATCAGCGTGCCCATCGCGGCGTGGTACTCGCGCAGCACGCTCATGACCTCCTCGGGATCCGCGGTCTCGGAAAACTGCGTGAAACCGCGCAGGTCCAGAAACACGACCGCGACCTCGCGGCGATGGGTCTTGAGGGGATCCTCAGCCCCGCCCGCGACGATCAGGTCCGCAAGCTGCGGCGAGAAGAAGCGCTTGAGCCGGCCCAGACGCTCGAGCTGTCCCACCTGGTCCTGCACCCGCTGCTCGAGGCCCCGGTTCCATTCCGTCAACTTGGCGGATTGCTCCTGGACGGTGTCGTAGAGTTCCTTGATGCGGAGCAGTGAGCGCACCCGCGCCAGCAGTTCTGCCTGATTGATGGGCTTGGTGAGGAAGTCGTCGGCCCCGGCATTTAGACCCTTGATCCGCTCCTCGGCGGGATCGAGCGCAGTCACCATCACCACGGGAAGTACTGCAGTAAGCGCGTTCGAGCGAATTTGCCGGCATACCTCGTACCCGCTCATGTCGGGCATGACGACATCCAGCAAAACCAGGTCTGGATTCTCGGCCGCAACCTGCTGCAATGCCTCGGCGCCCGATGTCGCTGTCACCACCGTATAGCCTTTGACGGTGAGAAGATCCGCCAGAAGCTTGACGTTTCTGGGCGTGTCGTCCACGACGAGAATCTTTGCCGGATTCACTGCGACTTGCCCGCCTTATGCGGGCGGTCGAGTAATTTCTTGGTCGCCGCCACGAATTCCTTCACGTTGATAGGCTTGGACTGGTAGCCGTCAAAACCTGCAGTGGTCACCATCTGGCGGTCCTGCGGCATCACTGAGGCGGTCACGGCCATGACCGGAATGCCTCGCGTCACCGCATCGGCGCGCAGCGCACCGAGCGCCTCGATTCCATTCATTCCGGGCAGATGGATGTCCATGAGAATGAGCGCCGGCGCGAGTGTTGCGGCCAGGCGCAGACCGTCCTCGGCGGTTTCGCTCTCGACTGTCCGATAACCATGGAACTGCAGAACATCCCGCATCAGTTTCCGGTTCTTCTCGTTGTCTTCGATGATGAGAATCAGCTCTTCGGCCATGCTTGCTCCGGCAATGTGAATGTAAAGGTCGATCCCTTTCCCAACTCGCTGGTCACCCAGA